>NZ_CAJXPA010000135.1 GCF_913058035.1 uncultured Paraglaciecola sp. | reverse complement strand
ATACTATTTCTGTCAGTTATCGTAGATTGGCCATCGTATCAGTCTCTTAATAAATGGGTAACTTAAGTTCGACTAACCTATTACCTGATAACCAATAAACACAGAAGCAACTAACCCTCCTTGTGGATGATTTTTCAACGTCACTTCCCCCGAGTGCATTTCAACTATACGTCTAATAATGGCTAAACCGAGCCCTGAACCGAGGCTTCCACGTGCTTTGTCGCCTTGGGTGAAAGGTTCAAAAAGGCCAGGTATCTGTTCTTCTGGGATACCAGAGCCAAAGTCGCGAATAGAAAAACATAACTGCTTTTCCTTTTTATAATGTCTAGAAGTGATTTCAATATTGTTACTGCCATAACGAAAGGCGTTTTCGATTAAGTTGTCTAACACTCTTTTTAAGGCCACTCGCCTAATTAATGTTTTTGGTAATGAGCCAAGATCTAAAATAATTTCATGGTTTTCTTCTATATTCCTGATTTGTGCGGCGTCTCTGATAAGATCGTTTAAATTACTTGCTTGCATACACTCTTGTTGATCTTGGCGCACATAATCAATAAATTGATCAATGATTTCGTTCATATCTTCAATATCGTGAACTATGCCTTCTTTCACCCAGTCTTGTGATTTAGGTAACATTTCTGAAGCTAATCTGATACGAGTTAGAGGTGTGCGTAGGTCGTGAGATATGCCAGCAGTCAGCAACGCTCTGTCATCTTCGAGTTGTTTAATACCCTTGGACATTTGATTAAAGGCATGAGTTACTGCTATTAATTCGCTGGAACCTTCTTCTTTTAGGGGCTTAGGCACTTGCCCGCGGCCTACTAATAAGGCCGCATCTTGTAGGGCTTTTAAGGGGCGATTTAAGCGTCGTACAAAAATTAAACTACCGCCAACACTTAGAATACCAATCATTAGCAAGTAAACTAAATGCGGTGAACCATCGCCTTGCCCCAATCCAACCATGGGAATAGTGATCCAAATATTAGGATTTTGTGGCGGGTTTATCCAATACAGGTAAGGTTCGCCATGAGTTATCCTGACTTGTGCTTCACCACCCAAGCTATCTGACATTTGCTTTGACCAAGATTGATATGGGATGGATTGCTCTAAACCATTGTTAATGGCTTCTGACTGATTATATATATGCATACCAGCGGCTTGGTAAAAGCGTGGATCTAATTTAGGCGTTTGACTGTCGATATCCTCAACAAAAGCTAACTTAATTTGTGTTGCAAGCAAATTATTAATTTGCTGCACATTAGGGCTAACAAAGTAAAAGGTTACTGAAACCAAAGATACAATTTGGTTAATAAACAGTAAGATACCAATCAATAAGACCGTCTGACCAAAAGAACTTTTGGGTAGAAATCTCACTTAAGTAAATGTACGGGTGTAAGTACGAGTGAAGGTACGGGTAAGATTGTGGATGTAATCATGTAAGTTAATCACGGAGGTTAAGCCGTATTTTCACCGTCTGGTACAAACACATAACCCAAACCCCAAACGGTTTGAATGTAACGTGGATTTGCAGGGTCTTCTTCTAGCATTCGGCGTAGGCGTGATACCTGCACATCAATACTACGTTCCAGCGCACTATAATCACGACCTCGTGCTAGGTTCATTAGTTTATCACGAGACAGAGGTTCTCTAGGATGAGTAACCAAGGATTTAAGCACTGCAAATTCACCACTGGTGAGAGTCATCGGCTGGCCTTCAGTACTCATTTCTCTAGTACCTAGATTAAGTGAGTACTTACCAAACTCAATAATTTGTTCTTCAAGAGACGGTGCGCCTGGTGGTTCAGTTGTTTTACGACGAAGCACTGCCTTTATTCTAGCGAGTAACTCACGGGGATTAAACGGTTTAGGTAGGTAGTCGTCAGCGCCCATTTCTAGGCCAATAATACGGTCTACTTCATCACCTTTAGCGGTCAACATTACGATGGGAATTCCGTTTTCTTTTTGACGTAAACGTCGACAAATAGACAAACCGTCTTCACCAGGTAACATCAGATCTAGTACCATAAGATGAAAGTTTTCACGCTCTAACAATCTGTCCATTTGTTCAGAATTAGCTGCGGCTCTGACTTGAAAACCCTGTTCAACTAAGTAACGTTCTAGAAGACTGCGTAGACGCATGTCATCATCGACGACCAAAATTTTTGTTGTTTCTTGTCCCATAACCTAATCCAAATAAGTTGCATGCCAGACTACACTATAAGTGAAAGCCAGCTAATTCAAAAGGTTGCGTTGATTAGTAACACATTTGGATTGTTACAAAGTTTGTCATAGGCAACCAGTCTTAAGGTGTGATAGAAAATGAACTTAAAAGAATTTTTTACCAGTTAAAGCAATATACATGGCGAAAACACCCACCAAGGAATATAGCACCTCAAAAAAGCTTATTTTGCCGGCTGTTTGATTGATAAGCATTGAAACAATCATAGCGGCTAAAATTAATGATGGAACAGCAACAATACCAATTAAAATACGGATTTTAATGGGGAGTTTTTGTTCAGTATTGATTGGCTTCAGCATTATTTATCACTTACCCAATCCATCTGAAAGCCGGCGCGGCGTTTTTTATCCAATAACTCTTCTAAAAGTGGCATCAGTATAAGCTCCATAGCTAGGCCCATCTTTCCACCAGGCACTACAATAGTATTAATTCGTGACATAAACGCGCCGTCAATCATCTTGAGTAGGTAGGGGTAATCAACACTCTTCATTTCGCGGCGAAAACGCACCACTACGAAACTTTCGTCTTGACTGGGTATTTCGCGGGCACTGAAGGGATTAGACGTATCGACTGTGGGTACCCTTTGAAAGTTAACATGAGTCCGTGAAAACTGTGGAGTAATGAATTTAAAATAATCATCGAGGCTACGCACTATGCTACTCATAACCGCTTCGCGAGAATGCCCACGGTCTGTAGTGTCACGAACAATTTTTTGGATCCACTCCAAGTTAACTATGGGTACCATGCCAACTAATAAGTCAACGTGTTTGGCTACGTCGACATCATCGTTGGTGACACCACCATGTAATCCTTCATAAAAAAGTACGTCGGTGTTTTCAGGTAAATCTTGCCAAGGAGTGAAAGTACCGGGCATTTGGTTAAAAGGTACC
Source organism: uncultured Paraglaciecola sp. (assembly GCF_913058035.1). GTDB lineage: Bacteria > Pseudomonadota > Gammaproteobacteria > Enterobacterales > Alteromonadaceae > Paraglaciecola. Next base: position 9,361 of record NZ_CAJXPA010000135.1, on the reverse strand, counting down.
GCTTCATCAAAAGTGTGAAGATATTGGCGGTGTTTACCCATGCCGGTTTCAGCATATTCAGTAAATAAAGACTCGAGCATCTCAAAGTCGTTGGCTTTGGGCCCAAAATAACTGATGTGCCTGCCCTGCTCTTGTGCCTTACGGATCGCAACTTCCATTTCAGGTCGCGTAAACCGGTGGAAGCTATCTCCAGCCACCACCGCTGCATTGACTGACAAATTACGAAATATGTGTCGAATAGCATTGGTAGTCATAGTTGTGCCTGCACCAGACGAACCAGTGATAGCGATTATGGGGTGTTTAACTGACATTCAACGCACTTTGCTGCTTAATAAAGGTCATTTATAAGCAAGCTTGGCACAGTGGTCAAGCGTTAGTTCCTTTTGATTAAGATAGTTAGCCTAAAAAAACACCTTGAATTTGGTGTTAAGTTGTCATTTGGCAGTAATTAGCGGCGCAACTTGCTATCATTTTCAACGAGCTCAAGGCTTGTCAAGGCCCTACATCTCTCAACAGTTTTGTTTACGAGGAGCACTCTTAGATTTTTCAGATTGTGTGGTAAAAGTTACCTTGAACTTAGGCTGTGCAAAAATAAGATAAATTGTTATGCCTTAGTCAAACTTGTCGCTAATCCTATTTTAAGTCTTGACCAGTAAGGTCTTGCAAACAATACCTTGTATAATGTGCGATGCTAAGACTACGAGCTGTTGTGCAAAGTGTGTTTTCACAATAATATTCAACTCGTTCATTATCATCACGAAATAAATGCGCTTATGGTTTGGTCTTTGTTTGTTACAACTAATATCTGAGTCGTATTGAGTCTTATGTTAACTAATTATTACATCGTTTATTAAAAATTAAGGTACAACAACGCTATGAATTTTAAACGCGGAATACTTCTAGCCATCGTTATAGGTTTGATAGGCGCTTTTTTTGTTTTTGATTTAGGTCAATATCTGACTCTCGAAAGTCTTAAATCAAATCAACAACAGTTAGCCGATTCTATTCAACAGAATTGGTTTCAAGCATTTATAGGCTACTTTCTATTGTATGTAGTAGTCACAGCTCTTAGTTTGCCTGGTGCTGCAATTCTTACCCTAGGTGCTGGCGCATTATTTGGGCTAGGTTGGGGATTGTTGTTGGCCTCGTTTGCATCGACTATCGGGGCTACTTTCGCTTTTTTAGTTTCTAGGTTTTTGTTGCGAGATTGGGTTAAGAAAACGTTTTCTAATAAAATTAAAGCGATTGATGAAGGTATTGCAAAAGACGGTGCGTTTTACTTACTCAGTTTGAGAATGGTGCCTTTGTTTCCATTTTTTGTAATCAATTTAGTCATGGGCGTCACAGGTATTCGAACCCTCACCTATTATTGGGTAAGCCAAGTAGGCATGTTGATAGGCACAGTTGTCTACGTGAATGCGGGTCTTCAGCTTGTAGAGATTAATACCCTTGCAGATATCGTTTCTGCTGATCTGATCTTATCTTTTGTTTTGTTAGGGTTATTTCCTCTTATTGCTAAATTCATTATCAATATGCTTAAACAACGCAGAGTTTATAAAGGCTGGCAGAAACCTAAGACATTTGACCGCAATATAGTGGTAATTGGAGCTGGAGCGGCGGGATTAGTGACAGCTTATATAGCTGCCGCAGTCAAAGCATCAGTAACCTTAGTAGAAAAACACAAAATGGGTGGCGATTGTTTAAACACAGGTTGTGTGCCTTCAAAAAGTTTATTACACGCCAGCAAGCTGGCAAATATACATAAGAACTCACAAAAAACAGGTGTAAGTTACGCAGCGCCTCAAATTGATTTTAAAGCGGTCATGAGCCAAGTTCATAGTGTGATTAAAACTATCGAACCACATGATTCAATCGAACGTTATGAGTCTTTAGGTGTAAATGTAGTCACAGGTAGCGCAACTATCGTGTCTCCCTGGCAGGTCGATATTCAAACCGCAGACGGCATTCAATCGTTAACGACTAAAAACATTGTAATAGCTACCGGGGCTAGTGCATTTGTGCCACCTATTCCTGGTTTACAAGATGTTGATTACCTGACTGCAGATACGTTGTGGGATTTAACTGAACAACCAAAACGTTTGGTTGTGTTAGGTGGGGGTCCTATTGGCAGTGAGTTGTCTCAAGCGTTCGGTCGATTAGGTACTCAGGTCACACAAGTTGAAATGTTATCCCAGCTATTAGCAAAAGAAGATCCAGATGCAGCGCAGCACTTATACGAACAACTCATTAAAGACGGAGTCGATGTGCGTTTAAACACCAAAGCTATTGCGATTGAAAAGATAGCTGACGACAAGTTTATTGTGCTTGAAAAAGATGGTGAGCAAGAAAAACTGCCCTTCGATGAAATACTCATTGCTGTGGGACGACAAGCTAACTTAACTGGGTTTGGTTTAGAAAAGTTAGGTATCGAAACTAATCGCACTGTTGTGACCAATGAATTATTACAAACTAAGTATCCCAATATTTTGGCTGCAGGTGATGTGGCGGGGCCTTACCAATTTACCCATACAGCAGCACATCAGGCTTGGTTCGCGGCGGTAAATGCACTGTTTAGACCCTTTAAAACATTCAAAGTGGATTACCGTGTTATACCTTGGGCCACATTTACTGAACCAGAAATAGCTACGGTAGGCTTAAATGAAACCGCTGCGCAGGAGCAAAACTTAGCATATGAAGTGACACGTTATGATATCGGTGGTTTAGACCGAGCTTTAGCAGACGATCATGCTCGTGGTTTTGTAAAAGTACTGACTGTGCCCGGTAAAGATAAAATAATGGGTGCCACAATAGTAGGTGCTCATGCAGGTGAGTTATTAGCTGAATTTGTTTTAGCCATGAAATACAATTTAGGCATGAATAAATTGCTCGGTACTATTCATATTTACCCAACTATGGCAGAAGCAAATAAAAATGCAGCAGGAGTCTGGAAACAAGCCCATGCACCTAAAAAGTTGTTGGCATTTGTTGAGCGTTTTCATACCTGGCGCCGCTCATAATGGATAACCAAGATGTTAATTCAAAAATCCTCTCTTGTTTATTGGCAGCGGGTTTGATGCTGAGCTCAACTTCCGTGGTGGCTTTTGACCATCAGCACCAAATGTTTAATCAAGTGTTAAATGATGTAGTGCGATTGTCGCCTAATAAGAGGCAAACGCGGGTCGATTACGGACTGCTGAATAAACAGCCTGAACAGTTAAACCGATATTTGGCTGCGTTATCATCAGTCAAACAAAGCGAATACAAGTTATGGACAGACGATGAGCAACTTAGTTTTTTGATCAATGCATACAATGCCTTTACTTTGCAGCTAATTAACCAGAATTATGGAAAGTTTCAAAACGGCAAGGTTGAGTCGATTAAAGATTTAGGCGGTTTTTTTTCTAGCCCATGGAAACAGTCGTTTTTTACTCTGCTCGAGGAGAAACACAGTTTAGATGATATTGAACACGATATGATCCGTGTATGGTTTAAACGCCCCCGCATACATGCTGCTTTGGTATGTGCTGCAGTGAGTTGCCCACCGCTGAGAGACCAAGCTTTTGTTGCAGACCAATTAAGTCAACAGCTTGATGATCAAATGCGTCAGTTTTTATCCGACGATCAGCGCAACACCATCAACTTAAGTGATAACCGTGTAAATCTCTCTTCTATTTTCAAATGGTATGGTGAAGATTTTGAGACGGGACAACAAGGTTTTACTAGTCTTAAAGACCTTGTTAAGTTGTATCAGGCTGATATGGCCGACTCTCCTCAACAACTGACGTGGTTACAAAAGCAAGACTTTAATATTCGCTATTTAGACTATGATTGGCGGTTAAATGATATCTCTACTTTCTAAATATTTGGACAGCGTAGTTGTATTATGTTTTTTATCTCTATTTGCGGCTCCGGCCAATGCTGATGTGGTAGTGAAGTCTGTCGCCACTGTTGAAAAAAATAATCCACAGTGGCAACAAACCTTAGAAGTAGCAAAAGGTCAGTCGGTATATCTCTACGCTTGGGGCGGTTCAAAGGCGGTGAATGAATATTTACGTTGGGCAACAAGAGAAATTGCTCAGCAATATCAAATAAAATTAATTCACGTGAAGGTGACTGATCCTTCTGAACCCGTCTCACGACTCAAAGCTGAAAATGGCCGTACTAGTGCGATTGATTTGATGTGGATTAACGGTGAGAATTTTGCATATTTGAAGCAGCAAGGCTTTTTGCTCGGTAATTTATGGTTAACCATTCCTAACACTGCCTCTTTAGCGGTTGATCGCTTACCTATCACTGTCGATTTTGGTGAGCCTATGGATGGTTTTGAAGTGCCTTGGGGTATTGGACAGTTTAACCTGATTGCTGAAGATGGGGTGTTTCAACAGCCACAAGTCAACGCAAATTCATTGTTAACTATTGCAAAAAATAATCTACAAACCATCACTTACCCTAGGCCGCCTGAATTCCATGGCACCACTTTTTTAAAACAGTTGTTAGTTGACTTAACCAATGCGGACTCGCGTTTATATTTGTCGGTCACAGCGCCAGCTCAAGAGCAGTTATTACCCGTTTTATGGCAATACTTAGATCAACTGCACCCATATCTGTGGCAACAAGGAAAAGCATTTCCGAGTTCGGCTGCTGAACAACTATTGTTGTATCAACAAAGCGCCCTTTCGATGGCCGTGAGTTTTAACCCTAATCAATGGTTAAAAGAAAAGAGTACCCAGCAAATATCTGAGACGAGCGAAAGACGCTATTTTACTGATGGTGCGATCACCAATAGCCATAATCTTGCTATCCCAAAATCGGCACCTAGCCCAGAGGCAGCTAAAGTGGTGATTAACTTTATGTTGAGTGAAAAAGCACAGAAAGAAAAATTCACAGGGGTATGGGGTGACCCTTCCGTGATTAATTCTTTGTTCGATGAAAAAGCGATCATGCCTGCTCATCCCGAACTTCACAGTTCATGGCATGTTCTTATTGAGGACGCATGGCAGCAACGATACGGCGGGTAATGGGATGATGCCGACAGCGCGAATACGGAGAATAGCGCTCGCTAGTGGATGGTTGCTGGTGTGTTTGATTTCATTACTGCCAATATTAGGTATTGTTATTGGTTTGTGGCCACATGAGCAAATTACATTTTCTGATTTGGAGTCTTTCTTAGGGTACCAAGGTTTGTCTACTTCGGTATTTATGACTTTATTCAGCGCAATATTTAGTACTTTAATATCCTTGTATATTGCGTTTATGGTTTATAGCCAATACCACCTAAGTCGACGTTTACAGTCTATTGAAAAATACCTTGCGCCACTTTTATCCCTACCGCATCTTGCTATCGCTTTAGGATTAGTATTTTTATTTAGCGACGGTAGCGTATTTTTTGTGGATTCAGAGTTGCCCCGCAAAGGTTTACCCACCTTGATCATTGCCATAGTCATAAAAGAAGTCCCCTTCTTCCTATTGATTTTCAGTGCGATTGGTCGCCAATTACCCATCAAATATTGGCTATTGCAGGGTAACGCTTTGGGTTACCAAAATTATCGTTGCTGGTGGTTTTTAGTGTTCCCTGCATTACTCAAACAATCTCGTTTGGCGTTGTTAGCTGCGACGGCCTATACCCTATCGGTGGTAGATGTCAGTTTGTTAGTGGGACCTAATATCCCTGAGCTGTTCGCGGTAACGGTGTATCGTTGGCAAACCAGTTTTGCGGTTGGCGATCAGGCGTTAGCCTTTTGGGCTAACGCTTTACTAATGATACTTTTAGTTGTGTCGGTATTCATTTTATATGCTCATGAAAAGCTTGCCCATATCGCTTTAAAGGCGATGGCAATACATGGTAGCCGTTTTCATATTGGTATCATTAATCCTGTATTTAAAGCTTGGTTACCTATGACGGGCGTACTGACCGCTTTGATGGTAGTGATATTCGTTTTGTGGTCGTTTGGCTTTAACTTACATCGTGATAGTTTTGCCATAACACAGTCAAGTCTTCGGTTATGGCAAGACGAATGGCTGTTTTTTGCCTTACCGTTACAAAATTCATTACTGATTGGATTATTTGCGGGCGTATTTGGTGTTGCGATAGCTTTATTGGCATTAGAATTACAGCGCCAAAAGGGTAAATATTGGCCTGACTATTATTGGTTGCTAGCCATCATTTTACCTCAGCTAAGTATGGTATTGGGTTGGCAGATACTGCATATTTGGTCCCAAGGAGGTTACCACAGTGGTTGGATTGTTTTATCGCACCTACCCTTTACGTTTGCCTATGCATATTTGGTTTTAAAAGGCCCGTTTCAGAGTGTTGAACCACGCTATGGATTGTTGGCCACAAGTTTTGGTTATTCATCATGGCAGAGCTGGTGGTATGTAAGATTTAGGTTGTTACTACCCGTCATTTTCATCGCCTTTGCGATAGCATTTTCGGTTAGTATTGCTCAATACATTCCTACCTTGATGATAGGAGCAGGGCGAGTAACGACTATTACGACTGAAGCCGTCGCTATTGCTTCTGGTAGTCAGCAAGACCTGATTGCTTTATATGTGTTACTACAATCTTTTTTGCCTTTTATGGCGTTTTTTTTGGCGGCGTTATTAACCCGTAGATTTCGAGGAAGTATGGGAGGCAGTAATATGGAAAGGGACAAAATAGGAGAGGACAGTGTTAGACATTATTAATTGCCAAATCGAGTCTAAAAAGTGGTGCATCACCTTGCCAGATATATATGTGGATAAAGGTGAATTACAGATGATCACTGGTCCCAGCGGTATTGGAAAATCGACCTTACTTCACTGGCTGTTAGGTAATATTCCTGTACATGTGAATATTAGCGGACAAATTATGCTATCGGGTATTAATATCACAGATTTGGCAATTGAAAAAAGACGTGTGGGTCTATTGATGCAGGACGTGTACCTCTTTCCTCACTTAAACGTGCAAGACAATATCTGTTTTGCATTACCTAAGAGTTCATCGTTTTTTTCAAATAAACAGCGGCGTTTAGAAGCACTCAATATGCTCGAACAAATCGACTTAGCACATCTTGCCGCTCGTTATCCACAGAATCTCAGTGGTGGTGAACGTTCGCGAGTGGGGTTGATAAGAGCCTTGGCTAATCAACCCCAAGTGATGCTGCTTGACGAACCTTTTGCCGCACTTGATCCCAGTACTCGTGAACAAATGGGGGATTGGGCATTTCAACAGTTGGCCGACCAGAATATTCCCATTGTAATGGTGTCTCATGATGTAGAGGACATTCCTTCATCAGCCAAGCAGTTATGTTTGGCTGATTATTATCGTGAAAAGAAATAGGAATCATCGATGATTGACCCCTTATTAAACAAAATACTCAGGCTCCCATTAGCACTAGCAGCCAAACCTTTGATTCGTTTTGGCATCATGGCAGATCAAGTAACAATTTTTGGCTTTATTTTAGGGATAATGGCTGTGCCCGCCATTATGAATCAACAATTTACCTTAGCTTTAATACTGATACTGCTCAACAGGCTGTGTGATGGTTTAGATGGGGCGGTTGCTCGGCAAACGCATACTAGTGATGCAGGCGGTTTTTTAGATATTAGTTTGGATTTTATATTTTACTCGGCAATTGTTTTTGCTTTTATCGTTAGCCACCCCGAACAAAACGCAATAGCAGGCAGCCTATTAATGTTGTCGTTCACTGCAACGGGGAGTTGCTTCTTAGCCTTTGCAATCATGGCCAGCAAACATAATATCGACAATCCGCATTACCCCAATAAAAGCATGCATTACATGGGAGGTTTGGCCGAAGGTTTCGAAACCATAGTGGTGTTGTGTTTATTTTGTCTATTCCCAGAGCACTTTGTACCTATCGCATTAGTCTATACTGCGGCTTGTGGCATAACTGTTGGAGTGAGAATTGTGACTGGTTATCGAACACTTAACGGACTTAACTAAATAGGATTTTCATGAAAAAATTATGGGTGTTATTGCTAATTATTGTGGTAAGTCATGCTAAAGCAGATGTTGAAATTGTGCCTTTGGATATGGAGTTAGGCTATTGGGAAATAACAGCTCAGATAAATATTGAGGATATCCTAGACAGTATCCCTTTGGAACAAAGAGCAGCTGCGGGTGCAATGATGTCAAGTAAAATCAAGATACCCGTTATTAAGCAATGTATTACCCAAGACACACTTGATGATCCGGCAGCGCAAATGAAGGCGTCATTCAAATCTGTAGGTGCAGATTGTGAGCTGCAAGTGATTAAAAGTACCCTCCAAGTGTTTAATGGTGTAATGACTTGTGCAAGTGGCTCCACAAAAGTAACTATTAGCACAAAATCGATTAACTCAAAGCGCCATGAAAGCCTAATAAATACCGATATGGGTGGTATGAGTCAACATAATATTAAAACTATTGGTGAGTGGAAATCTGCGACCTGCCCTAATGGGATCTAATAAAAATAAAAAATTTAAACCCTCGCGGTGTTTAACCACTTAATTCAACTGATTAGCTGTGTTTTCGTCGAAAAGGCATCAACAACAAAGTTTTTAGACTGGTATTGGTTTGTGGACTTGAATACTCATTCAGTCCCAATTTGATGCCATCGTCACCAGTTTTTGCTTCTTCTGTGTAACTACCAAATAGCCTGTCCCAAATAGATAGATTAAAACCAAAATTACTGTCTGTTTCATACACCACTTGGCTGTGATGAATACGGTGCATGGCTTGAGTCACGATTAACGTTCTTAATAATTTGTCGACTTTAACAGGGAGTTTGATATTGCTATGATTGAAAATAGACGTAGCATTAAGGAATACTTCAAAAATCAAAATAGCCAATACAGGGGCACCTATTATCAGTATGGCAACAATTTTCACCAGTAAACTCAGGGCTATTTCTAAAGGATGAAAACGTAATCCTGTTGATGCGTCGAGGTGAGGATCTGCATGGTGAACTCTATGTACACGCCAAAACATCGGAATACGATGAAAAACTCGATGTTGCCAGTAAATTAAACAATCAAATATTAATACTGTGATAAGTACGCTTAGCCAAAGACTAGTTGAAACATGATTCCACAAACCAATGTGATTATTTTGAGCGAATATAGCTATAGCTGCCAAGCCTGAGGGTATCATCAGTCTCGCCGCTACTGTACCGAGTAAAACCATAGAAAAGTTGCTCAACCAGCGTTCAGCTCTGCTCACAGGCGATAGACGATTTGGCCTCAGGTTCTCCCATAGCATCATACCAGCGAGTACGGTAATGAAAACTCCTAACCTAATCCATGTATCATTCATCATAGTGAGTGATGGTAGCCCTTTAAGTGAATCAATTAGAAATATGTAATTAAATTCTATATTATAATC
>NZ_CAJXPA010000134.1 GCF_913058035.1 uncultured Paraglaciecola sp. | reverse complement strand
GTCACATGCACTTAGCAAAACAGAAAAAATTAGAATTAAGAGGTTTTTTAGTATGGAACATTCCACATTAATAATTGAGCCTGCTCTCATAGTTTTATTTCTTCTCTTTTTTTGAACCATCAAAAAAGAGGGAGGCTTTTGCCTTCCTCTTTAATCGAAGTAAATATAAATATTGTTTATGTAAACTAGATATTTATAAAATTACTGAATATTTTCTGAATCAGAAAACTCATTTGCAAATAAAGGGCTGCTTAGGTAACGCTCTGTTGCACTGGCCAAGATAACCACTATATGTTTATTAGCATTTTCGGGCTTTTCTGCCCAGCGTTTGGCTGCTACTACAGCTGCACCAGAAGATATACCCGCTAAAATTCCTTCCTCTTTCATCAAGCGGTATGTCATTGCCATACAATCTTCGTTACTCACTTGCTCTACCGCATCAATAAGATCTAAATCTAAGTTACCAGGAATAAAACCTGCACCTATACCCTGAATCTTGTGTGGCCCGGGAGTAAGATCTTGACCTGCTTTTGCTTGTGTGATGACCGGAGAGTCAGTGGGTTCGACAGCTACAGTAATGATAGCTTTTCCTTGTGTCTTTTTAATATAACGGCTTACACCTGTAATAGTTCCACCAGTGCCAACACCAGCTACAAATATGTCAATCTTCCCATCCGTATCATTCCAAATTTCTGGTCCTGTTGTTTTTTCGTGAATTTCAGGATTGGCTGGATTTTCGAACTGATGCATAGGGATATATCTAGATGGATCAGAAGCAACAATTTCATTAGCAGCAGCAATGGCACCTTTCATACCTTTAGGCGCTTCGGTTAAGACCAAGCTTGCCCCCATCGCTTTTAGTAATTTACGGCGTTCTAAGCTCATAGAACTAGGCATAGTTAAGGTGATCTTATAACCTCTAGATGCGGCAACAAAAGCTAGAGCGATACCAGTATTTCCACTTGTAGCTTCAACAATTTCGTTGCCCGGTTTAAGTATGCCTCTTTTTTCAGCGTCCCAAATCATGTTAGCACCAATGCGGCATTTAACACTAAAACTTGGATTTCTTGATTCGATTTTTGCGTAAACGTTGCCACCAGTAACACGATTAAGCCTAACCAAAGGAGTTTTACCAATTGCGAGTGTATGGTCGTCGTATATTTGCATAGTTGTTTCCTTGCTTAATATTATTTCTTTACGATGTAAGCTTGATTGTTACACCGTGAATTGATTATTGATAGAGCCTGTTTCTTATATATATATGAAACAACAATAGGCCATATAAATATTATTGATGCGTATAGCCGCAGCATTTGTTTTATCATAAAGACATTCAACTCAAGAGGTAAGAGTGGGAGGCTTCATTTAAAGAGCTTTTTTCGCTATATCTTATGGTTAATCAATTGTTAATAAGGTTTGAGGTTTTACATGGCGTTTAATGGAACAGAAAAATATATTGCTAGTCGTGAGTTGCAACTTGCTGTCAACGCGGCTATTACCTTAGAAAAACCGTTGCTGATTAAAGGTGAGCCAGGTACAGGAAAGACTATGCTGGCGGAAGAGCTAGCAAAAAGTCTAGATGCTAATTTGATCCAATGGCATATTAAGTCCACCACTAAAGCGCAGCAAGGTTTATACGAATACGATGCAGTCTCTCGCTTGCGTGATTCGCAACTTGGAGATGAAAAAGTTCATGATATAGGTAACTATATTGTCAAAGGTAAGTTGTGGCAGGCATTTGACGCAGAAAAACGTACTATATTACTAATTGATGAGATAGATAAAGCAGATATCGAGTTTCCAAATGATTTGTTGTTAGAACTTGATAAAATGGAGTTTTTTGTTTATGAAACTCAACAATTAGTTAAAGCTAAACAACGCCCTATTGTAATTATTACATCGAACAATGAGAAAGAATTACCAGACGCTTTTTTACGTCGCTGCTTCTTTCATTATATTCAATTCCCCGATGCTGACGAAATGCGTCAAATTGTAGATGTGCATTTTCCAGAAATTAAAAAAATATTACTCAATCAAGCCTTACAATCATTTTTTGATTTGCGTGACGTGCCCGGGCTTCGTAAAAAGCCATCTACCTCAGAATTATTAGATTGGTTGAAATTATTGGTAGCTGAAGATATTCCAGCAGAAGCGTTACAAAATAAAGATGGCAAAAAAAGTATTCCACCGCTATACGGTGCATTACTAAAAAATGAACAAGATATTCACCTATTCGAAAAACTGGTCTTTATGGCGCGTCGTTAATGTTGGTTGACTTCTTTTTTAAACTCAGAGAATACCGCTTATCAGTGAGTCTAAGAGAGCTTCTTGACCTGCTTAACGCGTTAGAAAAATGCGTGATATTTGCCAGCATTGACGATTTTTATTTTTTATCAAAAATAATCATGGTCAAAGATGAAAGTCAATTTGATAAATTTGATCGTGCTTTTGCAGATTATTTTGAGGGGGTACAAAGTATTGACTTGTTTGGAAAGGACATTCCAGAAGAATGGCTTAAAAATGCTTTAGAGCGCCATTTTAGCGAAGAAGAAAAAGCTCAGATAAAAGCTTTGGGTGGCCTTGAAGAGTTGATGAAAACACTGAAGGAACGTCTGGCAGAACAAGAAAAGCGTCATCAAGGAGGAAATAAATGGATTGGTACAGGGGGTACATCACCTTTTGGCGCGAATGGTTATAATCCCGAGGGAGTTCGTATAGGCCAACAGGGCAACCGTAATTTCTCAGCTGCTAAAGTTTGGGATAAGCGAGAATTTAAAAACCTCGCCGGTGATGTTGAGCTAGGCACCCGCAACATTAAAGTTGCGCTGCGCAAATTACGTAAGTTTGCCCGAACAGGAGCCACTGAAGAACTAGATATTCCTACCACCATTGGTGCTACAGCAAAAAATGCTGGGTTTTTAGACATACATATGGTTAAAGAGCGTCACAACGCAGTAAAAGTGTTGATGTTTTTTGACGTTGGTGGTTCGATGGATGCGCATATCAAAGAATGTGAAGAACTGTTTTCAGCAGTGCATACTGAGTTCAAACATCTTGAATACTTTTATTTTCATAATTGTATATACGAAGGTGTCTGGAAAGACAATAAAAGACGTGACAGAGAAATTATACCCCTTGCTAACGTCATTCATAAATATGGCGCTGACTACAAACTAATATTTGTAGGTGATGCAACTATGGGGCCTTATGAAATTACCTATCCAGGCGGGAGTGTAGAACACTGGAATGAAGAAGCCGGTTCTGTTTGGATGCGACGCTTGCTGCATCACTTTGAACATGCGATATGGCTTAACCCTCAGTTAAGTCAGTACTGGAATTATTACGCTTCAGTTAGCATAATGAAAGAGATAATGACCGACAGAATGTTTCCCCTCACGCTAGATGGAATAGGAGAGGGAATAAAAAGTCTAACCAAAAGAAGCGGTTAAAATAGACAATTATGGATAAATATACATCTTCACAATCTAGTCAAACTGATAGTCAATTAGATGCTGGCTTAGAGTCTGAGAGTATAGGTCTTAGTCATGAAAACGAGACTTTAAGTCACAAAGAAACCCGACAAATTGTCACGCCATATGCATTTTTTGTGGCGGACGATTTGTTGGGAACACCACTTGCTGCGCCATTTCGTCGTTGTCTTGGAATGTTAATAGACTTGTTTTGTATCGCTTTACTGACTCAAATCAGCAGTTTGGTATTGGCTGCCATCGCTGCTTGGACATTTTTTAAAGCTGGTAATCGCTTAAAAACTAAAAAACGTTTTAATGCCGGTCGGATTTTCTTGCGGTTGCTTGTCACTTTATTGTTATTTATTGTGGCGGTAGGTATTTTTGATGAGATTAATGACAAGCATACTCCAGATGAAGTCTTGCCCGATAATTTCGTTAGTATTGACGATACTTCTGGTGGATTAGAGTTAATTGCTTTAACTGCAACATATGTGTCAGATACTAAAAAGATGAAACAACAAGTTATTCAGGGCGAGTGTAAACCTGCATTCGATTGTGTTCAAACACTAGGTCAACAGCTTGTAGAAGACATTGTTGGTCTTGATAAAGATATTGTCGATAAGGCATTGGAACTTTATTTAAAATCAGTGACAGAAATTTTATCTGCACAACAACAAACTAAGTTAACTACCCAATTGCAACATTTTGTTGAATCAAAAAAAATAGTCAAAATCAACGATAAGCCGCTATCTTTAGTGTCAGACAGTCACAATCAAAAAAATAACAAACCTTATACCCAATCTAACGGCTTTATTAATTGGTTAGAAAACGTAATGGAGGAGTTAGGCTTAGGCTTAGGTTGGGCGGCGTTTTATTTTAGTATATTTACCGCATGGTGGAAAGGGCAAACACCGGGCAAAAAGTTGTTGGGTGTTAAAGTGATTAAACTCGATAATTGTCCCTTAAACCTGTGGGAGAGCTTTGGCCGTTACGGTGGATACGCAGCAGGTTTAGCAACAGGGCTTATGGGATTTTTACAGGTTTTTTGGGATCCTAACCGTCAAGCTATTCATGATAAAATCTCTGAAACCTTAGTGATTGATTTGCGCAAACCGAAAGTTCCTTTTATTAAAAAAATGGCAGAATAATTTATATGGCAAATAGGATCACCCAGTTACTCACTTACTGGTCTGAAGACAGAGATAAACATTTGTGGGTCTTAGCCACTATTATACAAACTGACGGTTCTTCTTACCGAAAAGCAGGGGCCATGATGTTGATAAATGACATGGGGCAATATTTTGGATTGTTGAGTGGCGGGTGTTTAGAGTCTGACATTATGCGTCAAGCTCGACGTTGCTGGGACAATCTGCAGAATCGTATTATCGAATACGATATGCGTGAAGAAGAAGACCTTGCTTGGCAACTAGGTATTGGTTGTGGTGGTATGGTTAAAATTTTGTTGCAACCGGTTCATGCCGATAATGACTATCTAAAACTTGATGAGATGAGTCGTTATTTAGAGCTAAGACAAAAAGTGGAATATCAACAACAAATTGATGAAGGTATGCCAAACAATAAAGTGCTGCCTGTGTCAGACGTACTGCACAATCCTTCAGCAAAGATACAATCCAATGCAGGAGTTGATATTTTTGTACAACAACTTAGCCCTGCGCCTTTACTTGTTGTATTTGGTGCAGGTGTTGATGCAAAGCCAGTTGTGTCGATAGCGGCAGAACTGGGATGGCAAGTATTGCTTGTCGACCCACGTGTAGGTTATGCAAAAGTAGAGTTTTTCTCCAAGGCCAGTGAGATTATTCGTCAATCGCTAGACGAACTGTGTGACGCAACTTGGCTTAGTCAGATAGATGCTGCATTGATACTGACACATAATATAAAATTGGATGCCGCAGCACTGGCATTAGTTCAAAACAGCAGCGCTAAGTATGTAGGTTTACTTGGACCTATTCATCGCACTGATAGAGTATTGGATATTGCAAAGCTAAGTAGAGATAATTTGACTAAACCTTTGGCAAACCCAGTAGGTTTTCGATTAGGTGGCGAATTACCTGAATCTATCGCTTTGTCTATGATTTCAGAGGCACATGCAGTGTTAGAAAAAGCAGATGGTTTATCTATAAGTGGTGTGTTGAAACAATGAAAACCGAACTGTTAATGTTAGCCGCGGGACAAAGTAAACGTTTCGGCGGCATCAAACAACTTGCAGACATTGGTGGACAACCGATGATTTGTCATTGTTTGTCACAGTATCGTCGAGGTGAAAAATGGTTAAACGGCATATCGAATGGATGTGTTGTATTAGGTTCAAATGCTGCGTTAATTACTCAGGTGCTGCCGAATAACGTGAATAAGTATGTTGTTGACTTATGGTTAAACGGAATGGGTTATGTTTTAGCTCAATCTATACACAATGTTGCTGTTGACACATCTCATGTGCTAATTGGTTTAGCTGACCAAGTCGCAATCAGTCAATCTATGATTAGTCATTTACTAGATGAATCCAAAAATCACCAGGGTCAAATTATTGCTGCACAATATAACGGCGGGTTAGGGGCCCCAGTGATATTCCCAAAAGATTACTTCTGTGAGTTAAGGCAATTAACAGGTGATAAAGGCGCAAAAGTATTACTCAAGCAATACTCACAAAAACTTATTAGTTTAACTATGCCAGAAGCGGCACTTGATGTTGATACGCCAGAGGATCTTAAATTACTTTTGTCAGGTTAAGTACCAAGTTTTGAGCCTATGATTTTAATAATTAGTCAAATAAGTGAAAATTGTTTCAAAGCGTCGCCATCCTTGGCTACTTTACAATATTAATTACAATTTAAGATTCTAACTATCAAATGTCTTCACACCTTTGATAGGTTTTTCAGGGTTAAAATTATCGGCAAATTGATGATTAGCATCTCGGTGACCTGCCTCATCGTTTCTGACCGCTATAATGACATCCCGCAGAGTTGCATTGGCAGCAAGTTTCCAATAATCAATCGCAATCGCTGGAGCGGGGACATTCTCTAAGCGACCACTGTCTACCTCGGCTAAGTATTCGCTGTAGCTATACACTGCTTCTTCTTCAAAATAACCTACGAGTCGATGTGCTGTTCGTCCAGAGACAACATATAAAATCAAAAAACTAAAGAAAAACACACCTTGGGCCAACAAAATAAGCATTCTTTCTAAAAAACTTGGCTGGGCAATTTGAACAAACGTAAACAAGTGCATGCGTTCATTTTCAGCTTCTTCCAAAAGTGTATGGATTGCTTCTCTATCGTCTTCCATTCGACGTAGTGAGCGCATGTGACGTAACATTCCGGCAACCATTCCAGGTACTGCTGCAACTGTTTCCAATACTACTGCGCGGTGACCATAACGCTTATTAAAAAATAGGTCTGCAAAAAAACGTAGCATCTTGGTCAAATTGAATGCAAAACGGTCAGAAAACCCCGAAGGAGTATGGTGTTTACTCAGCGGGTCGTTGTTGAGTGCTGGTGAAGAAGACTCAAGGGCATCTTTCATGGTAACAATCTCCAATAATAAAAAGGGTTAATACCCTAAAGACGAATGTCTATATGGGGTTAAATCATGGCACTATTAGTGATGATACTCGCCAATTGGAGAGCATCATTTTTAAACTAATTTGTGTTAACGCTTAGTTATTTAAAAATATTTAAAAATAAACTATGTATACATCCTCCAGTATTGAATAATTAAGTCCTCAGCGTGATTACTCGAAAAAACTCATACCTATGGGCTAATCTCATTTGGAAATATGAGTCTAGCCGTAACATAATGATGAAGTTTACAAATGAAAAGTGTTAAGTAAATACGATTCAATTAAACAAGTATGTACTAATAATAACAACATCACGTTTTCTGTGATGTCAGCACAAATTCGTATGACTTAAGCTACAAAAAATTCATAAATGAAATTTCAAAATAATTAAAATGCAAAATTAAATAGTAGTCAGAATCCAGATTTAGGTACCGCACAGCTGGAAATTGATAATAAATTTAAATCATTTTATGTGCATTCATTACGCGTTTTTTGTCCATAGAGGATCACATAACAACTACAACGCATTATTTTTTCAAATAGTGACACTTATTCGGCTTAAAATTTTTGAATTTAGACAATTTATGATTGTTTATAGGATGGATTATTCAATTCAATGTCGCAAAATAATTAGTGACACTTGGCTTTATTCCTTAGCTGCGACCGTTTGAACTATTTGATGTATAAGCAATATCAATTGCGTGTAAATCATGACTCATTCACATTACTTAGTCTGGTTGTATACATGTATTTTATAGCTCATTTATTTTATAAGCCTGCATATATTAATTTGATAATAAAAAAAACTAAATAGAACGATAAAATGGCATCTGAATAATTAATCCATTGATCCCGATAATCTGACTGGATTATGTCGAAATGTAATACAAATGTTACGTCCAATAACATATAAAAATAATAGTTAGATAATTCGAAATTTTTAGTCACTCAGTGCAAACAAAAACATGATGCTAAATATACGCAATAATTGGATAGTCATAATTAATGCTGCCGTAAATATAATGAGAAATGCAGCGCATTTTTAGAACTTATCAACTAGTCCTATTTAGTAGGTCGAGTAAAAAATATACCACTTTGCTATTCGTTATAATAAGTATGTGGTCTACATATGTTACTTTTTTTTTGATAACGATGCGTACCCATTCAGATAAAATAAAATTATATTATCGTTTTATTTTTGCCTCTTTAAAATTACAAACTTTACCCAATATATATCTTATGAATCAAAATAAACGATTATCCAGAAGTATCCTCTATTCTATCATTGCTGTTACCAGTTTGTGGTGCCTCAAGTCGGCTGAGATATTATTTGGTTTAAATTTATCTTTTATGGGACTAGTGCCCTTAGACTTGATGGGAATATTAGGCATAATTACGGCTCCTTTGGTGCATGGTTCTTTGGAGCATATTTTTAATAACACCTTTGCGATCCTTATTTTAGCTAGCTTCTTGTATTACGGATATCCGAAATCATGGTGGAAAGTGTTATGTCTAGTCTGGATTTTGTCAGGTATTGGGGTGTGGATATTTGCCCGTCAAGCTAACCACATTGGTGCTAGTGGTATTACCCATGGTTTATTTTTCTTTTTGTTTGTCGCTAGTATATTTCGCCGTGATAAAAGTTCAGTGGCCATCATGATGATTGCATTTCTATTATACGGCGGTATGACAATGACCATCTTTCCTAGAGAAGAAGGAATATCCTTCGAGTATCATTTTTTTGGTGCCTTAGCAGGTGTAGTTGCCGCTTTAATATGGCGAAATAGCGACCCAAAACCAGCGGTAAAACGTTATGAATGGGAACAGGATAGTTCGGAAAATAATATTGAAATTGGAGATGAATGGGAAGTTGATGCCTCCACAGAATTAGAGGATAAGCCTCGGCTTCACTAAGGATCATTATGCAGCAAATAAAAACGTTATCAGAACATTTCACTTTATTGTTAAGAGTGCGGTATGGTGAATGTGATGCTCAGCAAGTAGTATTTAACGCTCGATATGCGGACTATATCGATATTGCTATGACTGAGTATTTTAGAGAAGCAGTGGGTGGTTTTCAATATTTACTTGATCAAGGTTTAGATAATCAAGTGGTCAGTTTACATATTGATTGGCATTCATCTGCAAAGTTTGATGACGTTTTGGCAATTTCTGTAACATCAACAAAGCTGGGTAATACCTCTTATGGTTTTGAGATATCGATCAACGATTATATTTCTCAAAAATTGATTGCTAAAAGTAGCATGACATACGTGATGGTCGATACCCAAAACTATCAAAAAACATTAGTGCCTGACTGGTTACGAGAAAAGTTACTTTCGTCTGCATTATTGCCAATAGTTAATCATGCTGGTGTTCCTAATTAATGTGGTTACATATGCATTAGTAACTGCTTTTTTGGAATCAACATAATATCTGTTCTTTCTACTTATAATTGTTACCAGTTTCAAATATAGGTTTTAGAGCTTAGGGAGCAAATCTTTTTTGCCTTAAAACAACCAATGTTAGATGCATATAAAATCCTAATACTGGTAACAACAATCTCGTCGATCTTTGGAAAGTAGCACCGATTAATAAGTATACCTAGCTGTAGACTATTGATTTTGTGAGCGATAGCAGATGATATCGTTTGAGTAAAAGCCAAGCATAATTTTTATTGAGGCCTCTTTATTGAGCTCTCTTTATTGACTTTATTGAGCCTTATGAACGCATGCTTGTTTTTTAGGTTATATTTATCTCAGCAACTTACCAATCAATCAATCATTGTGTATCCGCGGGCATGTCATGAGTAAAATAATACAGATATTTCTTATCAGAGCGCAGGAATATAGCAGTATCCACGTCACTTTAAACAATGCCTAGATTGTTTATATAAGTAATGTCTTGTCGTTAACACAACTTGCAACGATTTTTACTCAGTACCTGTTAGGTACTTATTAATTAATCAGCTTTGCACTTCATAAAAACAGTAATAACACCGGTAAAAACCATTATCTTGATATTTGATACTGGTATAATGTATTTTATTATTCGCAAGTTTTATCAAGAGGGTACATTAATGGCCGAGGCCGACAGTCGTCCGACCAATTTTATTCGTCAAATCATAGACAAAGATATTAACGAAGGTTTGCATACAAAGATCCAAACGCGCTTTCCGCCAGAGCCTAACGGTTATCTTCACATTGGTCATGCGAAGTCTATTTGTCTTAATTTTGGTATTGCCCAAGATTATCAAGGTCAATGTAACCTTAGATTTGACGACACTAACCCAGAAAAAGAGGATATTGATTACGTTAACGCTATTCAACAAGACGTGTCTTGGCTAGGTTTTGAATGGGATGGTGATGTACGTTATTCGTCCAATTACTTTGACCAGCTCTATGATTTTGCAATTGAATTAATTAACAAAGGTTTAGCATACGTAGATTTTTCAAGTCAAGAACAGATGCGTGAACTTCGCGGAACCTTAAAAGAACCTGGTAAAAATAGTACTTTCAGAGACTCTTCGATTAGTGAAAACTTAGCCTTATTTGAAAAAATGCGAAGTGGTGATTTTAAAGAAGGTCAGTGTCTGCTCAGAGCTAAAATAGATATGAGTTCAGCCTTCATGTGCATGCGAGACCCTGCATTATACAGAGTCAGATTTGCTCACCATCATCAAACTGGTGACAAGTGGTGCATTTATCCAATGTACGACTTTACTCACTGTATTTCTGATGCGATTGAAGGCATTACCCACTCTTTATGCACGTTGGAGTTCCAAGACAATAGGCGTTTATATGATTGGGTACTAAATAATATCACTATTGATACCACACCACATCAATACGAATTTTCAAGATTGAATCTTGAATATACAGTACTGAGTAAACGAAAATTAATACAATTAGTTGAAGAAAATCAAGTCAACGGTTGGGATGACCCACGCATGCCGACGGTTGCAGGCTTGCGCCGAAGAGGTTACACATCAGCTTCTGTTCGAGAATTTTGCAAACGTATTGGTGTTACCAAAATGGACAACATGGTAGAAATGTCCATGCTTGAAGCTTGTTTAAGAGAAGAGTTAAACACTGACGCAAGTAGAGCAATGGCGGTGCTTAAACCACTTAAACTGGTAATTGAAAACTACGAAGGTGATGATGTCAAAAATCTAACCACGCCAAACCACCCAACCGATGAATCGATGGGTTTCAGAAATGTACCCTTTAGCAAAGAAATCTATATTGAAGCAGAAGATTTTAGAGAAGAAGCTAACAAAAAGTTCAAACGTTTGGTATTAGGTAAAGAAGTACGTTTAAGAAACGCTTATGTGATCAAAGCTGAACGAGTTGAAAAAGACGACCAAGGCAATGTTACTACTGTTTATTGCAGCTACGATAAAGACACCTTAGGTAAAGATCCTGCTGATGGGCGAAAAGCTAAGGGTGTTATTCACTGGGTGTCTGCCTCACACGGTGTCAAAGCTGAAATACGTTTATACGATAGATTGTTTAAAGTCCCTAATCCGGCGGCAGAAGAAGACTTACTAGCGTGTATCAATGAAGAGTCTTTAGTCGTTAAACAAGGAATAGTTGAACCCAGTCTTATAGATATTGAAGTTGGTATGCCAGTTCAATTCGAAAGAACGGGGTATTTTTGTAAGGACAAAGACAGCCAGGGTGAGAAGTTAGTGTTTAATCGCGCAGTAGGCTTAAGAGACACTTGGGCTAAAATGGATCAAGGTTAAAAAAACTTTACTGAAGTAATAAAAAAAACTGGACGTTTCACGTCCGGTTTTTTTATTACTTGAACTTAATCTGCTGTCTGATGTGATTATCTTGGTATGAAGCCTTAGTTAAGCTGCCTCAGTTATTTACTTAGGTTGAGAATCGAATGTCTGACCATTTTCCTTGCTTGATTGCATATCCATCAAGTATAAATACAACGTCATTACCTCTTTTGCTGTTTTTAAACTATTAGAATTTTCTGCTGGAAACGCTTTTGCTCGCATAGCCGTTTTTGTTGCACCAGGGTTAATACAGTTAAATCGAATATTACTATTTTCATATTCATCAGCTAAAATCTGCATCATGCCTTGAGTAGCAAACTTAGAAATGGAGTAGGGTCCCCAGTATGCTTTTCCCTTTAATCCAACACTCGATGTTGTGAATATAACCGAAGAGTGAAGAGCCTTTTTTAAAGTTGGTAATAACGCTTGAGTCATCAAAAACTGACTGGTTACATTAACCTGAAATACATCTTGCCAATCTTGCTCGCTAATCTGCGCAAAAGGTCCTAAATGCCCCAACATACTGGCGTTATGTAACAAGCCGTCTAAACAACCAAATTGGTCATTTATAGTGCTAGCCATATCACGATAATGTTTTGCCGTTGCTCCTTTTAAATCCAAGGGAACAATGGCGGGTTCATTACCGCCATTATTAATTATTTCATCG
>NZ_CAJXPA010000133.1 GCF_913058035.1 uncultured Paraglaciecola sp. | reverse complement strand
GCCATGGTAGGTTTTTGGGCTACTTTGAGCTTAAATATTCCAGACTTTAGCCGTTATGTAAAATCACAAAAAGATCAGATTGTGGGCCAGGTAGTAGGGCTCCCGTTAACCATGTTATTTTTTGCCTCTCTGGGTGTAATACTTACATCCGCATCCACAGTGCTGGTGGGTGAAACAATCACCGACCCAATCAATCTTATCGGTAAAGTTGGCAACCCAATGGTTGTCGCCATTGCCATGATCTTAATTATTATTGCCACACTTTCAACCAACAGTGCCGCAAATATTGTGTCTCCCACCAATGATTTTCAAAACCTTGCTCCAAAATTTATTAGTGAAAAACGTGGCGTATTACTGAGCGGGTTAATTGCTCTGCTAATGATGAGTTGGGAGTTATTGAAAAAAATGCATTGGGTTGACTCCGATGTAAGCGTTGAAGCGATTTATTCAAACTGGCTGATGGGATATTCAAGTTTGTTAGGCCCTATCGCGGGGATCATGATTGTTGATTATTTTGTGATCAATAAACAACAGTTAGATTTGGTGTCTCTCTACCAACGAGGTGGGCGCTATGCGGACGTTAATTATCAAGGAATGGCAGCGTTTCTTATCCCAGTAGCACTGACCATATTCACTTTAACAACGGGGTATCTGAATTGGTTTTATGACTATGGCTGGTTTACAGGTTCAATCCTCGGCGCAACGCTTTATTACTGCTTAAAAAGGCAGTAGTCACTTCATCAGCGATGGGCGTTAGAACAAGCAAATATATCTAAAAAATTACCATGTAATAGAAAACCGTTAGTTCTTTATTCGATTTTTTTATCGGATAAGGGGGAAGCGTGGGCGATTGAGTTTGACATTTATAACGATAAAACAGGGGAATAAAAATGATAAAAAAACACACATTAACACTTAAATTAAGTTTATTGCCGCTGGCAGTCATCACGGCACTTTCACAAGCACAAGAGTTAAATACTCCTGAGGAAGTTGCTTCTTCACCGGGCGTTTTTGAGCAAATCCTTATCACCGCGCAAAAAAGAGAACAATACCTAAATGATGTGAGCATTGCTGTTACCGCGTTTAGTGGTGAACAAATGGATAAGCTTGGGTTTGACGATAGTATCGATTTAATCGCATTTACGCCGGGGGTATCGCTGGCGGGTGATATTGGTGGTCAGCGAGCCATCTTCAATATTCGGGGTGTAGTACAAAATGATTATGCGGATATTGCTGAGGCACCGGTGGCGGTGTATGTCGATGGTGGATATTTGGCTAGCACACAAGCGCAAACCTTTGGCATATTTGATTTAGCACGGGTAGAAATTTTAAAAGGTCCGCAAGGTACACTATTTGGACGCAACGCCACAGGTGGATTAGTCAACACCATCACCGCCAAACCTAGTGATGAAACAGAAGGTTATGCAGAGTTTACTGCTGCCAGTTTTGAGCAATTTCGCTTAGAAGGCGCTCTTTCTGGCAGTCTTTCAGATTCTGTGAGGGGGCGTATTTCAATTTTATCTAATCAACAGGGTGAAATTTTAGAAAACATTTATCAGGATGGTTCTGAACCTGATACTCGAGAGGGTTCAGTAGGGGGCGGCGAAGATGGTTACAATGACGATACTCAAGCTATTCGTGGTCAAATTGAGTTTGATATTAATGACAATGGCTCAGTGTTGTTTAACGCAAATTGGGCTAAAACGACAAAAAGTGAAGGCCCCTATCAAGTCGTTAATACCACTGAAATTGCTGACGAAAACGGCAACATTATCGATGTTATTTTTGCTGCGGATGATCCTCTTGGATGTGACAAGATTCAGTTAGGTCAATGTGTTGACGCCAATTTTAACGGTGATCCGCTACGCCCTGTCCAAGGTGGCGACTTTAATGGTAACTTCGACCCAGATGGCAGCGGTAATAAAGTTAATAAAGATTTCGCTTTTGATGATCAAAACAAAATTGAATCAAAAGGTTTAATGGCAACTGTTAATTATGACTTTGATTTTATGCAATTAGTCTCCATTACCGATTACAAGAAATTTACTCGGGTTGTTGGACTCGACTCCGATCAAACAGCCTCTCCTGAGCTGATTTTTCAATCAGACGGAGACATAGATCAAATTAGTCAGGAGTTTCGTTTTTCTGGTGAAAGTGATTCTCTTAGCTGGGTAAGTGGTCTTTATTATTTAGGGATTGATACAGATTATATTCAGGGTCTTGCTGCTTCTCCTTCGGCAGGTTTTCTTGCTGGTGAAGAGGTCAATACCTTAGCTGACATAAGTACTGACTCTTTGTCATTATTTGGACAAATAGATTATTACTTATCCGACTCTTTAATTTTGGTTGCTGGTGCACGTGTCATCAAAGAAAACAAAAGTTTAGACGGTCTAGTTTTTTCAAATGCGAATACTAATGACCGAATCATTGAAGTTGACTTAAACGGAGTGTTGTTTGAAGAAGCATATTTAGATAATGATCAAAATTTATGGTCAGCTAAAATACAACTCGACTATTCTCCCAATACTGACACCCTTTATTATGCTGGTATCAATCGCGGGGTAAAAGCAGGTAGTTTTAATGCTCCCTTATTTGGTGGATTTAGTCGTTATAAACCTGAAGTATTAGTTTCTTATGAAGCGGGCACAAAACATACGTTAAACGAAGGTAAGGTGCAGATAAATGGTAGTTTATTTCACTATGATTATTCAGACTATCAGTCTTTTTCATGGGTAAATAACGCTGGGGTAGTATTTAATGAACAAGCGAATTTTACGGGTGCAGAAGTAGAGATATTTCTCAACGCTGGTGAGGGATTAGACATCATGTTTGGCATGTCTTATGTCGATGCAAAAGTTGAAAACCTTGAAGTGGCTTCTGGCGTCTTTAAAGATACGACTCCTCCATACACACCTAAATTACAAGCTTCAGGTCTTGTTCGTTACAATTGGGATATTCAAAGCGGTAATGTTGCGGTACAAGTAAGTGGTTCTTATCAATCTCATACATTCCATAATGCTAGAAATTTCACTGCACATAGGATTGACAGTCACTTTAAAGCGGATGCCAATCTAGCTTGGACTGATAACGAAGACAAATGGAGTGTGTTTGCCTATGTAGACAACCTGACTGATTCTGACCATGCTTTGATTGGTTTTGATGTAACAGGTTTCTACGGCACGACACAAATTTCTTATGCTAAACCCAGAACTGCTGGGGTAACGGTCAAAAGAAATTTTTAAGCCTTCAAAATAAAGGCAATAAATCAATTTCTAATACATCACCCGTTGTAATTCGACCAAGTATTTACAATGGGTGGCTTGTTAATTCTTGCATGTTAACTCGCTTGTGCTCGGAAGCAGGTTTTACTTCGTTTTATTGCGATTGTTAAAAGCCTAGGCTTTTGGGTATGCATTCATGTGATTTTTTTGTGTATGAGCTTGATTTATCTGATTGGTCTTAAACAACAAAGAGCTAGTTTTTACACCCATTGTGGCACAGTAAAACGTCCTCACGTTACATCGATGTCTGTTCGTTATTTAATCGGGCGTACACCATTAAGAATAATGCTTTGTAGATTCTTTAAGGTAGTGGCAAAAAAATCTGGATCGTCGAGGGTCTTGCCGGTGACCGCTTCCACTTGTATACGAAAATCTGCATAGTGCTGAGTGGTAGCCCAGATTGAAAATATCAGATGGTATGGGTCTACAGGAGCTAGTTTACCTAATTTAATCCATGCATTAATAACGTGTACTTTTGACTCAACCAGTGCCCGCAATGGTGAATTAAGTTCATTGAATAGTAAAGGCGCGCCTTGCACCATTTCCATACAAAATAAACGTGACTCAGCTGGGTTGTCTCTGGATAGCTCAAGCTTGGTTTTTATATAATTGCTAATGGTCTGGATGGGATCCTGCTCGACGCTAAAACCCTGTAAAGGTTGAAGCCAGACGTCTAAAAGCTGCTTTATTACCTCTAAATAGAGCTGTTCTTTGCTACTAAAATAATATAACAAGTTGGTTTTAGAAACGTCAGCTTTATCTGCTACCTGTTCGACGCTGGTGCCGTGCACGCCGCTGCGTGAAAACAAATTTAGCGCAGCGTGCATAATAATTTTACGCTTATTCTGCTGAGCCTGATCACGTCTTCTTTCGGCGCTTGGGCTTAACTTTCTGGTTGATTTTTGTTTTGTTGTTTTTATTTTAACCAAAGGTGTTTTCATCTAATTACTGACTACTTATGACACAAGTGTAAAACCTCCTCCTTTATTTATCTAGTTTATTCAACTTCAACGTGCACTGTGCTTCAACCTGGCCGTTTATTTAGTGTTGCATCATTTTTGCGCAAACGTGCACAAACTTAATGCTCCAGCATGGACTAAACGGTCTGTTTTGGATTATTTTTTCACATAAGTTATTGTATATAATGATTTTTATATGATTGGTCTGGTTTATGCTAAGTCATGATTAAGCGTGATTGAGTTTGCAAGGTTTTATTTGTCACTCATCATTTAACATCTCCAACGACATAATATGTCTGTTGGCAGTAAAAAATAAAAGTGAGGCGATAATGGACGTAGGCGTATTTATTCCAATTGGCAACAATGGCTGGCTGATTTCTAAAACATCACCACAATACAAACCCACCTTTGATTTGAACAAAGAAATTGTGCAAAAAGCTGAGCATTATGACTTGGACTTTGCACTTTCTATGATCAAGTTACGCGGATTCGGTGGGCAGACCGAATTTTGGGACTACAACCTAGAATCTTTTACCCTTATGGCGGGTTTAGCGGCAGTGACGAAGAAAATAAAATTATATGCAACTGCTGCTACGTTGGTCACGCCGCCCGCTATTATGGCTCGTATGGCCACCACCATTGATTCTATTTCTGGTGGACGTTTTGGGGTAAATCTGATAACGGGTTGGCAGCGCCCTGAGTATTCACAAATGGGTATGTGGCCTGGCGATGAGTTTTTCTCAAATCGTTACGAGTACCTAGGGGAATATATAAAAGTATGTAAAGAGTTATGGGAAACCGGGAAAAGTGATTTTAAAGGCGAACATTTCCAAATGGACGACTGCCGCATGCTGCCTATGCCTCAGAAGAAGATCCCTATTATCTGTGCTGGTCAAAGTACAGCAGGTATGGAGTTTTCAGCCCAGCATGCCGATTACAATTTTTGTTTTGGTAAAGGCGTTAATACGCCAACTGCATTTGCACCTACGTCAGAGCGTTTAATATCAGTAGCTCAGAAGGCCGGTCGTGACGTAGGTTCAGTGGTGCTTATTATGGTCATTGCAGATGAAACTGATGAAAAAGCCATGGCCAAGTGGGAAATGTACAAAGAGGGTAAAGATCAAAGCGCCTTGGATTGGATGACGAATCAAGGCGCAGTCGACAAAAAATCAGGCAAAGATACCAACATTCGTGACATGACTGACCCAACTTCAGCCGTGAACTTGAATATGGGTACACTGGTTGGTTCTTTCGCTTCTGTCGCAGCTATGCTGGATGAAATTGATACTGTGCCCGGTTGTGAAGGGGTACTGCTGACCTTTGATGAGTTTATTCAGGGCATGGATGACTTCGGTCAAAAGATTCAACCTTTAATGACATCACGACAGCACTTAACAGCAGCAGCAGCGGTGGTCTAATGTCAAAGGTTGTTGAATACGCAGTGGCGGGTTATTGCAAAGGTGATATGCCAAACGAAGTGATTTTGTCTGCTAAACCAGAACCTCTAGCGCTAAATATCAAAGAAACAGCGCTAATTGTAGTGGATATGCAAAACGCTTATGCCAGTAAAAACGGATATTTAGATAAAGCTGGTTTTGATATTTCTAGCACTGGGCGGGTGATTGCCCAAACGGCTAAAGCTATTGTAGCGGCGAGAGCAGTGGGCATACCCATCGTCTTTCTTCAAAACGGTTGGGATAAAGAATATACAGAAGCTGGAGGACCAGGCTCGCCTAACTGGTACAAATCTAACGCGCTAAAAACTATGCGCAAGCAGCCTGAACTAATGGGGACGTTGTTAGCGAAAGGCAGCTGGGATTATGAGCTAGTTGACGAACTCAAACCGCTAGATGGTGACATTATTATCCCTAAAACTCGATACAGCGGCTTTTACAATACCCACTTAGACAGCATGTTGCGCAGCCGTGGTATTCGCAATTTAGTTTTTACCGGTATCGCCACTAATGTCTGTGTAGAGTCAACGTTGCGTGATGGTTTTTTCCTTGAATATTTTGGTGTGGTGCTGGCGGATGCCACACATCAAGCAGGCTCAGATGTTATTCAAGCATCATCACTATTTAATATTGCGACTTTTTTCGGTTGGATATCCAGTGTTGAAGAATTTTGTAAAGCCGTCAGTAAGTAAACCAAATGGCATAAAGTCATATTTATTAATTTAACATTGAAGGTAACGAACCATGAGTAAAACATCAATTATTCCAGCTGGAAGCGGTAAGCCACTTGCACCCTTTGTACCCGGCTCTATGGCTGACAACATCTTGTATGTATCAGGAACACTCGCTTTTGATAAAGACAATAATGTAGTGCATGTGGGTGACGCTGAAGCACAAACCCGCCACGTGTTGGAAACCATCAAAGCTGTGGTTGAAACCGCTGGTGGCACTATGGATGATGTCACTTTTAACACCATTATGATCACAAACTGGGACGATTATCCTGCGCTGAATAAAGTGTATGCCGAATATTTCCCCGGCGAAAAGCCTGCTCGCTATTGTATTCAGTGCGGTTTAGTTAAACCCGATGCTTTAGTCGAAATTGCCAGCATAGCGCATATAGGTTAATGACGTTAATGACTGCTAGTGGGTTGCTAGAAAAATCAGATACATATTTTAAACAGCCCTTTTTTGTTGTTTTTGATGGAGCTTAATTATGTACTTTGAAATACTTGGCTCGAAAAACCCAGATGCTCCCACAGTTGTTTTGAGTTCAGGATTGGGTGGTTCTGCACATTTTTGGCAGGCGCAGTTACCGGTTTTGCAAAGTGGTTACCGGGTTATTGTTTATGACCAAAATGGAACAGGGAGAAGTCCAGCGAGTTTACCTTCAGATTATTCTATTCAATCGATGGCGGATGAATTACTCGCACTCTTAGACCATACAAAGATAACCCATTGTCATTTTATCGGACATGCATTGGGCGGCTTAGTAGGTTTGAATATTGCTCTACAACGGCCTGAAATTTTGCAAAGTTTGGTATTGATTAATGCGTGGAGTAGCCCAAACCCACACACTTTACGCTGTTTTCGGGTGCGTCAATCTTTGTTGCATAACAGCCCCCCCGAAATGTATTTACAAGCTCAAGCGTTATTTTTATATCCGCCAGACTGGATCATGCTCAACATCCAGCGATTAGAACAAGAAGAGCAACATATGTTGGAGCACTTTCCTAATCAAGACAATTTATTGGCTCGTATTAAAGCGCTAAGCGAGTTTGATATAGACTCGCAACTTGGGGCTATAGAAACAGACACATTAGTGGTCGCCAATAAAGATGATATGTTAGTGCCCTGGCAACGCTCAGAAATATTAGCATCAGGTTTGGTCAATGGGACTTTGCGAGTCTTTGATTATGGTGGACATGCCTGCACGATAACCGAGCCTAAGATATTTAATGATCTTTTACTCACACATTTATCTCACTATGACGCTAAATAACCGGACTATTTTGGAAAATATTTTATGACCTCAACATTAGATGACAATGCATTAGCTCAGCTTTTCACTGAGGCTCACTCTCATGTGAGCTGGCAAGACAAAGCGATCCCTGAGGTGTTAATAAAACAACTCTATGACATGGTAAAACTTTGTCCAACATCAGCCAACTGTAGCCCCGCAAGATTTGTATTTGTAACCTCACAAGAGGGCAAACAAAAGCTTAAACCCTCATTGTCTAGTGGTAACGTAGAAAAAACCATGACAGCTCCTTGCACGGTTATTGTGGCTTACGATGAAGAGTTCTATGAAGAATTACCGACATTGTTTCCATATGCCGATGCCAAAAGCTGGTTTACATCTAGTCCAGAAGCAGCTTACGAAACCGCTATGCGTAATAGTTCTATGCAAGGCGCTTATTTGATTAGTGCCTCACGGGCTTTGGGATTAGATATCGGCGCTATGTCTGGGTTTGATCCTAATTTGTTGAATGAGACCTTTTTCTGCGAGAACAAGTGGAAAGTGAATTTCCTCATAAACCTAGGTTATGGCGATGGTGAAAAGTCCCATAAACGTTTGCCTCGATTAACATTCGAGCAAGCTTGTAAAATAATCTAAAGAAATATACATCTAAATAGGAGTGAAATAAGCCATGAGTGCACTAAAAGAAGTAAAAGTAGAACCAGAAGTGGCTTGTATTTCAGCTGAAGAATTTAAACAGGGCATGTCTGCATTTCCAGGTGCGGTGAATATAGTGACCACTGAGGTTGGCAATATTAAAGTTGGCTTTACCGCTACGGCGGTATGCAGTGTGAGTGACAACCCCCCCACCTTGTTAGTTTGCCTAAATCGCGGAGCGTCGGTTCACAAAACCTTTCTTGAAAGTGACAGCCTAGTTATTAATACCTTAGATGTAGGTCAAGATAATTTATCGAACTTATTTGGTGGTAAAGCACCAATGGAAGAACGGTTTGCTAACGCAACCTGGGAAACCTTGGTCACAGGCGCACCTGTATTAACAAATGCAGCGGTTTCGTTTGATTGTAAAATTACCGAACTAAAAAGTGTGGCTACTCATGATGTGATTTTTTGTGAAGTGGTAGGCATTAAACAAAAAAAACAAGCTGGCTCCTTAATATATTATCAACGCGGATACCACCATTTGGATAAAGGCAACGAATAAAATTTGGTTGAATAACAAGCCTGTGGTAGAAAAGTGGATTACGTTTTACTTTTAAATACTAGCAAGTGGCTTTAGTCCTTACGACAGCAATTCTAAGATTTTTGTCTAGCCTTTTAATTCAAGAATTAATATTGAAATTAAATTGCCACACGTCTTTTATGCGTGGATTGCTGGCTTTTTTCGAGTGAAAACATGACAACACAGGGCATTTTATTAACGGCCAGTCATTAGCTCACGAAGGAAGGGCGGACTCAAGACGTCTGTAACACAGCGACGGGTATTGTAGAAAAAACGGTGCTGCAGTTATCCAAAAAGACGGTGCAATAAGCTATTAACGCTGCGCGGACTGCTTTTCTTGCTTGGCGCAACGCACCTGTTGTTAAGCGTGCCAAAGTAATGTGAAAGTTTTAGCAGTTGCTAGAAGATAACGCACATCACATTGCTCAGCTTATAGGTCAAGAGTACGGTAAAATTAGTCACGACGCCGCAGGCGAATTACAGCGTGGTATTGAAAACATCGAGTTTGCTTGCGGTGCACCACAATTATTGAAAGGTGTGCATAGCCGTAACGTAGAACCTGGTATTGATTCATGAAGCGAATTTCAGACCTTGGGTGTAGTTTGGCATCACGCCTTTTAATTCCCGCTATGGTGCCTTTGTGGACCCCCTGACTATTGTGTGTGGTAATAATTTGAGCTTAAACTTTCATAGCGCGATCCAAGCTCAACTTTATTTATAGTTTTGTTACTAAAAGGAACTAACAAGAGGAATTAACAAAGAGAATTAACAAGACACACATGACAACGAGCAGCCAAAAAATAGTTTTTCGATTTATTAGGATGGGTGTCTTTATAGTTGTTTCCAAAAATCAAATGATTACTATTTTTCAACCAACCTGCCCCCCTAGGTTTCTTGTCTATCACGTTCACATACTTTTCACCCCCATAACGAATGGGGGATCAGCCAAGTCGTGCAACCATTTAACAGGCATTATATACATTATTTTAACGACATATAAAAACACACATGCACATAATGGGACGAGCGTTATACATCTTGCTGGGCTTAAGCAGAGAATTACTTGCTTGAGTCATCTCGTTATATTGAGTTTCATCTAGACGGGCCAATATTGTTACAAAGCCTTCAAAGTACAAATGGTCAAGCTATCAAATTATTGGATTAGCAAAGCAATCAGAACTTTGTAAAGCTCACCTGTTTTTTTCCATGTTAAATAACATGTTCCGTCACAACAACCACTAGGAATCTTGGCTTCCTTGGCACAATAATGACTTAGATGATGAGTTTAAATCAGGTTTAGACTTTAATTTGGAGCCGACCTCTAATGCCCTCTACTTATGTCCTCTATTTTTTGTTTTCCTGAATATGATGCAGGTAGTCTTGTGTCAGTTGCTTGAACTTCTTGAGCCGTACTGGACTTGAACAACTTCATTTCATGGAGCTCTTCCACTAGTTTTTCTAGGCTGCTGTACTCTTAAACACAGAGGCGTACATCGAATTGCGCATAGTGAGTCTCGAGCAGCTTTGAGTAAAATGTTTCTTACTCAAAGCCGGCATGAGCTTACACAACGTAATAAAAACTGTTCCACTGCACTCTCGCTCTCCTGAGTCGCCTCTTATGTTCTAAGATCCTTTCTCAACAAATCACAGAATATAGAATTGAATCATAGGCTTGAAAAAATTTTCAAGCCGCTACAAGGCTGATATTAAATGCCTTGAGCGATAGCTGCACTCGCTATAAGAGTAAACCCCGCAAGATTTGCACCTTTCCTATAATTCAAATATTTTTCATCTGCATCATTCAATTCTTGCAGGCAATTGTCGTGGATTGTGTGCATTATTTCCCGCAGCTGCTCATCCAGCTTTGCAAAAGAGCGCCGAGAAAAATCGGCATTTTGTCCCATTTCTAACGCTGATAGTGCTACGCCTCCAGCATTGGATGCTTTTCCCGGCGCGTGGAGCACTTTTTTGTCCTCAAACCAATCTACCGCTTCTTTTGTGCAAGGCATGTTGGCACCTTCAGCCACAAGCATGCAGCCACTTTCAACCAGTTGCTTGGCTGCTTCTATGGTGACTTCATTTTGGGTGGCGCAAGGTAGTGCTATGTCACAGCAATGCTGCCAAGGGCCATGTTTATCTACCCACTCGCCAATATTGAGGCTTTTCAGTTTTTCTGTGCTAGAGCCCTTCGCCGCGATTAACTGATTAACCTGAGCTTCACAAAACCCGTCCTCGACAAATAGGTGCCCCTGACTCGAAGATAGCGTAATAACCTTAGCGCCTAGTTGAATTGCTTTAAGAGCCGCGTGTAAAGCAACATTACCGCTGCCAGAAACACTAACAACTAGGTCTTCTATTTTCTTGTCGAGCCGCCCTAACATTTCACAAACAAAATACAGCAGGCCAAAACCAGTAGCCTCAGTTCTAACATGGCTGCCACCATACTCTAATTCTTTACCGGTAATGGCGCCGGAGAATTTTTTTGTTAAACGGCGATGCTGGCCAAACAAATAACCAATCTCTCGACTGCCAACATTGATGTCTCCGGCTGGGATGTCGACTTGGTCTCCAATATAGTGATAAAGCTCGTTCATAAAAGCTTGGCAAAATCTCATGATTTCAGGTTCTGATTTGTCACTAGGGTCGAAATCAGAACCGCCTTTTGCTCCGCCAATAGGTAGGCCCGTCAACGCGTTTTTAAACATTTGCTCAAACGCCAAAAACTTGAGTATTGACTCGTTTACAGACGGGTGAAAACGAAGCCCACCTTTATAGGGACCAATAAGATTACTGTGTTGCACTCGATATCCGGTGTTGACGTGAACGTCTCCATTATCTGCTTGCCAAGTAACTCTGAACTTAATGATCCGATCTGCATGCACAAGTCTGTTAAAAATGTTTAGCTCAACTAGTTGTTTATTATTTTCAAATAAACTGCCAACATCTGCTGCCACTTCCTCGACCGCTTGAATGAACTCTTGTTGGTCAGCATACTTTTTATTTATATCTATTAAGCTGTTCTGTAAATATTTCAGCTAGTGTCTCCTTGGTGGTTTAATAATCTTATGTGTGCATCATACGCGTACAATAAAAATTTAGTTTATAATAGTGGGAGTAGTGGCAAAGCTGTTTAGGGCTGAGTCACTTTTAAGACTGGTAAAACTGGAGTCAGGGTCATCCTAAAACTTATACATCAGCTTTACACGCATTGCGCAGACATTCATTATAAAAGTCGGTTAGCCGATACCTTTGGCAATGTCACAGCCCACTTTTCAGGTTTTTTTCCCCCTCAGTGAAGGTCTGCAGATGGCACTCAGCCGACTGTCAGGATTTTTTACACGCTTTAACATTTACGAATGTAAGCGGATGATCAGTATTTTCGTGTTGCTTCAAATAATAGAATATGTTTTTGAGGTTGCGTTTTATGCACCATCTGGCTCCTTTAAGCAGTCTCAGGACAGTCAGAATTTTCAAAATATAGCGCACCGTCAGATTTTTTACACAATTTCAACTCTTGGATATTCCGTTGAAAAATCTGTACTAGAACAGTAATTAATTTAGTCGGCATTACCTGCCAGCCCTTTTTTATAGACTACCCGGCCCATTCGAGCTATCAACTTTCAGTCAGTAACGACACCTTGGACTTTAAATTTACTGAGGTATCGGACAGTCAAAGGTTTGGAGTTAGCTAAAGTTTTGTTTCAATTACAAACTTTCGTCAATCAACGTCATCAACCCATCGATAACACCTCTAATTACCCTCTTAAAAGTTCCAACTATTAGAATAAGCGTCTTAGGTAGTAGTCTTTTGAA
>NZ_CAJXPA010000132.1 GCF_913058035.1 uncultured Paraglaciecola sp. | reverse complement strand
TGATTATTTAACTCAGTCAAACATGAATTTTAAAGCGTTCGAATGTTTTAGTCGGGCTCACATTCTTTTGATTAAGTCACTAAATATCCTGCTAAAAAATATTGAAGTTAAGCCCCAGATCTATCATTTTATACAGCAGTTATAATGACAAAGGTTCATTCACCATAAACAACAGCTTATCATTTTTTCACACCTGTTGATCCAAACAAGCCTGGCAGTAGTGATTGATTAGTTTATAAATAAGACATATCACGGTAAAGTCCATCCATATAGTTTTCTTTGGTTCTAACGCAAACACTGTTGTTTTTCTTAATTTAAATTATTTTGCAGAAATCATTCTTTAATTTTTAAAAGGTCATCTTATGTATCAATACAGTTTTTTGTGTCTGTTTATCTTCGCTAGCCTTATGGCTTGTGCTAGTGAAAACACGCCTACGAAAGAAAAAAAATCACCTGCGATGGTAGTCACGGCGAATCCACTTGCTACTGAAGCCGGATTAGAAATATTAAGAGCAGGTGGCTCTGCTGTTGATGCCGCCATCGCTATTGAAGCGGTACTTAGTTTAGTAGAGCCACAAAGCTCTGGCCTAGCTGGTGGTGGATTTATGGTGCACTTTGATGCCTCAGAAAATGCAATATCTGTATTTGATGGCCGTGAAACGGCACCTGCTGCTGCCACTGCTGACATGTTTTTAGATGCTGATAACAAACCTATGCGGTTTCTTGATGCCAAAAACAGTGGTTTATCTACCGGCGTACCTGGTCTACTAGCAATGCTGTCACTTGCCCATGAAGACCAAGGTTTATTAGAATGGAGTTCACTGTTTGACCGTGCCGCTCAGCTGGCAACAGACGGCTTTAATATTTCTCCTCGTTTAAATGGCATGTTAGAGCGCTATGGAAAATATATCCCAGCTACCAAAGAAGAGGGGCCTACCGAGGCCCATGAGTATTTTTTTGGTGACAATGGCCAACCCCATCCAGTAGGTCATTTATTAAAAAATCCAGACTATGCCAACACATTAAAACTGATTGCTGCAGATGTATCGGCATTTTATAAAGGCCCAATCGCTGCACAAATTGCCGAGATGGTGCAGCGTCCACCCCGTGCTGGCAGACTGACAGTAGAGGATATTGCCAGTTACAAA
Source organism: uncultured Paraglaciecola sp. (assembly GCF_913058035.1). GTDB lineage: Bacteria > Pseudomonadota > Gammaproteobacteria > Enterobacterales > Alteromonadaceae > Paraglaciecola. Next base: position 11,633 of record NZ_CAJXPA010000132.1, on the reverse strand, counting down.
GCGGTCAAGCATCACGCTTTATGCCAGCCTTATAAGGATGTCCAAGTTTGTGGCGCTCCCCCACCCTCTTCATGGGTAGCAGTAGGTATGATTTTAGGCATATTAGAAAACAGCCATGGATTCTCAGAAAAAGGTGCTGAAGATCCAATGAACTGGGCACTATTTGCCCAAGCTCAACAATTAGCTTATGCCGACAGAGATCAATATGTTGCTGATACTCGGCAAGTGGATGTGCCGCTCCAGGGTTTGTTACATCATGACTATCTTGCACAACGTGCGGCACTGATTTCTAAAGACGCAGCCATGCCGTCTATTCCTGTTGGAGACCCTTGGAAATACAACGCCACAACCACTACTCAAATTAATGGGACCGACGCCACTCAGGACGTACACGGTACAACCCACTTTGTCATTGTTGACGCACAAGGTGACGTCGTATCAATGACTGCGACAGTTGAAAGTATATTTGGCACCACTCGTATGGTCGGAGGCATGTTTTTGAATAATGAATTAACTGACTTTTCCTTTAGACACATCGATGACAAAGGTTTACCCATTGCTAATGCAGTCGCACCAAACAAAAAGCCCCGTTCATCTATGTCACCCACCATAGTGTTAGACAATGACGGTAGATTTTTAATGGCTACCGGCTCTCCAGGTGGAAACAATATTATCGCTTATACCGCAAAAACATTAGTGGGTGTATTTGACTGGGGGTTGAGTCCACAACAAGCTGTAGATTTGCCAAACATGGTGGCACGGGGCGAAAAAGTGAGATTAGAAAAAGACACCACCCCAGACTCTTTAATCAAAGCATTACGGGATTTTGGTCTTAACGTTGATGCATCTCGAGGTGAAAACTCAGGTTTAAGTGTAATTTTACGTAAACCTGATGGCACCTTAGAAGGCGCAGCAGATAAACGTCGAGAAGGAGTGATTGGCACTTTGTAAATACAACTACAGCATGAACTGTGAAAGTTATTCGAGTGCTACTTACAGTGTATTTAACCTAGCTCTATCAGTATGATCTAGGCAGATACACTGTATATGGCAGGTTTCATTGACAATTTAAGGCTTAGTTCCTGCTTTGAAGTGCATACAAACAGTTTGTTTTTTCATCTCATATCAATGACTATCTGTGACCAGTTTAAGAAGACAGGACAAAGCCTGATTTGCTTTAGCAACGGGCACAAAAATATGGTCATGATAATAAGCCGCAACTACATTAGCACTGATACCTTCGTTGGCTAATGCACAGGACACCGCAGCCGTAAGCCCAACAGCCTCGAGGCTAGAATGTACCTTTAACGTGATGCACTGATAAACACCCTGATAAGTTATGCCTAAAATATCAGCAATGCTTTTTAGCACAATCACCGTTAAACCTTCTTTTTCGTAAAACATGCCAAGCGGTGCTAACGCAGTAACGGTAATAGGGCTATCTCTATCTAATGAAGCAAACACATACTCTGGCTCGCCCAAAACAGGCTGCATTGAGCTGATCAACTTACCTAAATCTGTCTCACCCGCCATATCTATTCCTTATACCTTGTATCAATGTACTTACTAAAGCTCTAGGATCGCATAGTGACTGGCTTGAAGCTCGTCAATGATAATCTCCCCCACCAGCTCGAACATAATGGGAATAACTTTTTCTAGTTTTTGCTTTCATGACCACTCTCTATAAGCGACCAACTGCCCATGTAACGGTTTGATAGGCAATGTCGCACTTTGCGCTTTAACATATTTTACACAACCCAATATCAGGCCTACTATTATACCAACTTATATTTTCTATCCCAACCTTGTAATAGTGGCTTAATTTTATGATCTAAATAAACGAAGACCTCGTTCAAAAACATCATCAAAGGGTATTTTATGAAATTATATATTGAATCAATCGAAGGTGGCACCTACTTGGCGTCCGTAGGTGAAAAAGAAAAACAGGACATCGTTCGAGATAATAATAATGAACCTATGACTTTTGACTGTCTTAACGAGATAAAAGCGCATCTTCACCACAAACGCTTTGACGAAGTATGGTTAAAACAGAGCACACCTTACGATGAAATGTGTGGATTAGATGACAAACGTGAAAAACTAGAAATGTTGATCGAATGGAATAAAAAGTAGAAGATTTAATGGGCTGTGGCTAAATTTTTAACCTCAGCCCATTGCTAATAAAATCTACACTATCTATCTAAATTCATCACCTTAGTCCACGCCTTGATAAAATCATCTACAAATTTCTGCTTCGAGGTATCATAGGCATACACTTCAGCTACTGCTCGCAACTCTGAGCTAGACCCAAATATTAAATCTACAGATGTGGCGGTCCACTTCGCTTGGCCCGTCTTACGGTCCACACCTTCGTAAACACCATCAGTTTCAGATTTTTTCCAGACAGTTGACATATCCAACAAGTTAACAAAAAATTCATTGCTTAATGTGCCAGGTTTGTCTGTCAACACGCCGTGTGAAGCTTGGTTGTGATTAGCGTTTAAGGAGCGTAATCCACCCACTAACACTGTCATTTCTGGCACCGTTAGTTCCAACTGATCAGCTTTATCAACCAGCATTTCTGTTGGTGATTTATTACTATATGAAGATTCAAAGTAGTTACGGAAACCATCTGAATTCAACTCAAGTAAACTAAATGAGTTCATATCAGTTTGTGCTTGAGTTGCATCGCCTCTGCCTGACGTAAAAGGAACAGTTACATCAAAGCCTGCTTCTTTTGCTGCTTTCTCAATAGCAACCGCACCACCCATTACAATCAAATCAGCTAATGACACCTTGTCACTATTTAGGAAACCACTTGCAGCGTCGTCTTTAATATTCTTTAAGACTTTTAACACTTTTTCTACTTCAGCAGGATTATTCACTTCCCAATCTTTTTGAGGTGCAAGAGCAATCCGCGCTCCATTAGCACCACCACGCATGTCTGTATCACGATAACTTGCGGCAGAAGCCCACGCCACACGGACTAACTCCTCAGTACTAAGGCCAGACTCCAAAATCTTAATTTTAAGCTTTTTCACAGCCTCAGCATCGATGGTAGAACGGCTATCTTGTGAAATAGGATCTTGCCAAATATGAATATCCTTTGGTACGTCTTTGCCGAGGAAATTACGTGGTGGTCCCATATCTCTGTGAGTTAATTTGTACCACGCTTTTGCAAAAGCTAAACGATACTCTTCGGGGTCAGCCAAGAAACGCTCAGCAATCTTTTTATACTCTGGGTCAAACTTCAATGCTAAATCAGCGGTCGTCATCACAGGAGCATTAGACTTACCTTTAATATGTGCATCAGGAACAACGTTGTACATGGACTCATCAGTGGGTATCCACTGAATAGCTCCAGCAGGGCTTCGAGTTTGCTTCCATTCAAAATTCAATAAGTTGCTCAAATACAAAGATGTCCAGCGCGTGGGCGCCTGCGTCCACGCACCTTCAAGACCACTGGTAGTGGTATCTTCAGAATGGCCCTTACCACACTTATTTTTCCAACCAAAACCTTGTTCTTCGACACCGGCTGCAGATGGCTCCGGCCCTAAACATTCAGCAGGTTTTCGTGCACCGTGCATTTTCCCAAATGTATGACCCCCAGCAATAAGTGCCAATGTTTCTTCATCATTCATAGCCATACGTGCAAATGTCGTACGGATATTTTTAGCCGAACCTATTGGGTCAGGCATGCCTTTTGGACCTTCTGGGTTCACGTAAATCAAGCCCATGTGTGTCGCGCCAAGTGGACGTTGCAATTTACCGTCTATGTCTTCGCGATCACTGGCCAGCATTTCTATTTCTGGGCCCCAATAAACCAAGTCTGGCTCCCAGTCATCGGCTCGACCACCAGCAAAGCCATAGGTTTCGAATCCCATGTTGTCGAGAGCAACATTACCAGCAAGTACCATTAAATCAGACCAAGAAAGTGCTTCGCCATATTTTTGCTTAATAGGCCATAAAAGGCGTCTAGCTTTGTCTAAATTACCGTTATCTGGCCAGCTGTTCAGCGGTTCAAATCTTTGCTGACCACCACCTGCACCACCACGGCCATCTAGTGTTCGATAGGTGCCTGCACTATGCCAGGTCATACGAATAAAAAATGGTCCATAATTACCAAAATCAGAAGGCCACCAATCTTGTGATGTGGTAAGTAATGTATCAATATCTTTTTTTGCAGCGTCTAGATCAAGCCTACTGAAAGCAACGGCATAATCAAAATCAGCTCCATAAGGATTTGATTTGGCATCTTGATTTCTAAGAGCAGATAAATCGAGTAAATCTGGCCACCAAAATTGATTTGATTTTGGCTGTCCTTCTTTAGTCATACCTGTACCCACCGCGCCTTTGGGTTTAGTCATTTCGGCAGCCTCAGCAAAAACACCACCAGATATCAGTGACATACTCAAAAACCCAGCAATAGTTGATTTTAAAATTTTTTGTTTTTTCATTATTTTTATACTCCAGAATTAATTGTTTCGTTGGTCCATATCAACGAAATAATTAATTATCACACTAAAAGTGAAGTCAATTTCTATCCAGAATGAAATTATACTTACACGGATCATCGCCATAAAATTTTCTAAAAAAGTACTTATCAAAAAATGTATTAAGGCAATTGCTGAATATAGTTTATGTAGAAAATTGCAAAAAGCGCTTTAAATAAAAACGATTTAGTTAATCGTAAAATCTAAATTATATGAAAAAACATAAAATATTAGGGCTAAAGCGTTCAATCTTATAGATAATATTTCCCTTGTACTGATTTGATACTTGCCTTTAACAAAGTGGACCTAAAACTACTTTATGTAAAAACTTACTTGCCGATTTAACATCAATTACTCACTTGTGAGAACGACTTAAATCAGCTCTACAGCATAATTTCCTTAGGTGTTCCAAATGTGACCCAAAGGTGCTGATCGATCCATACTTGTATTAAAAGCCCACTATATTAAAAGCCCACTATATTGAAAGAACTAAACATCACCTGAGGAAGACTTATTGATACTAAAACCACTTAGAACTTAGCTAACCACAGCTAAACAATATTGTTTAAAAATAAGGCTCAATTTTTTTCGATGACTTAGAAAAACCTTGTCACGTGTTAAAGACTTGATGTGGCAGAAATGGAAACAATCAGCTTTATGCGTCAGTAACAGATTAAAAACAAGTCGAATCAATCTTAATGTGAACCTAAAAATTAAGAGACCACACGTTCTGTCATTATGTCTTAAAGCTATATGGGGCATTTTTAGAGAAGCGACTATGCACAGAATTCATCGATTTTGCTTTCAAGCCAAATCACTGACAAAAATACATGTAACAAGGGAAAATACAGTACACACATTACGCGGATCATCACTTGATATACCGGAGGTGGATTTCGCTGTTATGATTGGTCCATCAGATAGCGGCAAGTCGACTTTTTTGAATACTATTGGCCGTTTAGATCACCCCACATCTGGGCAAGTATTTTTCAAGGTAGAGACTTGGCGAGGTTAAACGATCATATATTGACCTATTATCGACGTAAAATATTGGCTTTGTGTTTCAGGCTTACTATCTTGTTGCTAGATTAACTGCATTGGAAAACGTGGCCTTAGTCGCTGATATTTCTCTAAATCCACTGCACCTCATAGATGCATCACACATTATTGGACTTAAAGACAGTGCCAATCATTTCTCTTCAAAAAGGTCTGGAGACGATCAATAAAGGGTGGTAATTACCCGCACCATTGCGAACGACCCAAGGTATTACTGTGTGATGAACCCACTGGCACTTCGGACAGTGAAACTGGCATAGTTGTATTAAATGCGCTGCTAAACGTTAACCGAGATTTTGACACAACCTGTATTATCAACACCCACAATGCAGCTATTACAAAGCTCGCACATAGAATCATTTATTTTAGCGATGGCAACATTAGTCACATGCAAATGAACACCAATCCAATTAACCCTGAGCAAATTGATTGGCAATCTAATGATAAGTGCACTCAATCGAAAATTACTACGAAATACCTGAAACATTAAAGGCCAGTAGCCGTAGTGATGGTCATAACAGCTGACATAGCGGTATTTTTTATAAAAATATCACCACAGAATTAACTACGATATGGCTCTCATCGTTATAAAACTAGATCTGAGCTGCCACTACCTCTCATTATTGCTTGTCACCTTTGAAACTCTTCACCTTTGAAACTCTTCACCTTTGAAACTCTTCACCTTTGAAACTCTTCATCTTTAAATACAAATGCCGTGATGTTTAATTCAATCATTTAGCAAGCTCATTTTGAGTGAATAGCCGGAACTTAAAGGCTAAAATGAAGCGTCGTACTGGTCTTTTAAGGTTAAATAGTGATTACATTTATTTGGTTACGCCCATTGCCTTTACTCAGGTAAAGCTGCTTATCTGCCAAAGAAATGAGGTCAACCATCGATTTAGAGAAATCGTCCACCACATTAACGACCCCAACACTTACGGTTAACTGAATAAGTTTGTCAGTATAGATTTTTTGACGATCTTCTATTGCTTGATGAATGGACTTTATATGGTCTAAATCAAGTTGTGGCTTATCGCTAGCAAAAAATATCAAAAACTCTTCACCTCCGTATCTTGCAACGATATCAGTGTCTCGAGGACACATATCCGCAATAACATTAGCAACATCAACCAGGCACTCATCCCCAGTCTTATGACCATATGTGTCGTTTATATTTTTAAAATGGTCAATGTCAATGAAGGCTAGTGTGCATGACTTTTTATTACGCTTATAAAACATATATGCTTGTTGAGCTTTTTCGTTAAACGCTCTCCGGTTAAATAAGCCTGTTAATGAATCGGTCCTTGAAACACTTAATATCTTTACGTTCAACGCCTGTAATTCTTTGGTTTTTTCTGTAACTTGTTCTTTTAACTCACGTTGAAAGTCCTCAGAAATTTTTTGGGTCTTAATAACATTCTCTGTTACGTTAAACATTTCCTGACTTACTTTCGCCTCTTCTAAAAGTCTTTCTGGCTCCTTTTGTCCTTTGATAAAGGCTTCTAGGTTGCGCAACGGGCCAACAATATTTGATGCCAATCCTCTTGAGAAAATAGCGATAAATACTATATTTTGTAAAAATATGATGACCATAAATATAAAATATGCGCTAGTATCTTTAAATATTCTGCTGGGATCTGTAAGTGCATAAATTTTCCAACCATTTTTATTCGAAAACTCCCTATACAAATATTCTTTATCAGAAATCGTAATTTTGGGAAGTGAGAATGTATATGAGGCCTGCCCTATATTTTTTTCTAAAAGAGCGAGTTTCTTCAAACCAAATATTGGTGAACTATAAATTACAGAGTCCTTAGCATCAGTCACAATTAAGGCTATTTTGGTATTTTGAATAGCATTAATGACACTTTGATCAACTAAGCTATCAAGTTTTACAGCAGCCTGTACCAAACCTTCAAAGCCATTTTCAGTTAAAATAGGCGCAGTAATCGCAACAATATCTAGCGAACCAAAACCACTTCCTTTAATTGCATTAGATATAACCGACTCTTTATTTTTTTTTGTCTGCTGAAAATATTCGCGGAATGAAATATTGATATCATTCAGTTTAGGCAACTTTGCGGCATACTGGTCAGGAGCGGCAATCAGGATCATTCCGTCTTTATCAGTTACAACCATACTCTCAATATTAGTAGTCGTATTTGCGACGGCATCAAGTATATTGGCACGATATTGAATATTTTTTTCATTGGTTATAAGTGCTGCAGTTGATGTTAATGCGTGAACTCTATTGCCTAGTAATGCGATAGAACTTCTATTAAGTTCCTCTATAGCGTTGTCTAAATCTCGGCTAACAGAAATCTCGCTAATTTCTGTTGAACGCCAGATAAAAAATAACACAACAATAAACAATGGCAGCATAACGCTGACAAGATTGAACTCAAATACAAGCCTCGAAAATTTAGGAAGGATATTAAACTTTTTCAATTGACTATTAATCGGAAGCAGCCAATAAACAAGAAGGGCTGACATTCCACATATGTAGCCACTCAATATAAAAGGTAACGCAATAAAAACAGATACTTGGAAACTTAGAGATAAATTAATATAAACAATCATGCTGGTTATAGGTAAGCCAATAACTAGCCAAAATAATAAAATAGCCGATAAAAATCTTACTCTGAAGTGAAGCATTGTCACAATTACAAAAAACTGCAAGCTATGTAACCAACCAATAAATAGAGGGCTTTCATAAATTAACAGAGGAGCCATGCTTGCACATAAAACTAATACCGAGATTCGAAAAGGCAAGGCAAGAAGACAAAATAAGACAATAGCGCTACCAAAATAAATGGGAACACCTCCAGCCATATTTGCTACAACAAACGCATTTAATATAAAGGCAAAAATGCCCAATATTAATCCGATTAAGTAGATAAATTTCTTGTTCATTGGTTGAATTTTTGTTCCTTATAAAACTTCGCTTTACATGCTTGCGTGCATGCCTATCAAATATAGGAACTGTTATACATAATTAAATAACACATACTTTATTATCATTATGCTGATTTACACTACTAATTGTTTGTTCACATTATTTGTGTTTTTAATGCTAAGTGCAGCTTTAATCCTAACCTTACATTAGAATATTCTTATTGCAATTCTATGTTTGCATAAACGATGCCTTGTAAAAATATAAATTTTGCATCACTAGCGTCAACTTTTCTCGATTAAAGCCATCAATTAGATTTGATAAATGCTAATTTCTGCCGTCACTGAATAAACTACCCGGATGAAATTCATCACATATACATTATTTATTATAACGTATCAGTAGATAGATCGAGGCCTAAATCATCAAATCATAATAAGATGTAATAAAACCCGTTACCCTTCCATAGGCACCTACTCTAACCTCAAACATAATCACGTATTGTAATTACGTTTGTTAAAACTCACTTATTTAAAATTCACTTATTTAAAACTCCTTACATGAGTGCAAGTCAAAATTTGAAACATAAACCTTTGAACAAAAGCTGTATCAGGTTTTGTTTGTCAACTTCAGCAGTCCTTAAATGTTAAGGGAGTAGTAGACAAAGTTATTAGAAAAAGTATTAAACAAGAAGGTCTTAAACAAAGGTTTTAAACAAAGGTTTTAAACAAGCCACCCATAATAAATCTTGCCGAAAACAACAAAATACATCGTCAACAAATTGTTGATTTGTATCAGGTAGATATGGAGTGCTTAGTTACTTTCATAAAATTAAAAAGAAAATCGAGTGAAAGTTCATTTTTGGGCGAAGTTATACAGCTAGGTGATTATCTAGCTGTGTTTATTGGTTTGTTTGGGGATTACTCGCAGCAAAGAAGTGTTTTTCAATCTTTGTCGTAAGAGTGAACCATTGTTCATCTGATAAACCTAATCGTCGTAAGGTAGGTTGAGTACGGTGCTTAATGTGCTTCGTTTTATCATTTCAGATGATACCTGCTGTGTTGTCGACTAACTCATAATAGTCCTTAGTGAAAAAGCGATACCTTTGAATGTGTCTTCTCTGATGTTTCTCGTGTATTCGTTATCTTGGCGCAAATTGGATTTAGGTCTACATTAGCCGTTCACAAAATAACGGCTCTTTCACCTAATAAAGCTTGTAATTTAAAACGACCTTCCCAGAACCTACTTGTATAGTCATCTTCTTTGTTGGCGGCACGGGCTAGGTTTTCATTTAAGTTGCGCATCAGTCAACTAATGTCATGTAAGCGTCTACGGTACTCAGTTATGGTGTCACCTAAAGTCAGTCTTTCACCTTGGCTCAGTGTGTCACCTTTACAAACATCTGAGTAAGCAATGTACCTTTATGTAAGCGTTGCCAACGCTGAACCACATCATAGTCTGACCAAACTTGCGTTTGTTTCACGTTTACGTGTAACACCACATGTACATGATTACTCATCACAGCATATGTGCAAATATCTATGGAAAACACTGAAAATAAAAACAACAGTCCTGTTTGACCCACTATATGCGGTGTTCATAACGTTGACCTAAATATTTATCAAACCCACATAGAAAAGTACACAGCAGGAAACACAATGGTAATAAGGGGTATACAACAAATTAATTTGACTACTACGAGGCTAGGGCATGACATCAATCCTTTGATATAATTGCTGAACTAATTTTAGTTTGTGTTGATAGGTAGTCAAATTACTATGGGTGGCCTAGTAAATAAGGCGAATGTCAGCACTAAAGTTCATTATAAAATACCTTGTAACCGCTCTAAAGCTATATAGTTCCTCGAATACTTTTAGAACACTCGACCTTAAAAATGTAATATCACAATAGAATTGTCCATATAATTATTAACATAATTCTAAAAGCTCTATACTTATAAATTTATCTTGTTTGTCGAACCAACAACAACGTGCTACTTTCTTATTCAATGAATTTTGTTGAAAAAGGAGCAACAAAACTTATGCCAAACCAAGGTCCTCCAAGAATACTAATAGTTGACGACTCACAAATTGACTCATGTGTTACAGCGGAAATGCTTCGAGGTAATTATCAAACAATTACAGCTATAACTGGTGCAGATGCAGTCCAAGCATGTAACAGCGGATATCTACCTAAACTGATCCTGATGGACGTGAGCATGCCTGATATGGACGGTTATGAAACCTGTAAGTTGCTAAAATCTAATCCACTGACTAGTAACATACCCATTATTTTTATTACAGCAAGCTCGTCCAATGAAGAGAAGTTAAAAGCCTTTGAACACGGCGCAATAGACTTTTTAACCAAACCTGTATGGCCCTTAGAACTTCTAAAAAAAATAGGTCGCGCTATAGAAGCGGACTACAAAGTGGAAACGGCACTAAACGCTGCCATGGCGGCGATAACGGATACTGAAGAGCAAGCCATTATTATCGATTTTTTACAAAAAAGCTTTGCTTGTAAATCATTCGAAACTTTAGCAGAGTTAGTTGTGAAAACAACATCGCGACTAGAACTATCTAGTACTGTGCAAATTAGAACTCCTAATCAAAATTTTGAACATTCTAGCTCTGGTCAAGTGCCACCTATTGAATTACAAGTTTTTGAGGTGACAGATAACCTACTTCGCATACATCAACAAGGTCCCCGACTAATTTTGAGCTTTGGTTCAATATCTCAACTCATAAAAAACTTGCCTAAAGACGAACTAAAAGTGACTAAATTGCGTGATCAGTTGACTATTATTCTTGGTGGTGCTGTGAGTCGAATTCAGAATATTTTGTTAAACCAAGATTTAGAACTTTTAATGCTTGAAACTAATGAATCATTAATAAAAATCAAAGAATTACAAACGAATCAAAAACGTCAAGGACTCCAACTTGCTGATGATCTAAGAAATGATATTCGCACAGCATCACTTAATTCCGGTCTGACCGAAAAACAGGAGCTTATGATCTCATCAAAGATAGAAAAGTTTGCAGAACAAAGCGTCGTTGTTTTTGAGGAAGGTTTGAAAGTGGATAATGAACTCAAGAATATTGCAGAAAACATCGGTCAATCTTATCGTCGTATAGGTATTTATATCAGCTTTAGTGATTAATTTAAGGCAATATATGGATAGGGCTGTATTA
>NZ_CAJXPA010000131.1 GCF_913058035.1 uncultured Paraglaciecola sp. | reverse complement strand
TCCTATCATTATTACTACAGATCTAAACTGGTGCTATAAAAAATTATTCATTAGAAGTTTAAAAGATAATTATTATTGATTTTGTAACATAAACACTTGATTTAAAATTGCATATGTTCGAATGTATGATAAATATGTGAAAATGGAACTCATCATTATTTCAAAAATGTCGCGTTGCAAGTCAAGTGCAAAATTCTGTTTACCTGTATTTGCATTATTATGTTTATTCATTGCAACCACCTCGTTGGCAACACATATAGTGCCAACACAATTCACACATATATCGGTCCAAGACGGTTTATCTCAGATTACGGTATCTGATATCGTTGAAGACAAACTTGGATTTATGTGGTTTTCTACTCAAAATGGTGTCAACCGCTTTGATGGTTATAATTTTGTCCAATATAAAAGAGATAAAAATCTTGACGGTTCAGGCCCAATTGGCGATTTTGTGTATAAGTTGGCTGTTGATAAAGACAGTGGCGATGTTTGGGCAGCTAGTTCACATGGTTTAAGCAGATATGATCACAAATTTGATCGATTTATACATTATCCGTTAATTGATTCTGAGGGAAAACAGCATCGCTTCGTCGCAACCGTTGTTTATGATAGAACCGGGCAACTCTGGGCTGGCACAAATTTGGGGTTGTTTAAATTCCAAGAAACAACTAATTCTTTTGTACATATTAAACTGGGTGATAAAATTAATTTCCGTGTTCAAGATATTGAGCGGGATAAAAACGGTGTTATTTGGCTGGCTACAAATCAGGGTCTGTTTGGATTTAAAGCGGATAAGCCTCTATACACGGTTCCAGAATTAAAAGACGTTGAAGTGACCGACATCGAACTTATTAACCAAAACAAAATTTGGTTCTCGACAAATGGACAAGGTATTTTTATAAAAGATGATACTGTTGAGCCAAAACTTATTGTTAGACCATTATCGCTAAAGCTCTTAACACAATCGATATCATCTATTAAACAGCTTCGTAATGGCGACATTTGGATCAGTACGCTTGCCGGATTAACCATTACACACCCTGAAAAAAGTCCCATCACTACCAACCTTAAATACAGCACCAACAAATCTAGTGTACTCAGTGCAAGCCACATGACCAGAACCTATGAGAGTCGCTCAGGATTAATTTGGCAAGGAACTTGGACTTCTGGGTTTTCAAAATTTGATCCTAACAGCCTGCAGTTTCAAACGCTAAATGCTGGAGACAGTGAAACAACGAGAGGAATAGCAAATGATGCAAATGGTAATATTTGGTTTGGCACGCCTGAAGGTTTATGGAAACGAGACAGCAAGGGTGAAACAACCGGTCCGTGGACTTTTGAAAATGAACAGAACGGACCAACTTTTCTAGAAGAAAATAGCATTATTTCAATCGCGTACTCCAGTGCAACCAATAAAATATGGGTCGGTACTCGCTCTGGTTTGGCTTATCTGAATGACGATCAAAAATATATTAAATACTTGACACATCTTCGTGGTTCGATGATTTTCACACTGTCAATCGATAGCATGGGAGACGTTTGGGTAGGTGATTTTAACAATGGTTTAATCTATGTAAACGGTAAGACTCACGACGTTAAAAATCAATGGAAAATGAGCAGTATTACTAAAATTTTAGTAGATACTGATGGCTTTACTTGGGTCGCTACTATGGAAGGACTAATAAGAGTAAACCGATACACAGGGGAACTTTTAAATTTATATTCGCCTGATAGAAAAACTCAATATCGAAGTCCCAGAGTTCTTACTTGGATTTCAAAGTCACAACAAGAACATTATTGGATTGGAACGCAGGGCTCAGGAGTTATGAAGTTACTTTTTGATGAGCAACTACAAGATTTTACATTTCAGCAGGTAGCACCTGAGTCACATTTAGCGACATTATCAGTAGGTGGTATTGAACAAGATACACATGGTAATATTTGGGTAAGTACCACCGAAGGAGTCGCTAAGGTAGACTCAAACTTAGACAATCCTGAATATTTCAGTGGTAAAAATGGTGCAAAAAATGAAGGCTATTATATCAATAATAGTGTAACCAATGTTAATGGCGAAATATTTTTTGGTAGCCCTACCGGTATCACTTATTTTAAGCCAGAAAATGTCGCACAATCTGATTGGGCTCCACCGATTATTTTTACTGAATTATTAGTTTTAGATAAACCTATTTCAATCCGAAATGCAGATGGCAAAACCTTTCCACTAAAGTCACCAATTTATGAGGCAAAAGAGGTAATACTTCAGCCAGAAGACAATGTATTCAGTATCGAATTTAGTGCTCTTGATTTTTCTGCACCTGAGAGAAATCAATATGCATTCAAATTGGAGGGATTTGATACCACATGGAATACAGCACAATCCAGAAAAAGAGTGGCTACCTATACCAACCTTGATGCTGGCAGTTACAAGCTATTAGTTAAAGGCACAAATAAAGATGGTGTTTGGAGTAACCAAGTTGGTCAAATAACCATCACAGTTGTTCCTCCTTGGTGGTTTACGACTTGGGCTAAGATTCTATGGGTAACGAGCGTTTTAGCGATTTTAATAGGTTTCTACCGCAGGCGCATTTATGCTTTGAAACAACAATCTCACTTATTATCTATTCAGGTTGAAGAAAGAACCGCAGAATTAGAGATGATGAATAAGAAACTGTTAACCTTGTCTACTATCGATGATTTAACAGGCCTCAGGAACCGCCGAGACTTTAGAACCAATGCATTACAAGAGTCGTCTAGATTTGAACGTGGCGGCGAACCCTTTTGTATCTTGCTGATAGATATTGATTATTTTAAGCAGGTCAATGATGTAAATGGTCATGCCTGCGGTGATAAAGTATTGATTCAAATGGGGCAATTGATGAAGGGCCAAATTAGGCAACAAGATTTGTTGGCTCGATGGGGCGGGGAAGAATTTATATTAATGATTGTTGAAACCAAAATTGAACAAGGTCAACAAATTGCTGAAAAGATTAGACTGGCTATCCAACAAAATATAGTCAAATTTGAAGGACTAGATATTCAGGTGTCTGTCTCAGTTGGAGTGAGTCAAATTTCTTTGGCTGAAAAATTAGATGATTGTATCAACCGAGCAGATAAGAATTTGTATTTAGGTAAAAAGAATGGCCGTAATAAAGTTATCGCAGATTTACAATAGATTTATATAGACAGCCTCGCTTAATTTTCTAAAAAAGTTTTTAGTTGTTTTTTTTGCTCAGGGCGGCTTCTTCTTATATTTTTTATTGTCTTGCCCTTTACTCATAATATTCACCCAAAATCAATTTTAACTAACCTAGTAAAGGACTTAAAAGTTGACATCAATTTGGACGATAATGTCGATATTTAGGATATATTATTACGACATTATTAACCTACAGCTAAAAGAAAATCCCCCTCACAAAAATAAACGTTACTGTGATTGAACACTACCAGACGGTGCTCTGGGTATAACATCACCAATACACTGCAACGTATCGTTCCGAATATTGTTAAGTTTCAATCAGAGGAAACACCGTTTACCTTGATTGAAGATTCACAACGTCTACGACATCCAAGAGATGAGTTAGGTGCAGACATTTTGCGCTTGGTACACTGGGCAGAATTAACAGATTTAATTATAAATTTGATAAAAAATAGCGTTTCATTGGTGCACATTTTTGATCGTTCCCACTCACCCAGTGGAGAGTAAATCTAGCCAATACTGACTTTTTTGCCTTTGGGTCATGCAAACTAAACTGAATTATATGGGTACTTTTTTATTTTTTACACATTTATAGTACAAAAGATAAATGTTTTTATATTAAAATAAAAATATTATTGGAAAATTATAATGATGAAATTACAACTAATCTATATTGCCACAATAATCGCATTAAGTGGCTGTAGCCCGGCACCCAGCAATTCTACTGCGTCCAAAACACCAGAACAAACGTTATCAGAAAATCCAGTAACCCTAGTCTCAGGGATTATCAAACAAAACATGGATTTAACGATTAAGCCTGGCGATGACTTTTTCACATACGTTAATGGTACTTGGCTGGCCAATACCGAAATTCCAGCTGATAAGTCTAACTATGGCGGTTTTTCAATTATCAGAGACGAAGCCCAGGATGATGTGATGGCGATTATTCGTTCTTCTGCCAAAGGTGATTTCGTTGCTGACAGTGACGAACAAAAGGTGGGTGGTTTATATAGTTCGTATATGGATATGGAAAAGCGTGATGCTCTAGGTGTATCGCCTATTAAATCTGAATTTGCACGTATCGCGTCAATCAAAAACCATGACGAACTTGCTGTATATTTTGCTCGTGCCAGTAAATACGAACTGGCGACACCTTTTTTTATTGGACAATACGTGGACCTTAAAAATCCTGAAACCTATATGAACCACACTTGGCAGGCTGGTTTAGGATTACCTGACCGCGAATATTACTTCAAGAAAGACGATGCCAATCAAATAATACGTAATGCCTACGTTAAACATATTGCCACAATGTTTAATTTGGTCGGACTGAATAACGGTGAATCGAATGCTGATTTGGTTATGAAATTAGAATCTACACTCGCTCAACAGCATATGAAAAAAGAACAAACACGGGATATGGTGGCACTTTACAATAAACTGTCGCAAACAGAATTAGCTGAATTAATGCCTAATTTTAACTGGACTGCATTTTTACAAGAAGCACAACTACCTGCACTTGATGGTCTGGTGGTCACGCAACTTGATTATATGAAATCTCTAGACGGCATTATTCAAACAACAAGCATTGATGATTGGAAAGTATTTTTACAATGGGGCCTCATTAATGCTTCTGCCACTCGTCTTACAACAGAGCTTGATCAGGCCAACTTTGAGTTTTACAGTAAAGTGCTGAATGGTGTAGAACAACAATTACCTCAATGGCGCCGAGCAGTTAGGTTGGTTAACAACAATGTGGGAGAGATAATCGGTAAAGTGTACGTTAAAAAACATTTTCCACCTGAAGCTAAACAACGGATGTTACAAATGGTAGACAATCTGCTCAAAGCTTATGAAACGAGTATTAAAAACTTAGACTGGATGACAGAAGAAACCAAAATTCAGGCGTTAGACAAGTTATCTAAATTCACTCCTAAAATTGGTTACCCTGATAAGTGGCGTGACTATTCACTGTTAACGGTTGATGAAAACGACCTATTTGGTAACTTACAACGTTCGTCTGAATCTCAGTATCAACAAATGCTTGAAAAACAAAATGGCCCTGTGCAAAAACATGAGTGGAACATGAATCCACAAACAGTCAACGCATATTACAACCCTCCAATGAATGAAATAGTGTTTCCTGCAGCCATTCTACAACCGCCGTTTTTCAATATGGAAGCTGAAGATGGAGTCAATTATGGTGGTATTGGTGCAGTAATTGGCCATGAAATAGGTCATGGCTTTGATGATGCAGGTAGTACTTTTGATGGCGATGGAGTGCTTAGAGATTGGTGGACTGATGTCGATAAAACAGAGTTCAAAGCACGTACAGCTAAACTCATTGCACAATACGATAGTTATGAGGCGTTAGAAGGACTCAATGTAAATGGCGAATTTACTTTGGGTGAAAATATTGGTGATTTGGGTGGTATCAGTATTGCCCTTAAAGCTTATAAACTTTCACTTGAGGGAAAAGATGCCCCTGTTCTAGATGAGTTCACTGGAACGCAGCGTGTATTTCTCGGGTTTGGACAAGTGTGGCTAAACAAATACCGTGATGAGGCATTACGTAGCCAAATCGAAACAGACCCTCACTCGCCTAGTCCTTTCCGTGCCAACGGTTCAGTTCGCAATGTCCCAGAATTTTATGAGGCATTTGAAATAAGCGAAAACGACATACTTTATCTTCCTCCAGAAGAACGGGTGAAGATCTGGTAGTAAGCTATTAGATGAATAAAAATCACATAAATAAAAACAGAGCCAAGTGGCTCGGTTTTTACCTATAATAACTATTCTTAATATCGGCTTTAATGTTGCCAAACACTATCTTTTGCTCAAAACTCGAAACTGCTTTTAGCTTAATTTTCTAGCCTTAAATTTACGGCCTTTCAATTTTCCTTCATTAACTTGTTTTAGCGCTCGCTTAATACTGCGAGTTTTAATTGCTACATAAGTATGAGTGGCTGTAACGTTAATTTTACCTATATCATCACCATCGATATCAGCGTCTTTAGTTAATGCACCCAAAATATCTCCAGGACGAATTTTACTTTTTTTACCGCCATCAATACATATTGTTGAGTATTCAGGTTGAATAAGACGATTAGCATGGAAACGAAGGGCTTGAATACCTGTCCATTTAATTTTAGCTTTTTGATAATCTTCAATTGCATTAGCTCGGGGAACTTCTTTTGCGGTGCAAAGAGTAAGAGCTAAACCTTTAGCATCTGCGCGGCCTGTTCTGCCAATACGGTGAATATGTACTTCAGGGTCAGGAGTGATTTGATAACTAATTACCGCGTTCACTTCTTTAATGTCCAACCCACGCGAAGCCACGTCGGTAGCAACTAGCACCGATACACTTCGATTAGAAAAGCGAGTTAATACTTCGGTTCTATCGCGCTGCTCTAAATCACCATGCAAGGCTAATACGGACACACCTAATTTAGTTAATTCGTCTGCCACTTCCTGACAGGCGATTTTAGTATTACAAAAAACGATAGCTGATTCTGCTTGGTAGTGGCTTAACATTGCCGCTACAGCTTTAATGCGATGCGGCTCTTCCACTTCAAAAAACAGCTGCTCAATACTGGTGGCTTCATGAGTGGCTTCGACACTGACTTGTAGAGGATTGCGCTGCACATCTCTACTTATCTGCGCAATAGAATCAGGAAATGTGGCAGAAAATAGTAAGGTTTGGCGGTCAAGCGGCACGGCATCAATTACTTTAGCCATTTCCACTTCAAAGCCCATATCTAGCATACGATCGGCTTCGTCGAGTACTAGAGTATTAACCTCGCTCAAATCGAGGCGCCGACGAAACAAATGATCCATGATACGACCAGGTGTGCCCACAATAATATGTGCGCCATGTTCCAGAGAACCAATCTGGGGTCCCAAAGGGGTGCCACCACATAAAGTTAATACTTTAATGTTATGAATACCGCGGCCTAATTTTCGAATTTCTAACGCCACTTGTTCAGCTAGCTCACGTGTTGGGCACATAACCAATGCCTGAACTCGAAATCGCTTCACCTTAAGATTATGTAATAATCCTAAACCAAATGCAGCCGTTTTACCGCTTCCAGTTTTGGCTTTGCCAACGACATCTTTACCTTCAATAATAGCGGGTAAGCTCATGGCTTGGATCTCAGTCATTTCTTTGAAACCCATGGATTCCAAGTTATCGAGTAAGGCGTTGTTTAAACCTAGTGAAGCAAATTCTTTATTCAAAATATTCTCTTTTGTTGGGCAGCCAACTGTAACCTTTACAGGCGTCTGTGGCGGTCTTTTTCAATATATTTGTCGGGCACGTGTACTAATTCCGCTCGTGCTTTTAATCTAGTTTGGTGATG
Source organism: uncultured Paraglaciecola sp. (assembly GCF_913058035.1). Lineage (GTDB taxonomy): Bacteria > Pseudomonadota > Gammaproteobacteria > Enterobacterales > Alteromonadaceae > Paraglaciecola. The sequence continues at coordinate 5,711 of NZ_CAJXPA010000131.1, read as the reverse complement.
GGTTTTCATATCTAGTTTTGTCATAGTCATAGCCTGAGCAAACGCCTGAACCGCAGGCGCAAATTCTGCCTCGCTAACAACCTTATCTAAAAATCCAGCTAAGACCGTTTTTTGTGGTGAGACCATTTCAGCCAAAATCACTGAACGGTTAAAAATACTGGTGCCAATCTACCGTTAGCCAATTCTACACCACCAAAGTGCATAGTCATACCTATTGCGACTTCGTTTAAACCGATCCTAAATACTCCATCAACAGCAATTCGATGATCAGCAGCTAACAGCAGGAATACGTCCTTGGTAACACCATGAACATTACATGCCGCCAACACTGGATAACGAAACGATAACATTCGCCTAGCTGGTCTTGAGCCTTTCTCCAGCAAGGCCATGTTAGCGCTGTTAATATCGCGCATTACCTTTAAATCATAACCACCGAAAAACATGCCAGTTTATCCTGTTAATACGACCACTGCCTGCGATCGTTCTGCTTGATTAAACCTTGATTAATTTCGTCTATTACTTGTTGTGAAATAACGTTTATTTTGCCATTTTTCATGCTAATAGTGGCAACAAGATCTTTGGTTTGGTAGGTAACAAATTTACTCAAATTAACTTTCTTGATAAAAAAGGATAGATTTGGACTTAGTTATCTGTCAAACACCCGATTAAGAGCAACCAATGAGTCTGTTTGGCACACTATCAATCAAACTGTATGATTAATAAAATCTATTTCGATGCAATCAGGATTAATTGAATCTGAGCATCAACAATTTTTTCAATTCACCAGAATGTTTTATACTGGTAATAGCTTAATTAATTTTTTGCAGATAACTCTGCCAGCTTATGTTGTGTGCAAAGGTTTGGTGAGTCTGCTTTAGAGGTTACGACGAACGATATATTTCAATTTCTGTTGAAAATGCTCGAAACGTCCAATTAGCTCGCAATTCATTTATGTAAATTAAGTCACATTTTTGACCTAAGAATACGCTCGTTATGGGTGCTTAACTGGACACATTTATACGCTCGGCTATGTGTTCCTCAAAAAAGGGAGGTAACATTGGGTAATGTGTAATCTTTATGGACGCAAATTGTTTTGCCTCTGGCTCAATCTGCTAATTTATCACTTGAATAAAATGGTTGTCAGCTTTGTAAAAAACTCTCTAATTTAAAACAGACGCTGAAAAAATAAACCTTTCAGTATTTTGTGACCACTCTGGCACAAGCCACAAGAATCCGCCTGCCTATATAATAATAGACGCTTCCAACCTTTTTCTTGAAGTAGGAAAAACTCTAAATCAAAAATTAGCTCGCGACCTTAGGCTTCGGCTATTTTGGGTATAATTCAGTTATATTAGGTTATCTGATTGGTATAAACATAAGGCGCTTCGGTATATATAACTGCAAAACGTATCGCCCTGCCTTGATTTAAGTTGTTCTCGGCTGGCACCATGCCCACTGATGTATTTGAGCAACACCTCAGTAAGATTTACCAACACTTAGTTACATAATTAATTGATAAAGTCTTGATATCAAGCATGGTTGATTTCCCAATTAACAGTCTGACCTGCAAAAAATGGCACTATCGGTTCTCCGCTTGGCAAAATAACAGATTCAGGTACCGTCCAACTTTTTTTGTCCAACCTTACTGTACCAGTGTTTCGGGGTAGACCATAAAAATCTGCACCGTGGAAACTGGCAAATCCTTCTAATTTATCCAGTGCATCGAGTTCATCAAAGACCTGAGTGTAGAGCTCTAGGGCACTCCATGCACTGTAACAACCCGCGCAACCACAAGCATTTTCTTTAGCATGTTTGGCATGAGGCGCCGAGTCTGTACCTAAGAAAAATTTATTCGAACCACTCGCTACCACCTTGCGTAAAGCCTGCTGATGAGAACTACGCTTTAGTACTGGTAAACAATAGTTGTGCGGTTTAATACCCCCTACTAACAAATCATTTCGATTTAATAATAAGTGTTGCGGAGTGATCGTGGCGGCAACATTACCTGCGCTACTGAGAACAAATTCAGCCGCATCGCTCGTAGTTATATGTTCAAACACTATTTTTAATTCAGGAAAGGCTTGTACAATTTTTGCCATATACTGATCGATAAATACCCTTTCTCGGTCAAAAATATCCACATGACTCTCTGTCACTTCACCGTGCACCAGTAGTAATAAACCTTGTATTTGCATCTCTTCAAACACAGGGTATAGCGCTTCAATACCGCTCACTGCTTGTGCTGAGTTAGTCGTCGCTCCGGCAGGATATAGCTTTGCAGCTATCACACCCGAATTTTTGGCATCGATAATATCTTGCTTAGTTGTTTGATTTGTCAGAAATAAAGTCATCAAAGGTTCAAAATTACTACCTTGCGGGCGAGCAGCCAAAATCCGCGCTTTATATTCATTGGCCAGCTTTGCATTCACCACAGGTGGGACTAAATTTGGCATCACAATCGCACGGGCAAAACACCTAGCAGTAGCAGGTACAGTTTCGCCGAGCATGTCGCCATCTCTAAAATGTAAATGCCAATCGTCTGGAGTGGTGATAATAATCTGTTGCATCTTTGCCCTACTTGAATTAGCTAAAAAAACGGATGTGACTCATCCCTTTATTATGCCTTAAATCTCCCAGTAAACGTCAAACTCTCAGAACATTTGTTGTTTCAAAGACATAATAGTTTGCTAATAATCAATAATTTGCTGAATTTGTTAGAAAATTAAAGCACTATTAGACAATTAAATTATTCATCTTTCTCGTGGAACTGTTTTATGCCTGCAGCCATCAGCCTGCTTAATGTTGTACCTAATAATAAAAAGAACTTTTTTACCAAGCTTCTCTTCAAATTATTAGACCGTGTCTTAGCTATCAATAAGTTAGACGGCTTGTATCGTGAAAACAACCTTCACGGTTTAGACAAAACAACCTTTGCAAAAAGCTTATTAGATGGGTTAAACATTCAATTACTGGGCTTGCAAGCGTTACAAGCTAACATCCCTAAAACAGGCCCACTGGTTATCGCTAGCAACCATCCTTTTGGGGGTATAGAGGGGGTGTTTTTGGCTTGGGCAATTGAACAAGTGCGCCCCGACATAAAAGTGATGGCTAACCAAGGTCTAAAGATATTTCCAGAGCTTGAAGACTATTTCATTTTTACCAATCCGTTATCGGAAAATGACCCGAAAAACGCGCCCTCTATTCGTTATTGCCTAAAACATGTAAAAACTGGCGGAGCATTACTTATTTTCCCCGCGGGACGCGTGAGTTACTTTCAAAAAGACACAAAACGCATCGCCGACCACCGCTGGAACAGATTGATTGCCAGCATCGCCAATCGCACGAATGCAAGTTACCTACCTATATTCGTCAGTGGCCTCAACAGCCCATTGTTTTATCGTTTAGGCCGGATTTATTTTCGGCTACGCATGTTGATGTTGCCCCGTGAATTAGTCAACAAACGTGATGCCAAAATAACGATGACCGCTGGCGAACCTATTGCGATTAAGCATTATGCAGAAAATATCGACACTGGCACACAAACCGAATTGTTTAGAGCACAAAGTTATTTGCTTGATCCTGATTGGCAAAAATCATGGCCAGCGGATCCTGTCACCCAATTACAACCACTTGCCCCTGAAGTGAAAGGTGAGAAAATTTTACAAGAAGTGCAGCAGCTTCCTAGCGAACAACACCTGCTCGATCACAAATATATGTCTGTGTACTTTGGTTATCAACATCAAATGCCAAACACAGTAAACGAAATTGCCCGTTTACGAGAATTGGTTTTTCGTGAACATAACGAAGGCAGTGGTGAACCGCTTGATACCGACCACTTTGATGCCACTTACACTCATCTGTTTGTCGTGAAAAAGGAAACAGGACAAATAATCGGTGCATACCGAATGGGGCAAACTGACAAGTTGTTAGCCGATGGCAACTTAGAAAATCTATATTTGCATCGTATGTTTGATTTTGGTCCTGACTTTGTGAATCGGCAGCAGCCTTGTTTAGAATTGGGACGTTCATTTTTAATACCTGAATACCAACGCAGTTTCCTAGGCTTATTTTTGTTGTGGCGCGGTATCGGAGCTTTTGTCTGTCAATATCCCCAATATCGAACACTTTACGGCACTGTCTCTATCAGTAAGTTATACGACATACGCAGCGCTGCTATTATTCAGCAAGCTATGGTCACACCTACAAACAATGTTGTACCCAGAGCGCGGTTCGAACATGAGTTACACCCAGAAGTAAACGCTTTTGCTCTGCAACATGGATTAGAAGACCATGTCAGCGCTTTGCTAAAGGGCATCGAACCCGATGGCAAAGACGTACCCATCTTACTCAAACACTACAACAAACTCGGCGCGGTATTCCATTGTTTAGGCATAGATAAAAGCTTTAACGATACCCCCGGATTATTGCTCAGTGTGGACTTGCCGAACGCGCCTGAGAAATTACTCAAGCTGTATATGGGTGATAGTTGGGAGGAATATAAAAATGGGGCAAGTGCAGTAAAAATAAAAAGTGCAGTAGATAGAAATTAGTGAATAGATGCTAGTTAAAAGCAAAAGACTAAAGTTTATCACCACAGAGGGCCACAGAGCACAGAGAAAAGAAAGTTGCTGCTTGGCTGAAAGGATAGGTATCTATTATTGCTGGCTAATAGACTCTAATTAAATCTGATTGACGGCAATGAGCGAATTGCAGTCATACGATAAAATTGAAAGCGACAAGAAAAAAACACTCAAACCTCCCTATGAGTGATGTGTGATTTCGAATAAATTGGATTACTCTATTAAGCAAAAGTATCAACGCCACCATAAGATGGCGAAGTGAAAGCGTGAAATACAATAATGAAATTCCAGCAATAATTGTTATGTGAGATTTAGAATGGGCTTTCACCATTATTTATCACGACTCTATAACCATCCACATCTTCGAATGTTTGAGCACCGCCCTCCCAGTATGGGTTGAAGGAGTCGACCTTTATAAAACCAGCCCCAGATATTTTGTCGATAGCCGCAGCAAACTCAAGATCGTCAGGAACATAATATACTAAAAGATTTTCCAACGTAGGCGCACGGCCAGCTTTCTCTTTGCTGTGTGTAGTAAATTCTAAGTGATAATGATGTTTAGGGTGGCCAAGCATTCGACCACTAAAATCGCCATGACCATCAAAACCTCCAATGACCTCAAAACCGAGTCCGTCAGCATACATTTTTGTTATCTGTTCCAGATTATCCGTAGGTCGACCAACTCTCATTACTGCATCTATTGGTATCATTCTCATCTCCTAATTAATATTTTTGAGTTTTTGTTATTACAAATGATTAAAGTTCAGACGTATGATAAAACCTCAAGCTAAGTTAAGGTAAAGGTTTTTCTAACTAGATAGTAAGATTTTAAAAAGCATTTAATATGGACATTTATGCAATGCAAATTACTGCGGTAGGAATATAGCTATCATAAAGCTTTGCCATCAGGTTGTTTGCTGATGGTGAGCGAAACGAACCTGATATTTTGGTGACGTAACTAATCTATAGGTTACCTTTAATCACTGCATAGCGAATGACCGTTATTGGCACAAAGTTCTCCTTCAGGTTTAACACTCGACTGTCCGGTATTAGGCTCGAAGCTGCAAGTCAACTCTGTCCTTATCAACTTCTGCAATTGGCAAATTATAACCAGACATAACTAGCTCCTGT
>NZ_CAJXPA010000130.1 GCF_913058035.1 uncultured Paraglaciecola sp. | reverse complement strand
TACTAACATATCACACCTGAATGGTCTTACCAATTTACCAAATAACACATTTATTGTTGTTTACTCATGGAATATCAGAATGCGCCGAGTGCAATCTAGAAAATTATCTGACGATATCACGGAGCAATTAGAAGCTATGATACTAGACGGTAGGTTGTTGGCCGGACAAAAGCTGTTATCTGAACGCACACTCGCAGAACAATTTGCAGTATCCCGACCTTCGGTAAGAGAAGCGATTCAAAAACTTGAAACCAAAAACTTGGTCGAACGTAAGCAAGGTGGTGGCACTTTTGTTAAGCCCCGGTTGAACGAATTGATTACCGATCCGCTTTTGCTACTTTTATCTGACAAGCCAGAAATGCAATTTGATTTACTCGAATTTCGACATGCGCTAGAGGGAATGGCTGCCTATTATGCAGCCTTGAGGGGTCAGCCAGAGGATTACCAAGCAATAGAAAGTGCTTTAGATGCATTGCCAGATGGCTCAAACTCAACAGATAAGAGCCTAGAAGCAATAGCCTTGGTTAACTTTTATCTGACGATGGCCAACGCTGCCCATAACATGGTCTTACAGCACGTAATGCGCAGTCTACAGTCTATGCTGCAAGACAATATTCAGCGAAACTTAGAGGTGTTGACCAAACACACTGATGCTGCACAAAATATAAACCGTCAAAGGCGCAGCATAGTTCAAGCCATTTTAGCAGGTGATCCTGAACAGGCCCGTAAGGCTAGTAATGAACACTTAGCCTATATAGAAGAAACATTGTTAAATATCAACCGACAAGACATGCGTATGCAGCGCGCGTTGCGACGGATAGAAGTAAATTAAGTATTTCATTGGATGTGTTTAAACATGTTCTAGGATGAAATGAATAACAGCTTATTAAAATATCAAATAATAGTCGAGATTTACACTTACTATATTTGAATAACGATAAGTTCCTTTACCAACAAACGATAAAAAGGGAAAGCACCATGGCAGATATGATGCATCCGGATGTGGATCCACAAGAAACACAAGAATGGTTAGACTCTCTGGAGACAGTTTTTGAGGAAGAAGGTGCAGAACGCGCACATTTTCTTTTAGAAGCTTTGATTGACAAAGCGCGACGTAGTGGAGCCCATTTACCCTATGACGCAACCACAGCGTATATCAACACCATCCCAGTGGCACAAGAGCCGACTATGCCTGGTGACCAGACGATTGAAACGCGCATTCGTGCGGCAATCCGTTGGAATGCCTTGATGATAGTGTTACGTGCATCTAAAAAAGACTTAGACTTAGGCGGCCATATTGGTAGCTTTGCATCTTCTGCCATGTTGTATGACGTAGGGTTTAATCACTTTTTTAAAGCACCCAATGAAAAAAATAGTGGCGACTTCATATTCTTTCAAGGCCATATTTCTCCTGGTATATATGCGCGCTCTTTCCTTGAAGGAAATTTATCAGAAACGCAATTAAATAATTTTCGTCAAGAGTGTGATGGTCAAGGTATACCTTCCTATCCACATCCTCACTTAATGAAAGATTATTGGCAGTTCCCCACTGTTTCTATGGGTTTAGGTCCGTTGCAGGCTATTTATACAGCACGTTTTTTAAAGTACTTAACTAATCGCGGTATTAAAGATTGTTCAGAACAAAGAGTCTATTGCTACTTAGGCGACGGTGAATGTGATGAGCCAGAATCATTGGGTGCTATTGGTTTAGCCTCACGTGAGGGTTTAGACAACTTAACGTTTGTGATCAATTGTAACTTGCAACGTTTAGATGGACCAGTTCGTGGCAATGGTAAAATCATCCAAGAACTTGAAGGTAACTTTCGTGGCGCAGGCTGGGAAGTGGTCAAAGTCATTTGGGGTAGTTACTGGGATGCACTACTTGCCCGTGACAAGTCCGGTAAACTTTTACAACTGATGAATGAAACCGTAGACGGTGAATACCAAAATTGTAAAGCTAAAGGTGGTAAGTACACCCGAGAAAATTATTTTAACAAATACCCCGAAACAGCGGCTCTAGTGGCGAATATGTCTGATGAAGATATATTCCGTCTAAACCGTGGTGGACACGATCCTGTTAAAGTATACGCAGCCTACCAAAAAGCCATGGACACCAAGGGTCGTCCGACGGTTATTTTGGCCAAAACAATTAAAGGTTTTGGTCTAGGTGCATCAGGTGAAGCCTTAAATATTGCACACAACGTAAAAAAAATGGACGTGGATTCTCTCAAAAAATTCCGCGACCGTTTCAATATTCCCGTGGCAGACGAATCGATTGCTGATTTACCCTTTTATAAGTTTGCTGAAGACAGCGAAGAATACAAGTATATGAAAGCCCGTCGTGAAGCATTAGGCGGATCATTACCTCAGCGTCGTAAGCAAGCTGAAGAACAACTAGAAATCCCTGAATTGAAAGCATTTGATGCTATTTTAAAAGGTTCTGGTGAGCGTGAAGTATCTTCTACGATGACCTTTGTACGTGTATTGAATGTCTTATTGAAAGATAAGAAAATAGGTAAACGTGTGGTGCCTATTATCCCTGATGAGGCCCGTACTTTTGGTATGGAAGGTTTATTCCGTCAAGTCGGGATTTACGCCAACGAGGGTCAAAAATATACGCCCCAGGATGCTGACCAAGTAGCTTTTTACCGTGAAGACGAAAAGGGTCAGGTTTTACAAGAAGGTATTAACGAGCTAGGAGCGATGGCTTCTTGGGTTGCAGCCGGCACGTCTTACTCAACTTGTAATGCCACCACTATTCCGTTTTATATCTACTATTCAATGTTTGGTTTTCAACGTGTTGGTGACTTAGCTTGGGCAGCTGGTGACAGTCAAGCTCGTGGCTTTTTATTGGGCGCCACTGCAGGTCGAACAACTCTAAACGGCGAAGGTTTACAACATCAAGATGGGCATTCACATGTTCAGGCTAACTTAATTCCTAACTGCGTTTCATATGACCCAACTTACGGATATGAAGTAGCGGTGATTGTGCAAGACGGTTTACGTCGGATGTACACAGAAAACGAAAATGTTTTCTACTACATGACCTTGATGAACGAAAACTATCAACACCCTGCGATACCCGAAAGTGATGATGTTGCTAAACAAATCATCAAAGGTATTTATAAGTTAGAGCGTATAGAAGCAAAAGGCCAAGCCAAAGCCAAATCTAATGTTCAACTAATGGGTTCTGGTACTATTTTAAATGAAGTACGCAAAGCGGCGCAGATTCTAAGTGAAGACTACAAAATATCTTCTGATGTTTATTCTGTGACTTCTTTCAACGAATTAGCCCGTGACGGACAAGCTATTACTCGTTGGAATATGCTGAACCCTGAAGCGGATACTAAAACGGCTTACATCAGCAAAATCATCACCAAAGACGCAGGTCCTGCTATTGCAGCTACTGATTATGTGAAAGGTTATTCTGACCAAGTTCGTGCATTCATCGATACAGATTATCGTTGTTTAGGCACTGATGGTTTTGGTCGTAGTGATAGCCGTGCAAACTTACGTACACATTTTGAAGTTAACGCAGCGTATGTGGTGGTTGCCTCTTTATATGAACTAGCTAAACGTGGTGAAATTGACAAGAAGGTTGTAACTGAGGCGATTAAACGCTTCGACATCAATACCGACAAACTTAACCCACTTTACGCCTAATAGTGACTAGATAAGGAGTTTATATATGTCTGATATTCAAAAAATTCTAGTCCCCGATGTAGGTGGCGAAGAAGTTGAAATAATTGAAATTTGTTTTGCCGTCGGCGACACACTTGAAGCTGAAGATGGTGTGATTACCGTTGAAACTGATAAAGCATCAATGGACATCCCTGCCCCTTTTGCAGGTGAATTGACCAGTTTATCGGTCAAAGTGGGTGACAAAATCAAAGAAGGTGATGTCATTGGTGAAATTAAAACATCAGGATCAACCGCTCCTGATAAAGAAGCACCAGCAGAACCAGAAGAAAAAGAGTCTGCTCCTGAAGTTGCAACAAAAGATGAACCTAACAAAGCAGAATCAGCCCCAGCAGCTGAACCTGAAACAAAGGGAAGCAGTGAACTAATTGAGGTGGCAGTACCAGATATTGGCGAAGACGGTGAAGTGGATGTGATCGATGTATTGGTGTCTGTTGGTGATGTGATTGAACAAGAAGACGGTTTGATTACCTTAGAAACAGATAAAGCCACTATGGATGTGCCCTCCACTCACGCTGGAACAGTCAAAGAAGTGTATATATCCACTGGCGATAAGGTGAAGCAAGGCACTCTTGTGATTAAACTTGAGACTGCCGGTGGTAAAGCCGCTGCTAAATCGGCTGAAGCAGCACCAACCGCTGCCGAAAAACCTCAAGAAAAGCCTCAAGAAATACCTGAAAAAGTAGCTCCGGCAGTTGCAGAAAAAACCGCACCTGTTCCAGAAACCCCTACTCCCCCTTCTGATGGAAAAGCACACGCTTCACCTTCAGTACGCAGAGTAGCCAGAGAATTTGGTGTCGACTTAAGCCTAGTGGCAGCTACCGGTCCTAAAAAACGTGTTCTAAAAGTAGACGTACAGGCCTATGTGAAAACAGAATTAGCGAAACCTCGATCAGCTAGCGGCAACGCGGTTGGTGGTAACGCGATTAGCGCCGATAATGTATTACACATTGCAAATGTTAAACCTGTTGACCATGCTAAGTTCGGTGAAGTTGAAGTATTGCCCTTAACCCGCATCCAGAAAATATCTGGCCCATTCTTACACCGTAATTGGGCTACTATTCCCCACATTACACAGTTTGATGAAGCGGATATCACTGATATTGAAACTTTCCGTAAAGAGCAAAATGCTTATCACGCTAAGACTAAATCGGGTTTAAAAATCACGCCTCTCGTATTCGTTATGAAAGCAGTGGCAAAGGCTTTGGAAAAATACCCTGCCTTTAACTCATCATTATCTGACGATGGCGAAAGTTTAATTATTAAGAAATTTATAAATATTGGTATTGCCGTGGAAACACCAAACGGATTAGTAGTGCCTGTTATCAAAGATGTAAACAAAAAAGGGATTGAACAACTTTCAAAAGAGTTGATAGAAACATCAGCTAAGGCGCGTGAAGGTAAGTTAAAAGCAACCGATATGCAAGGTGGTACATTCACCATATCGAGTTTAGGTGGTATTGGCGGAACAGCCTTTACACCTATTGTTAATGCCCCTGAAGTTGCTATATTAGGTGTGTCTAAATCAGAAATGAAACCTAAGTGGAATGGTGTAGAATTTATACCTAGACTTATGGTGCCGTTAAGTTTGTCTTACGACCATCGTGTTATTGACGGTGCAGTAGGTGCGCGTTTCTCTACCGAAGTGGCTGCAAATTTAACGGATTTACGTAGAATAATACTTTAATGAATAATGGGTGACTATTGGCTGTTACCCATTTTTTAACACCAAAAAACAAGATTTATTCACGACATGTTATTTGCACTGCAAACAAAACATATTGTTTAAAAAAGAATTTGAGGATCATATGAGCGAAATTAAGACTCAGTTAGTTGTATTAGGTGCAGGCCCAGGAGGCTATGCGGCCGCTTTTCGTGCTGCTGACTTAGGCGTGGAGACAGTAATAGTTGATGCCCGTGTTACTTTAGGCGGTGTGTGTTTGAACGTGGGCTGTATCCCCTCAAAAGCGATGCTTCACGTAGCCAAGGTTATTGACGACGCCAAGGATATGGCTAGCCATGGGGTATCTTTTGGTGAGCCCGTCATCGATTTAGACAAAGTCCGTGGTTGGAAAGACAGCGTTGTCGACCAATTAACCAAAGGCTTATCTGGTATGGCTAAAATGCGTAAAGTCAAACACGTACAAGGTTATGGTAAGTTTACCAGCAGCAATACACTTGAAGTTGAAGGCAAAGACGGAAAAACAACGATTACCTTCGACAATGCCGTCATTGCAGCTGGGTCTGAGCCAATTAGCTTACCGTTTATTCCAAAAGATGACCCTCGCGTAATAGACTCAACTGGCGCACTAGAACTAGCTGATATCCCAGAAAAAATGTTAGTCCTAGGTGGTGGTATTATCGGCTTGGAAATGGGTACAGTTTATCGTGCATTAGGTTCGAAAATTGACGTAGTCGAGTTCCTTGACCAGCTTATTCCTGCGGCTGACAAAGACGTAATAAAAGCTTATCAAAAGTATGTGAAAAATAAATTCAACGTGATGTTAGAAACCAAAGTAACAGCCGTTGATGCAAAAGAAGACGGTTTGTATGTCACTTTTGAAGGCAAACAAGCACCTGCAGAACCAGTCAGGTACGATAAAGTACTGGTTGCCGTTGGCCGTCGTCCAAATGGCAGTGTAGTCGATGCAGAAAAAGCCGGTGTGAAGGTAGACGAACGTGGCTTTATCAGTGTTGATAAACAACTGCGTACGAACGTATCTAATATTTTTGCTTTAGGTGACTTAATCGGACAGCCTATGCTCGCTCACAAAGCAGCACACGAAGGTCATGTGGCTGCAGAAGTTATCTCAGGTAAAAAGCATTACTTTGATCCTAAAGGTATTCCTTCTGTTGCTTATACTGATCCAGAAATAGCATGGGTAGGTGTGACTGAAAAGGAAGCCAAAGAACAAGGCCTCAATTACGAAGCTTCTACTTTTCCTTGGGCTGCATCAGGTCGTGCTATTGCATCAGCGCGTACTGAAGGTTTAACTAAATTGATCTTCGACAAAGAATCACACCGTATTATTGGTGGTGCTATTGTCGGTATTAATGCGGGCGAAATGTTAGGTGAAATTGGCCTAGCAATCGAAATGGGCGCAGATGCTGAAGACATCGCATTAACTGTCCATGCTCACCCTACCCTTAACGAGTCGATCGGCTTAGCTGCAGAGATGTACGAAGGTAGTATTACTGACTTGCCAAATCCCAAGGCCAAGAAAAAGTAAAATAATTAAATTATTTAAAAAAGGACCAGCAGGTCCTTTTTTTCTATCTATAGTTTACCTTTTCACGTCTACAACAAGAACACACACTAAACGTAATAGAACATATAGTCATTTCTGGTAATCAGTAAATTCATGTTTGATAATCAGACAAGCTAACTAGAACCTATAAATACGGGTTTTGTGGAGCACTAGCTCAAATCTAGAATTCGCGAACTCGACAACTCACACCATATCAACTAGGTGAGCGAAGAAGAGATTGATAAGTTCGAACACATCTCCCTTTTGAATCTGGCATCTGGTGGTACCTGTCTAACCGTTCGATTTTATAAATAGATCCTCCTTACATTTTCTACTAATACACAATCAACTGATATATCCTCTATGTACAATAATATTGGGTGTTATCACCACTTTTTTGATTAAGGTGTATCGTAGATTTTTAAAAACGCGGAGTGCAACCACCCAATTCTAATAACTGCAGCTCTACTTGCCTTGGTGTTGACAATACCAAGAACCATGTGGTTATTTTTTCTATCGTTAAGCTTGGGTATACTAGTGTTATTTATCATTCTAAAGCTTGATTACGAAGTGTTGAGGTAGACGTTGAAACAAATTGAAATCTTTGAAATTACCAGCCCATGTATTGGTGTCTGTCAGTCTGGGCCAAAAGGTTTTTGTGTGGGTTGTTTTCGTTCTAGAGATGAAAGAGTACATTGGATAAAATTAGAACAGGATGTTCAAAGTAAAATAAATAAAGCCTGTGCAGCACGTAAAAAAAGAGCAAAAGCTATCGTTAAACACAAGAAAAGTAATACTGAATCATCTTCACAACTAGGTTTTTCAGACGATTCATTTTCCCTTAATAACAGTCAATATAAGAAATAAATCATGTGGTATGTTGGTTTGTTTCTACATCACGTAAATTAATAATGAGGTTCGTCATGTCCAAACTTAAAACAGCATTGATCACAGGTTCATCAGAGGGTATAGGCCGTAGTTTTGCAGAAATTTATGCAAAAAATGGCCACGACTTAGTGTTAGTTGCACGCAATGCAGTTAAGTTAATGGATTTTGCTAGTGAACTAAAAGCAAAATACGCAGTTGATGTGCATGTATTTGCAGCCGATTTAATCCCCGTCGATGCAGCACAGAAATTGTTTGAGGCAATTGCACTAAAAGAAATTGAAATCGACATCTTAGTTAATAATGCAGGCATGATGCAAGTTCAAAAATTAAGCCTAAGCGACCCACAAAAGCTTAATGATTTGTTGCAATTAAATGTCCAAAGCTTAGTCAATATGACACAACAATTTATCAAACCTATGCTGGCACGTGGCCAAGGGAAAATTGTTAACATAGGCTCTATTGCTAGTTTTATGCCCACACCTAATTTTGCAGCATATGGTGCCAGTAAGGCTTTTGTATTGTCTTTTTCAGAAGGCATTGCGGAAGAGCTTCGGGGCACTGGGGTAGCTGTCACTTGTGTATGCCCTGGCATGACAGAGACAAAAATGCTCAGCCATGCTGATGGTTTTGAAAAATTCATTCCTAAGTTTTTAAAAGCTGATCCAATGGAACTTGCTGCACAGGCCTATAAAGCTAGTATGAAAGGTGATGTGGTGTTTTTGGATAAAATTGCTAACAAATTATTAGTACAGTGGGCCACGCATTATCCCAGGTGGATGGTGCGCGGCGTAAATGGTTTATTTGCACGCTTTAAATAAGTTTAACTCAGCTTGATATGATCTAGTATCTGTGTGGTTATATCGTCGTATAGTTGATTTGGTATGGTGTGCCCCATTCCTGGGTAGACTTTTATCTTGGCATTTGGGATCGCTGTTGCTGTAGCATAACCGCAAGCGACGAGTACTAAGGGATCATCCTCACCATGAATGATCAAACTTGGTACGGTTAAAGTTCTGAGTGCGGCAGTTCTATCTGGTGAGTCTAATATAGCGGCTAATTGACGGGTGTTGCCAGCAGGATTAAAGCCACGTTGTAATGCCCGTGATATTAAACTAAGTACTTTTTGTTGATCAAACGGGTAATAATTTCCGTGTATCAAACGCCAAACGTTCAAGCCATAGGTAACAGCTTTATTGATATCTTTAGGTGGTCGTTTCAGCATTTTAAAACTAAACGCTGTAGATGGTTTAGGTAATTTTCTACTACCCGTGGTAGACATAATGGAAGTTAGACTTTTAACTCTGTGTGGATGTTTAATGGCAATCTCTTGAGCAATCATTCCACCCATGGATACGCCAACTATATGTGCACTTTTCAAATGTAATGCATCTAATAAACCCAGAGTATCTTTCATCATATCAGATAATAAATAAGTAGCTCCTAACGGGCGCCTAAATACCGCATTTTTCAGTAAAGCAAAACTAGTGGGGGCGGGGGTTGAGTCCAACCATGTACTTTTACCATTATCACGGTTATCAAATCTGATAACCCAATAACCCTGTGAGGCAAGTAATTCACAGAATTGCTGGTCCCAATAAATCATTTGGGTAGCTAAACCCATGATCAATACAATTGCTGGATGACTTTTGTCCCCGAAACTATCGTAATTGATATCAATACTATTAGCTGCAATTAACTGCTCGGGATGGTGAGTGATAGAATTCAATAGTGTCAAAACCCTTTGTAAATTAAACGAATTTTAGCTTGCCTGAAATCTGAGTTTTTTCAAGTTCATCTTTTTTGTACGGCTGCCAGCTAGCTTCTAACTGTGACAATCTATTGGCAACAATCCATACAACTTGTGGATTATGACCCAGACCAGAATGACTCCCCCGAACCTGAATATTTTCTGCTTGATGATGTGCTTCAATTCGGTGGTTAATACAAGCTTGCCAATGAACAACCCCATCAGTTTTAGAATATAATGCAGAATTAGGCACCGGAGGAGGCATAAACATTTTTCTTACTACATCAGGGTTAGATTGAGAAACATTACCGTTAATAAGTTCAAACAATCCTTCGACTACTGGCGATGATCCATGTGATCCATTAAATGGACTACCCAGAGTGATGACTTGCCTCACACAATCTGGAATAATACGTGCGATTTCTCTGGCCAAAATACCACCTAAGCTCCACCCTACTAAACTCACTTTTGCGCTATGGATAACCGATAATTCAATCACTCGATTAATTAATTTATCACTTAATACTTGTTCACCACCAACTATTTCTGTGCCTAAATTGCGTCCAAGCCCCCAGCCATATGTCTCATAACCTTTACCTTTTAAAAACGACCGTATAGGTTTAGTAGAAAAATCACTGGCCAAGAAACCTGGAAGCACCATCACCGGATGACCGTCACCAGATGGAGCCCTATTTAAAAATGGTAATGCAGCACCAAATGCACTGAGCTCCACTAATGATCGACCTTCGGTGAACATATGAAATAAGGAAGGCCTTGGTATATTAGGTAATACATGTTTCATAACAAATCCTATAAAATGATAAAATTATACGTCCCGCATAAGTGAATCCATAGCAGCTTGTCCAGCTAACTTTTCCTGAACTGCCAGTTCTAGTTCATTGGCACTCTCGCGAATGTAACGTGTAAACACATCTAAATCAGGCATCAAATTTACTGAACTTGTGGGACTAATAGATAAGGTACCGTTATAACTACAAATAGGCATAATTAACCCCATGCCATCAAAAATAGGGGCTGTTCCCATATTAACAATCAACTTATGTCCAGCAAGATAAATAGGTATCTGAGGCCCAGGTACATTCGTAATGACCACATTAAATAATGGGCTATGATGCTTAGCTATGGCTGCCCTAGAGTAAAACCTTGCTGCCACACCCGCTAACCCAAACGGAATTAACTCGGCATATCCCATTAAACTTTTTGCATCGATGGCATCTTGGTAAAGTTTACCTACCATCGTGTTGATTTGAATTTTCTCTAAGCGTTTTATTGGGTCATCAATATCTGTAGCCAACTGCACGTACATTGCAGATACTTGATTACCCATAGCATTTTTTTCTTCTGTTGTGCGGGTCGATACTGGCACCATGGCGACAAGTGGCTTATCAGGTAATTCACCTTTTTCCAACAAGTAACGTCTAAGCGCGCCAGCGCATATAGCTAAAATTACATCATTTAAGGTTGCACCATCTACTACTTTTCTGAGGGCTTTAACGCGATGAATATCTAAAATAGTTGAATTCCAAACACGCTCCATTTCAACCGTATCGTTAAACCTTGTTTTGGGTGCATTAAACGGCATGGTGGGCATATTTATACCTTGTGCCCGAGTCATGTAACCCGCTTTTAAAGTTGCTTTACCTGTATCCCACAATAAACCAGGAAGTTTAGTAGGCCGTGAAATAAAGTTATAGGCGCTTTTTGCCATCAGTCCAACAGGCCCGAGTATTTCATTCTTATCTTTAACAACCGCCGGCTTTGGTTTTCTTGGTGTTGGTGACACATCAAATAACATAGACATTAATTCAGCCCCTGATTTACCATCAAATCCTGAATGATGCACTTTACTGATTAATGCCACAGACCCTTTAGGTACTTGAGAGATATTGTCTAAGCCTTCAACAAAGATAAACTCCCATAACGGACGATCTCGATTTAGCTGCTGAGAAAATAATCTGGATGCCAAATAACGTAGCTCTTTCCAGCCACCTGGACGCGGCAAAGCAGTACGATGCATGTGCATATTAATATCAAAATCTGGATCCTCTACCCAATAAGGCCTGTCGAGACTGAGTGGAACGGTGACAAGTTTTTGTGTGAGTTTTTCAACAGTATGCACACGCTCACTTACGTACTGACGAAAATCATCAAACTCAAGTGATCCCTCAATAATTGCAACACCTCCTATATGCATAGGTATTTTAGGTGTTTCAAGATATAAAAACGAAGCGTCTAGCCCAGAAAGTTCTTTCATAGATATGCCATTAGTGCTGAAAACTTATCATAAAATAACCCTATCTTTTTATGGATAAAAATCAACCTCTATTATCAATACGCCAATATAATAATCAAAGTAAAAAGAAACTAACTTTTCAAATCACGAATGTTTATACTAGTGTCATAATGTTTCCAAAAAAACAAATTATGTCATTCATTCACCCTATAGATATCGCTAGAGTAGCCAGCCAATCTTTTGCCCTTCCGGACATTTGTGTGCGCATTCGTTCAATGTTGGATGATGATAAATCTGACTTAGAAGATATTAGCCGGTTCATCAAATTGGATCCCTCTTTATCTTCAAAACTACTTAAATTAGCAAATAGTCCACTATTTCGTTTTGAATCGCAGATTGATTCCATAGCAAAGGCGATTAATATTATTGGTGGCGAAGCCTTATATAATCTTGTTATGGCAGAAACAGCCAGTTCTGCATTTGAACACTTTAGTAGCGACGTGATTGATCTAAGAAGATTTTGGTTGCAGAGCATTTATGCTGCATTAGTTGCAAAACACTTGGCTAAAATAGTCAAAATAAGAGGTAGTGAACGGTTTTTTTTATTGGGTTTATTACACAATTTAGGCGAGTTGTTGGTTGCGGTACAGGCACCCGATTTAGCTATTAAATGTTGTAAATATGACAAAAAGACTTCCCCTTGGAAATTACAACAACAAACCCTAGGCTTTGATTATGCAAATTGTAGCGCAAAACTTATGGAATTCTGGCAGCTACCAAGCCAACTATATATTCCTGTGATGGATTTACATAACGAGAATAAAGCATTAGAAAATAAGGATGTGGCAATCATTTATATTGCTGCTCGTGCTAGTGTAGCAATGGCTCATTCCGATTTATATTCTGCCAACCAATTAGTCACTCCTTTAGTTTTGAAACACTTGAATCTTGAACATGAAGATTTAAAAGATGCAATTAAATTTGCAACCATGGAAGCTGACGGGATGTTAGGCATAATGAAATTTCATTAAGCTTAAAATTATTAATATATAATAATTTTAAGCCTTTCGCGTTATCCATCCACAAGTACAATCTTTTATATGTATTACTGTAAAATTTTTGGTTGTTAGTATTTTTATTTTATTAAGCGAATTTCATTTATTTATTTTTTACTGACCGCAAACAGTGTTTTTGCTGAGCGAAAAGAAATAAATTCTTTTGGTCTGGCAGATAAACTCGATTTTGAGGGTAATGAAGAGTTGTCGATGATCGGAGAATTCGGTTTTTTAATGGCAGATGGAAATACTAATACATCAACTATCACCGCCAAGATGAGCACCAATCGGAAATTAACATCTTGGAGCTATCAGTTCATCGGTGATGTTCTTTATATACGAATCCCTCAAGAAGTAGATGACGAAAAAAGTAATGGAGCCTCAGCACAATAACTATTCTTATCTGGGCAATTTGATCACATACTTAATTCAATGATCGAATGTTTATTTA
>NZ_CAJXPA010000129.1 GCF_913058035.1 uncultured Paraglaciecola sp. | reverse complement strand
AGACCACGTTAATTAATACCAATTTTTAATTAATATTTTCTTCAAAACATATTTTAAAATATATTTCAAAAATTATAAAAAGTCTTTTCCAAATCTAATGTACGACCCATAGTTGATGATAAATTATCCATCACCTTAAGGAAATGTCATGGACTCAGTTGCAACGCAGGTAAACATTTTTATGAAAGGTCATTTCTCAAAGTACTAAATACGATACTCAATTAAAGGTTTAGTAGTAAGGCTTATTTACAGGGCAGTTTGTATAATTTTGTTGGCGGTGTGAAAATCTTTATATTCCGCTCGTTTAAATTAACAGGCTATGTCGGAGCTTAAGGTTTGGAAGGTAGCGTGATTAATATTGATATTGGTATTTCTTAATCAGACGATATTGCAAAGAGTAAAACGAAGATGGAAGCGGGTTAAAAGCAAACTTAATAATATTGCAAGACGAAGATAATGTGTTATCGATAGTTAAATTAGGCACCAATTCGGTAAACTTTTAAGTCGGAATTTTACTAAAGCTGATGATTAATGGGATTTACTTTTTGACATACTTTCAGCACTTAAGACAAAACATTAAAGATAGATGGGCTTTTAGCTATTACTTTATCGCTAAAAACGGAAATTAATATGAATTCACAGCGAAATACACCGACTCAATTTCAAACCATAAGTCCTCAGAGCAAAACAATTGAACCTACAAAAACCTACCTTCCTTATCTCAGAATCCAGCTTGAGTAGCATCAAAAAATACTTGTTTAATATCAAAAATATCATTAGATTTGCTATTAATTAAGTTAGTTTCATTTCTCTTTATAAGTCCTTAGACAGTTGTGGACCAGCAATCCAACTTACTGGTATGGCTTAAAATTAGCCTTGCCACTTAAAAATAATAGTAATTTGATGTTTTTTGATGCGCCTTAAAAAGTAATGTTCAAATGTGTTATTTTTATAATGTTAGTGTCTGACCGCTGAGTGTATTTAGAAAGCAGGCTGTTGCTGAAATAACCATTGAATGGCCTCAGAAAATTCTGCGCGCCATAATTGCTCATTATGTTCACCTTTGGGTACGCGTTTAAACACAGTATTTTGCCGAGGGTGGCCTTGCTGTCTGAGTTGTCGTTGCATTTTACCAGTATCGGCTATCATACCATCCCCTTCTTTATCGCCATACATTACATATAAACGTGCATCTAATGGCGCTTTTTTGAGTTGTGTAAAGGAAAAAACCTGCTGAGAGTACCAATAAGAAGGTGAAAAGATCCCTGCTTTACTGAACACGGTTGGATAGGCATGTACTGCGTAGTGAGAGATTAATCCACCCATAGAACTTCCCATAATAGCGGTGTGTAGACGGTCTGCACGGGTCCGAAAGTTGGTATCGATGTAGGGTTTAACGACTTCTACAATGAAGTCCATATATTGCTCACCCTGTGCTTCGCCAAAACGTTTATTTACCCATGGAGAAAGCTCATTCATTCGAAAATCGCCTCCATTATCAATACCCACAACAATTAACTCAAGACCATGTTTCTCGGCAAGTTGGTTGAGTGATTCGTCGACCCCCCACTCACCTTCATTTGCAGTCATGTTGTCAAACAAATTCTGGCCGTCGTGCATGTAGACGACTGGGTAACGTTTTTCTGATGTTTGATAACTAGGGGGTAAATACAATCGAATACTGCGCTGTCTGTCTAGTCCAGGCATAACGAATTGGTAAGGTAATACTTCAACATTGTCGCCAACACTAGAGGTTCTTAATGGCTCACTACAAGCGAATAATGTTGTGGTCAATATTAACAATACATTTCTTATCATTAGCTGATTGCTCATGGCGTTGTCTCCACGGATTGTATGGATGATAAGCTTAATCCTGTCATGGATAATTTTTTTTCAACTATCAAGGTTTGCTCTTTCTCAGTTAATAAATGCACACGTAAATATACTTCTACTTTTAGTAATAGTTTTATTTTTCAACAGTCAAAAAAATAGCTAAATTTATTTGTGCTGTTGTTAAAAATAGCTGAATAATGCTTGTAGATTGTCAGCATGGCAAACCAATACCAACAGCTAATCTAAGCTCTAAATTTCACTCTAATTCGACTTTTTTAACCCAATACTTCGTCTATTTAATGGATCTGTTCTTGCTAGCGTTAATTTTATTGG
This sequence comes from uncultured Paraglaciecola sp., assembly GCF_913058035.1. GTDB lineage: Bacteria > Pseudomonadota > Gammaproteobacteria > Enterobacterales > Alteromonadaceae > Paraglaciecola. The sequence goes on along the minus strand of NZ_CAJXPA010000129.1, from coordinate 11,200 downwards.
CATACAGTTAACCAACATTACTGGGCTAGAAGCGGATATTTTCATCACATTGTTATAATGTCTATAAATTTTTAAGACGTATTTAATTAACGTCCGTCAACGTTCCTTTGTTTATCCGGCACTAATAAACAGTCACACATCGGTAATCAAAAATACGGGTATCTAATAGTTCACCCCGTTCTAAATTTTCACTGCTATCTTCTGCTACTTTTTAGCCAGAGTGAAACAAGGTAGTCGAACAATCAATACATGCTCCACTAAGCCAAGTTTAGCATTTGGGTCACTTCAACCTTTTCCACAAAATAATTACTTAATAATATGTTGCTCGACGTGGTTTATTAATAAAACCACATTTGTTGCTCAGTACCTTGTTGATTAGTTTGAACTGGAAAAAATTCCGTTTTCGTTGTATTACATTATAGCCTTATGGAAAATTTATAACTTAGCATTAGCATACAAATAATCCGCTTTACCTAATACAAAACATTCATTGATTTTTGAGTTTAATGAGCTACTTGGAAAACGCCAAATTTATACCAGCAGTATTTCAGCCATACCATATCATAGCAACAATCATCCACCCGATTGCCTAACCAAAAGTTAGGCAATACCTCTTAATTTACACCAAGAGTCTGGCACCGTTTTTTCTGACTAGAATATTGCATGCTTTTGAATACCAAATGGCTAATATTCATTAGGTTCAAGTACGAGGTCGAAACGCCCAATAAGTATACCCTTCAATTTATTTTACTGTTCCATACAAATATGGAAATTAGACTGAACTTTACGGGAACTATTGTCGAACTCCTTGGGCGATGATTTAATAAACCGTTAATCAACAAAGACTAATGCTCACACTGGGGCAAAAATGCTTTGAAGTTTGTCCGATGGCATAATAAAAATAATTATTTTTAACCGCATTGAATGAATCTTCTCGGCATTAAACAAAATCAGGATTGTCGCCACCAATAACATAAGCTGAATAATCGGTGATCACCGGTTAGGGCTCACCAGCATAACAGATATGTGTAATGCCATTTTTTACCCTTGCAATGTCATACCGATAAAGTGGCGAATATTGCGTTTTCCACTTTGTTATTTAGTCCACCGAAGCTTATTAACCGAAGCTTATTAACCGAAGCTTATTAACCGAAGCTTATAAATAGTGTAAGTGCTTCCAAAGAGCCAAGTAAATATCTTTTAAAAAGGGCCCAATCTACAGTTTTTAAGAGAAAAAAAGGCAACTTTTTTATCGTCTTGTTGCTTGTGTGTGGTAATTTTTTCAGGTGCTAGTGAGTATCTAATAATGAACACACGAGTAATAAACTAAAAAAGGAAAATCCCTTTTGATTAATATTTGTCAAACACGTTAATGATCCCTTCATTAAGCTAGCCAAGTCATAGCTTAAAGAGCTGTTATCTAATAAATTTTACATACGTATTTACAACAGATAGATCTTCCTGGAGACGTCATCTGTTTTTTAAATCAGATCGTTTGGGGAAGCTTAAGCTGTTATAATTATTGCCTAATTATAACTTTAACTAAGAAGTGACACATCATATGAAAATATTAATCAGAAATCTTGACAGGGAAACCACTGAGCAAGAACTACAAACTGCTTTTGAAGCACATGGCAAAGTGCAATCAAGTGTCATAGTCAGAGAAAAATCGAATGGCTTATCTAAAGGGTTTGGCTTTATCGAAATGCCTAAAGCTGGCGAAGCAAAAGTAGCAGTTAAAAGTCTTAACGACAGCATGTTAGGTGCTAATAAAATCAGAGTTAAATACGCAGAAGATAAGGCTGAAACTCAAGCTAAACCAAAAGAGGATTAGTTCAGTTATCACATCATAAATGCTCAAGATGCAACAGTTGTTTATTGAGTTAGAGTTAGAACTATGACTTTTACCCACAAATTTGATCCCTAGCAATAAACGCCACTGACGATTACCCACCTGTCACAACTTCTCCCTTATGTTAATGCCTGGTCTATTAATAAAGATAAGGCATCAACATGAAAACGTTTACAGTGTTTATTTTAATTTCTGTTTTAGCTCGTTGTAGTTATGAGCCCAAATCCCCTAAGGTTTTAGCTTACCTGAGGGAGATATTGCTGATGATGATGAAAGCTCCAAAATGCGAATATTTAATGACATGATGACAGTACAAGAACTGATTAATTTAGTGGCATTTTTGCAACTCAAATATAAACTAAAACCCATCACATACACCCATTATGGCAGGCCGGTATTTGTATATGGATTCCATCGCTGAAACACTGGATAAAAATTGTATGAGTGGCATCTGCATAAGGTATTTCTGTTTCTAAACGCTTTGCCCAATAAAGCTCCAAGAACGTTAAACTGATATTGAATAATAGAGAAAAAATAATATCAGCAACTCCAGCATACTATGTTCGACTGGTTGCCTAATTTGTTAAACTGCAATCAAAGACGTGTTTAAAGTACACCTTATAAGTTGGCTGAACATTGCTTCGTTCCATGCAATAAAATATATACGCCCATTGGTTTAGCTGCTAGTAAAATTCACTTTTTATCTAAAAGTGGTAATGTCAATTTTATCGTTACATGCACCCATTGGAAAGCCATATAACTTAAATATAGAACATGAAATTTATAAAAATAAATTGTGTTGTTTATTTGTTGCTAAAGGTATCTCAAAGTTTCTATGTAATCAGGATAAATATCGAATAGGAAGATAATATTGTGACGGTTAGCCATATTTAATTTGCCTATCAAATAAAACTTCAGCTTGCCTAATTCAACGTTTTAATGAGTTGATTTAACATACCGTTTTTATGTGTGTAACCTTTTTTTAAATATCCCATTCTCATCCTTTTACTTACAAAATTAACCAACGTACTGATCAAATTCACTAACATGCCGATTTAAAAAACCAAGAACAATCAGATACTTTGATTTAAATCACACCGCTATGGATTAAATAATGTTAATTTAAAACCTATCTTTTTAACTAACCACAGTAGCTATTTCAAACGTGAAAATAAACTTATTAACATCACAATTTTCTGTACAAACAAACAATAAATTAGTAATTTATCATTGCAGATTTGGAACAACTAAGCGTTAGTTGGAATGTTAAAATTAAAGGATACTAATGAATTCTAAGTTGGAACAAACACTAGTGAGGTTTCGCCTCTCTTTTGTCGCTGAGTTGGATGGAAAGTTAGCTCTGATAGTCAAATACTGGTCTGAGGTTAAAACTGCAAAATCTATGGTTGCAATCAAACAGTTTAGATTCGAAATACATAGTTTGAGAGGATCTAGCGCTAGCCTAGGTTTTTTAATACTCAGCAAAAAACTCGGCATAATTGAAGAGAAAGTTGTTTCTTACGAGGAGCAAATAAATAGTCTAGAAAGTATCATTACTTTTATTGAAACTGATATCAACTCGATAATTGAAGTATCAAAAATTAATCCCAATCCATTATTGGCATAGGGGCATATTAGATTCTCAAGATGTTTTGTATGAACTACAAATAAATCGTAATTAGGCTTGCAATCTTCACAAGAAGTTTACAGGCTAAAAATAAATGCTTTAATTATCGCAAAGTTGAAGTAATAGATTTTGGAGCAGATTATGTACTCAAAAAAACACCTCACTTAACCTTATTCCGCAGCACATTGATAGCGTAATTAGAAGAATCTAAGAGCTCCGTTATCTTGCGATCATAGTCAGCTTATTCGGTGTTCTTAATCATCGAAATATCATGGATACAGCAACTTATGCCCTCAGTTTTGCTTCCTGCCAACAAAATTAGATTATGGTGATGATGATTAATTTTAAAACGTTAAGGAAGAATGTTAGCTTGGGCTTTGATAATGCTTAATTTACTTAGGGCATTATTACTTCAGTCAGAACGTATTAGTGAGCGTATCAGCCGTTATAGGAGAGAATTTTTTGGTGGCTTCTAGCTTTTTGACCATCACAATCATCTAAAGCAATACAAATAATGTCCTAAGCTCTTATTTACAAATCAACCATAACATTGCTGAACAACCATTTAATTTTAGTGCAGAATTGAACAATTCAAACGGCCATATGTAATTCAGCGAGTTTATATCCTCAGCTAATACTGCTTTATAATTAATAAAAAACGATTCGTGATAGTTTAATTTTTACATAAAAAGTCCATTATTACTGTCACTAATGAAAAATTAGCCTATAGGTAGTTCTGTTGCTTACCCACTTAGCCAATATGCTGAATTCAATGCCAATATTTCAAGCAAATTCAATGGGTTTAATATATTCAATAATTTTTTGATTATCATACATGTCTTTAAACGCCTGTCCTAAGCTATCACTTTTTGAAATAACCGTTTGCCAATATTCTATACGTTGTGCTGCTGGCATGTTTTGAAAATCTTTTCTGTCAGGTATTTTGCCATAAGGTAGGCTAGCTACAAATTCATCAGAAGGGACCAACATGACTACGTCATCGTAACTACTAGCATGAGGTAGACGCTTTTTAAGTGACTTATCAAACCAGCCAGGTATTGGTTTTGAGTAAAAATGTGGATAAAGCACTAAGCCTTTTTGAGGTCCAAAAGTTAAGTCAAAATGATAATCAATTATTCCACCGTCTCGATACATGCCTACTGGTGCACCATCAATATTTTTCACACCTTCAATCACAATAGGAATAGAGCCTGATGCCATAAGAGCCTGTGATAAATTTTTTGGTGACAAGGACACAAAATGTGAAGACATATTATTAGGATCGTTGACTTTTAAATCAGAATTAGGGGATGAAAATAAGTAACGTTGATAAAATTTTTCTAACCATTTACGTTTGACCACATTAGCACTGGCGCTGGCAATCAACCCTGTCATTTGTAAAGGCTTTGCTTCAAATTGAGTTAACCCTTTGCACTTAGCCACAATAAAATGCGCTTTAATGACTTGATTATTAATAATTTCTTCACAACCATCTGGACCTAATACATAGTTCAGTAGTGCCGTTCCTTTTTCAGTAATTTCTTTAGCCGTCGGTTTATCGGAATATACCGTACGCGAATAACACTCAACTAAACGATTAGTTGCAGATAAAGGATCTTGTTGTGCGAAACAGGCGAACCGAAACGCTCCGGCAGATGAGCCGATGATATTGAGGGGTCTGGTACGCCCCGAAAAAAACTCAGGGAAGATATAACGATCCAATCCTGCTAACACAAACCATTTAGGTCCGCCGGATGCGCCCAACATATAATCAAATAAATCTGAGCTAAAACCTTCCTTTTTAATCCTTGAAAGGGCGTTTTTTCCAGCATAAATATCTAAAACCTGCATGTTTTTCCTTTTTTATAAACACTATTATTTTTAATCAAAATAAAATATCTCAGTAAACTAAATCATTTAAACATTCAGCGTGTTTTTAAGTTGAATCTATGAAACGTTATAAAAGTTCAACCGACATTAACAACTTGCACAATAGACACATCTAAATCAAAGAAATCACTACACGGCTATGTATTGTTCCACTATTTATGCATGATAAGCACTTCATCATAGGCAATAGCGTTCAGCATTTGCATAGAATTTTTATTTTGTTATTTATACTTCAAGAGTTTTACTACTCCCTTAAAACAGATGTATGAAAAACGCTTACCGCTTGTGTATAAGATAAGGTTATTACCAACTACACTGATATAGCTATCTTTATATTACTCATAAACAACCTTAAAGTGATGTAATTTCGATCAACTTTGAGTTTTAGGGTGTTTTGCAACCAGTCGTAAATTTTTCATATTTATCAGTATATTAAACAACATATAAACAGTACTCAACAGAGTTATCCACAGATATGGTGGATAAGCCTAACTTGGTATTATTTCAGTCGACTGTTTTTGTTTTAATTTTAAAAACGATGGTTAGTATTACATTTCGCCAAACATAAAGTTGTAACTTATAAACAAAAGACCTTCACGCCTGAGCTATCATTAAGAATTAGGATGCTGTTATCGAGTCGCTACGTTATACCAGTTCACTTCCAACTTATACAAACCATCGACATTAATAGTCTGTTAACGAACAAAATACAGTCGTTTATTAACATACCCGCAAAGCCTTTTTATTAATTCAGTTTTTGTGGCGTAATTAACTCACATCTGATGATGAGATACGTTTTAAAGTTGAGGATTAAGGAAGGAATAAAGAAGTTAAGCGTGTTAACGAACTATAAAAAATATTGAGCAATAACGATGGCTTATAGAATTTACGTTAGTACTAGGTTATATCTGTAACGGTATCTCGTGAATTACCGCATATGTAAATACATTTGAATACTAAGGCTGGGTAATGTAACAAGTAGGCATGTTATTAATCCTTAAATAATAGGCTAAATCTGACTTATAAATCTTATGAATTTTGCACAGAGTTGGTCGCTTAATTGAAGTAAGGTTGAAATCACAAAGATACTAAAAGAAAAATTATATTTACTGTTGTGAAAACACTATTCGTCATTACATTTTTGAATTTTCAAGCGATTGTCAACAAGCAGTTGCACAGTAGAAAACGCCTCATCAGGTAATAAAAAACTTAGAGAATAATTTATATAAGCACTTATACTGAGTGTGAAAAATTCAGTTCTCAACCTTAATTAGTCAGATAATTTATCCAACAGGCTCTTATGCCTCATGTGGATTATCGTTAAACGGTTTTAATAATTTTTAGAAAATAGGTAAAAACAGCTAAAAAACAGACCTTTTACATCATCGTGTAACTAATATTTTCATAAACACTTAACATCAGCACAAGTGCTAAACAATCACCTTTGAATCTGCCGCGTCACTGACAAAATTGTGAAAAAGTTATGAAAAATAGCACGGTAAAAGTATATCTTAATAAGGCGCACCGGTTATTGCTTTCACTTTAAACGTAGTTTGGATAAGAGCTACCGATATACAAACAGTCACATTAGTGATTGCTTAGTTAAAATACCTGTTTAGTTTAGTTTAGCTTAACTTTAAATGTTAAGTTTTATCCAAGGGCAATAAAATTTTAGTAGTCGGTGGCAAACACACTGATCTGATTCGCTATTTTCTAAGTTTATACACTACATTTCTTAGCTTGTTAAACACATATAAAGTAATGAACCATCTGCTATTTATGTAATATTAGATTAAGTATTCTTATCGGACGCTCAAAAGCCTCATGATCATACTTTACCTGAATCACCTTTTATCGTTATAGTCGGTGTTATAGGAAATTATTAACTCAATAGGACATCATGACCACCCTGTATGGCATTAAAAACTGCGACACCATCAAGAAATCACGTGTTTGGTTATCAACAAACAACATCGACTATACCTTCCACGATTACAGACAGGACGGTTTGGATGAACAATGGTTAGAAGCTACAGAACAAATCTTAGGCTGGGAGATAATGTTAAATAAGCGTGGCACTACTTTTCGTCAATTAACTGAAGAAAAAAAACAAGGCCTTGATAAAACTGCAGCCCTAACATTAATGCTTGAATATCCAGCAATGATCAAGCGCCCAATATTAATTTGCAATAATAAATATTTTATTGGTTTTAAAGCAGAACAATACGCGAAGGTATTTTTATGAGTCGTACTTTAGATTTGACTAAAAATTTAATCAACAGAAAATCTGTTACCCCTGAAGATGCAGGTTGTCAGGAGTTGATGGTGAATATACTTAAACCTTTGGGATTTAGAATTGAAGACCTAACCTTTGCTGATACTAAGAACATTTGGGCTCGAAAAGGCACAGCTGAGCCACTGTTTTGCTTTGCCGGTCACACAGACGTGGTGCCTTCAGGCCCGGAACAAAATTGGCAAACTCCACCCTTTGAAGCCACAGAAAAAAATGGTTATGTGCATGGCCGAGGCGCAGCAGATATGAAAGGTAGCCTAGCTGCAATGCTAGTGGCGACAGAAAATTTTGTAAAAACGAACCCACAACATAAAGGTTCAATTGCTTTTTTAATTACCAGCGATGAAGAAGGCCCCTTCATAAATGGTACTACTAAAGTCATTGATACCTTGGAAGCCCGAAACGAAAAAATCACTTGGTGTTTAGTTGGCGAGCCATCAAGCACTAATGAAGTGGGAGATATTGTCAAAAACGGACGCAGGGGTTCGCTTACTGGTGATTTACTTGTCAAAGGCATACAAGGGCATGTTGCTTACCCACATCTGGCTAGAAACCCTATTCACGAGTCGACACTGGCCCTTGCAGAATTAGCAAACACCCACTGGGATAATGGTAATAGTTCATTTCCCCCTACTAGCTTTCAAATATCTAACATCAATGGCGGTACAGGCGCCGGTAATGTTATTCCTGGTGAATTAAAAATTTGTTTTAACTTTAGGTTTTCAACAGAAGTGACTGACCAACAGTTGATAACTAGAGTGACTACAGTCTTAGACGCTCATAAGTTAGATTACGATATTAATTGGACATTTAATGGTCAGCCTTTTTTAACAAACTCTGGCGAATTAGTTCAAGCAACACAACAAGCCATCAAAAACTGCACTGGCAGAGAAACGCTGTTATCTACAGCTGGAGGCACTTCAGACGGACGGTTTATCGCACCAACTGGAGCGCAAGTGATTGAACTTGGACCAGTTAACGCAACCATCCACAAGATAGATGAGTGTGTGAAAATTGACGACCTCGATACTCTCGCTAATATTTATCAAGATATATTAAAACGGTTGTTGACGTGATCACTCAAGCTCATATTTTAGGTAAAGATGACAGCATATTAGTAGAATGCCAAAACGGCTTTCAACTTTTACCTGAAGTCTGTGAAGCATTTAAACAAATGCAAGCAGCGGCATCTGAAGACGATGTAGATATAAGAATCGTTAGCAGTTATCGAAGTTTTGAGCGTCAATTACAAATTTGGCAAAACAAGTGGTCAGGAAAAGCAACACTATTGGACGTTAATGAAAAAGCCTTGGATGCTTCAACACTTTCGGATCAAGAGAAATTAATAGCAATACTCACTTGGACTGCATTACCAGGAGCCAGCCGTCATCATTGGGGCACTGACTTAGATGTCTATGACAAAAAATCTATAGAACAAAGTCAGCATGATTTTAAGCTAGTCTGCAGCGAATACGATGAAGGCCCTTGTGCTTTACTTAGCAACTGGCTAAACAAAAATGCCAGAAAATTTGGTTTTACCCGGCCTTATTCTGAGTATAAAGGTGGCATTGCTCGGGAGCCGTGGCATTTAAGCTTTCAATCAAGCGCAGATGAAATGAGTGCCGTGCAAGACGAACATATGTTATTGGCTCATCTTAAAAAGACAGATATCTTTGGTTTAGATACAATCTTGTCTAATATGGACAACCTTTATCAGCGCTTCATTTTAAATAGAGGTCTAATATGAATACTTGGATAGTGGTACTGATTATTACGTTGGCCTTTGGCATGATTATTGGAAACATATTACTACTAAAAAAAAGTGCCAATCAGGTTATGCCTATAGTTAATAAGGATAACAATGCCTCATATGATCGATTTGAAGACAAGGATGATTAATTTCACTTTCAACATCAACCATTAAGAATTTTTTCAATGAAAATATTATTACTGGCTAATAAAGATATCGCTAGCAATTTAGCGCTCAATTATTTATTTCAAACCATTGGCAAACAGCATCAATTTAGACTTTTATTGTCGGCAACTGTTGGGCAAAGCATTCAAAAAAAACCACAGCAATTAGTAGAACTCGCTTTTTTTGAACAACGTTTATTTAACGAAATACTCTTTCCTGCCCTACAAAATGCGCCATCATCCATCATTGGGAAATTCCTCAGTTTTAATGGATTTAAAACACTGGGCTTAGAAGTTTCAGATATTCGTTCGATAAACTGTCAAGACGGATTTAGAAAAGTAAATGAGTTTGCACCGGACCTTATCATTTCAATTCGATTTGGCATCATCCTACAACCTGCAATCATTGCTGTACCCAAATTCGGTGTTATCAACTTGCACTCTGGAGAACTACCTATGTTCCGTGGAGTCATGGCAACATTTAGAGCCATGCAACAAAATAATGCTAAGTGTGCCACTACTGTCCATTATATTAGAGACAGTGGCATAGATAGCGGAGAAATAGTGACTATCAGCAAACGAATATTGGATTATCGTCGCTCTTATTTATACAACACATTATCACTTTATAAACAGGGTGTTAATGATGTGGTTAACGCTATAACTCAAATTAAAAACGAAGGAAAGTGTAAAAGTTATTCTACTTATTCACAGGGTAACTACTTCTCATTTCCCCATGAGCAGGAGCTCAACAATTTTCAACAAAAAAATCTCAAGCTGTTCGAATATCAAGATATTATTGATTTTGAAGGCAATGCAAATGGATTTAAGATTTTAACCGAAACAAGAAATGGTGTTGAGGGAGGTTTGCGATTAACCTATGCAACGTTAGGTGCTTTTATGAAATACCCAAAAGAGTCACTTCCTAAAAAACCCACTCCTTATATAGGAGACAAAAAATACGGTGTTTTTCAATCTGACAAAGTGTTTTTTGAAGAAGTCGCCCAAGAATTGGGGTTGATTAAAAGGGATCTCACTGGAGATTTTAATTACTGCCGGCACCCCTTGGCATTTTTAGTAGAAGCAGAAGACGATATTTGTTATACGATAATTGCTTTTGAAGATGTAATAAACCTAGTTTTAATAGACGAAGAGTTTGCCTTAGAGTATTTAATAACACTGGTAAAGGAAACGATTAATACTGAAAAATACAACCAGCTTTCAAGGACATCAGATCGATTGGCGTACTTAAGATCCCTCGCCATAAACACATTAATTACGGAAGCAGTTGCTATGTTTATTGAAAATGAAGAGGCTATTTTAAAAGGGAAATATTCAGAATCTTTGCTTGATAAATCTAAGTACAAAGCTCAAATTGATGATATTATTAAAATCAGTATTGAGAAAGTATATGAAAGTAAAGAAGTGGTTGAAAAAGAAATTTCAGGATATCATATCATTGCTACGCTACTCGATACGTTTACCATTGCCGTCGAGAATTATTATAGCGACCGTAAGATTAGACATTATGACCGACTGATTTTACATGATTTTGAAGAGAATTTGAAAGAGGATCTTTCCGTTTATGAGTACGTGATGCTTTGTTGCACTTATATTTCAAAGC
>NZ_CAJXPA010000128.1 GCF_913058035.1 uncultured Paraglaciecola sp. | reverse complement strand
TAGCCAATGAGTGTTTTTAGGTAGTGATTTTTATGCTTGGTGGATGGTCAACGCCACCAGCATAGGCAGAGGGTTTGCATAAGCTACTTTTCTTGCTTTGTTAGGTACAGCGATATACTTGAGCTAATATCATTAAGAAAAACCCTAATTTCCAGCGGGGATTTTAAATGATAGATCGTCTTCAAATTTATAGATTCGAAGATCAGCCGTCGATAAGCCGGAGTTAGCGTATTGTGGCACGGCCAAAGAACCCGATAACTGTTCAGTGTACTTTTAAATATTGGACTATTTTCTGGCCACCCTTCAGGGTTCACAAATAAACCTTTCAATAACCGCTTGGTCACCCTCATAGCATGCGTTGGGAGCGGAAGATCAACATGAATTAGCGATCGGCATGAGAGATATTCATCATGCGGAACCTCTTCACCACCCGCGTGGTAATTTATTTTATCTACAGAATACAATGGAAGACTAGTGGCTTTGGACAACTGCTTTGCCAAAGTAGACTTGACCCGCCTGCGTTTCCAAAAATAGCTATCTTTTTCATTTTGCCTCCTTTTACCTTAGTTAAAGCCCAAAAATTTGATAATAAACATATAGCAGTTTTTCAAATATTTTGTCGCCAATGACTTTTTCTCGTTCGAAGCGGCTGTCAGATTAGGTCAAGCTTATCCCCAAAACTGTAGGTTCGACTCTAAGTTACGACAGTTGAACTTACTCTGGACACATCTTAGAACATCTCAATCTAAACACTTAGACCGCAATTTAATCTTCACCAATCAACAAAACTTGTTTATCTAACTTATCCAAAACCTTCATTAAATCTCTGTGTTCACTTGCTTCCAACACACCAATAAATTGCCTTTCCCATTGTAGCGCCTTGGGTGCAATATTTTGATACAGCGTCTTACCTTGACTCGTTAAAGATAGATAAGCCGCGCGGTTATCATTTTTGTCTGTTTGCCTTATTAAGCATGCTTTACTTTCTAAGGCTTTCACAGCCCGCGATACTTTAGACTTATCCATAGAAGTAAGGTCTCCAATATCCTTGGAATATAGTTTGTTTTGCTGCGCTAATTGCGCCAAGACACGCCATTCTGGAATAGTGATATCGAATTCTTGTTTATAAATTTTCGATAAAGCCAAACTTATATTTGTGGCCAAATGAACCATTCTGTAAGGAACAAATTGCTTGAGTTGCACTGAACCGATCTTTTCCTTACTTTTACTGTCATTATCTATGTCATTATTTTTCATATTTTCTTGGCAACCCGTTTCGTGTAAAGAATAAAATACAACACAACCGAATACATTAAAGGTTGATAATAACAGTAATATAGTTTCATATGAGACTATATTACTAATCTATGCAATGGGCGAACCAATGACCAAGACAAATGAAATTTGTTATTCCAACGGATTTAATAATGAACATGAATCTGAGGCGTTAAAAGGCGCATTGCCTATTGGCCAGTTTAATCCTCAAAAGTGTGCATATGGCTTATATGCTGAACAATTCAGTACTACAGCTTTCACGGCCCCAAGACATGAAAATCGCCGCACTTGGATGTATCGTATCCGGCCATCGATCAGCATGGGTGACTATTTACCTATTGATAAAGGTTTGCTTCGAACGGCACCTTTGATCGGCCCACCTTGTCCACCCAATGTTATGCGTTGGAGTGCACAACCCATTTCAGACACGCCTACTGACTTTATTGATGGACTCACCACTGTCGCCGCCAATGGTGATGCTAAAACCCAGATAGGCATAGGCATACACCTTTATTCTGCAAACAAGGGCATGGAAAATCGTTATTTTTGTAATGCAGATGGCGAATTTTTATTGGTACCTCAGCAAGGTGAATTTGTAGCTCGCACAGAGTTAGGGTTACTCAGTGTGAAACCCGGTGAAATAATGGTTATTCCTCGTGGCATAAAGTTTCAAATAGAACCTCTGAACGAACCTATTCGTGGCTATATTTGTGAAAACTACGGCACACCCTTTACCTTGCCAGAAAGAGGCCCAGTCGGTGCTAATGGATTTGCTAATCAACGTGACTTCCACTATCCAACAGCTTGGTTTGAAGACAAAGAACATGCCTGTTACTTAGTCACAAAGTTTTGTGGTGAAATGTATCAAGCGCAGCTAGGTCATAGTCCGTTAGATGTAGTGGCGTGGGTGGGTAATAGTGCACCCTACAAATACGATTTATCCCGATTTAATGTGATCAATACAGTGAGCTTTGATCATCCTGATCCTTCTATATTTACGGTGCTAACTTCTGCCTCAGATACCATAGGTACTGCCAACATGGATTTTGTTATTTTTCCACCACGTTGGATGGTGGCAGAAAATACCTTCAGACCCCCCTGGTATCACCGTAATGTGATGAGTGAATTTATGGGGTTAGTGCATGGCGTTTACGACGCAAAAGAAAAAGGCTTTGAACCAGGCGGTATGAGTTTGCATAATTGCATGACACCTCATGGACCAGAAGCGGAGGTATTTGAAAAGGCATCAAATACCCCACTTAACCCACAAAAATATGATAATACGTTGGCGTTTATGTTTGAGTCTCGTTATGTCATTGCACCTACAGAATTTGCATTACACTCAGCAACCAGACAAAAAAATTATCTGAGTTGTTGGGGAAATTTAGCAAAACATTTTGATGGAAAGGCTTAAGAACAGCTTCAAGCCAAAAATAATTAAGAGAGAAAAATATGTTAATGATTAATGAAACGCATGATGTCAATTTAACCAGTTGGGTTAGTTCTGCAAATAGTGATAGTGACTTTCCTATTCAAAACTTACCTTTTGCAATATGTAAACACACAGCACACAGTGAGGCTTTCAGAGGCTGCGTAGCGATTGGCGATCAAGTGCTTGATTTAGCAGCGTTGGCTAACGCCAATATTTTTTCTGGTAATGTTCAAGAAGCATTACAAGCAGCCAGTCAACCAACCTTAAACGCATTGATGGACTTAGGTGCACAAACTAATTCAGCTCTTAGGCTAGCTTTATCTAAAGCGTTGCGTAGTGATTCAGAATTGCAAACGGCATTAACACCTGCCCTGATCAGTCAACAAGATATAGAATTTGGTATGCCTTGTCATATTGGTGATTACACTGATTTTTACACTTCTATTCATCATGCTACCGCAATAGGTAAATTATTCCGCCCAGATAACCCTTTATTACCTAATTATAAATGGATACCTATTGGTTATCATGGACGTTCTTCGACTATAGGCATATCGGGCCAAAGTTTTCACCGGCCAGTAGGGCAAACCAAAGCACCAGATGCCACAGAGCCTAGTTTTGGCCCGTGTAAACGTTTGGATTACGAGTTAGAAATGGGCTTGTTTGTAGGTAAAAGCACCCAGATGGGCGAGCTCATCAATATAGAAAATGCCGAACAACACCTATTTGGTATCTGCATTTTTAATGACTGGTCTGCGCGAGATATTCAAGCCTGGGAATACCAACCATTAGGGCCGTTTTTAGCCAAAAGTTTTGCATCGACTATTTCACCGTGGATAGTCACTATGGAAGCCTTGGCGCCTTATCGCAGTAAATTTACTCGCCCAGAAACAGACCCCCAACCTTTGCCACACTTAAGCAGCGAACAAAATACGCAACATGGCGGCCTAGATATCGACTTAAGCTGTTTCATACAAACTCAAGCTATGCGTGAAAACAAACAACAGATGACACAACTATCTAAGTCCAACTTTAAATATTCTTATTGGACACCAGCGCAACTGATAACCCATCATGCGAGCAATGGTTGTGCAATGCGTTCTGGGGATTTATTAGGCTCAGGCACTCAGTCAGGGCCAACATTTGAAGAGGCAGGTTCGTTACTTGAATTAAGTAAAGGCGGCAAGTCACCTATCGACTTGCCAAATGGCGAAAAACGCACATTTTTAGAAGACGGTGACAGTATTATTATGCGCGCATCGTGCAGTAAAAAAGGTGCTGTCAGAATTGGTTTTGGAGAAGTAGTGGCAACCGTTTTACCCATTAACGTGTAGGACTTAACCATGAGATTATACAGTTACTATCGCTCATCTGCTGCTTACCGGGTCAGAATTGCTTTAAACCTCAAGCAGATTGAGCATAGTATCGAGCCGGTCAACCTGCTAAAAAAAGAACACAAAAGCCCTAACTATCTAGCTAAACAACCACAAGGACTGGTGCCTTGCTTGGAAACGGATAAAGGGCAACTTTTAGCTCAGTCAGGTGCTATTTTGAGTTATTTAGATAGTTTGTATCCTCACGCTAAGTTGTTACCGGCTGATCCCTTTCAGGCAGCAAAAATTCAAAGCGTTGTAGATATGATTGCTTGTGACATCCACCCTGTTTGCAATTTAAGGATACTCAATTATCTGACTGACATTCTAACAGTAGACAGTGAGCAAAAATTAGCTTGGTATCGACACTGGATAGTCATAGGGTTTGAAGCGCTGGAAACCCTTTTAAATAAAACCCAATACTGTTTTGGCGAACAGCCCACCCTCGCAGATGTGTATTTGATCCCACAGGTCTTCAATGCGCTGCGATTCGAGGTGGATATGGCGTCATTTCCAAAAATAATGAATGCCTACCAAAACTGCAATCAACTTGACGCCTTTATTGACGCCAAACCAGAAAATCAGGTGGACGCAATGCAACCTGCTCTAAAAACGTAAAAGAACAGCTCGCTTGTTGCACTTATGATAATGTTCGTTCAATTACGTTATATCTATCAGGTTAACTATGCCATTACCCTTTTCACTGCTTGACCTTGCTCCTATTGCTGAAGGTTCAAGCATTGCCGACGCCCTCGATAATTCCCGACAACTGGCAATACTGGCAGAACAGTCTGGCTACAATCGAGTCTGGTTAGCAGAACATCACGGTATGTTTGGCGTAGCGAGTTCTGCAACCGCTATAGTGCTGGGTCATATTGCTGCCGCCACATCTAAGATTAGAATTGGCTCAGGAGGCGTGATGTTACCAAACCATTCTCCGCTGGTGATTGCAGAACAATTTGGCACCCTGGCAACCTTGTTTCCAGACAGAGTAGACTTAGGACTAGGGCGTGCACCCGGTACAGATATGGCAACTGCTAGAGCGTTGCGGCGCAACCTCAGTTCTGATGCAGATAATTACCCTGGAGATATTCGTGAACTCCAACATTATTTAGCTAAACCGCAAACAGGGCAAAATATTGTTGCCGTTCCTGGGGCAAATACACACATCCCCATTTGGCTCTTAGGATCAAGCTTATACAGTGCCAAACTAGCGGGTCAGTTTGGACTGCCCTACTCTTTTGCTTCTCACTTTGCGCCAGATCAACTGTTCGACGCAATCAGCCTTTATCGGTCGAGCTTTCAAGCGTCAGAGCAATCGCAGCAGCCTTATATGATGGCGGGGCTGATGGCAGTGGTAGCCGATACTGACGAAGAAGCCCAATATCTATTTACGTCAGTACAACAACAATTTATGAACATGCGTAAAGGGGCGAATCGCGCTTTTGCCAGACCAATAGATGACATATCAACAATCTGTACTGCAGCAGACCAAGCCATGTTATCGAATATATTACGTTACGCCATGGTGGGGTCAAAACAAACAGTCACCGATAAGCTAAGCCAATTCATTGAAGCCACTAACGTAGACGAAATCATAGTGTCTAGTCCAATACATGATATGCAAGCGCGCTTAAAAAGTGTGCAGATGCTAGCAGAAACAGGCCTGATGCAAGCCTGCTAATCTTTAGACAGCTAGTTAATAAACAAAGTCTACAAAACTCGCCCAATGAATATCTGCTATTTCCGCAGATACAGAAGCACTGATTAATATCAATATTTCACATGCAATTCGTTCAGGCATACGATCTAATTCTCTTAGCTGCCATCATGGCGCCTAAAGAATTACCCACTATGCTGAGACGTTTAATCTTCAATTGCTCTAATAGTAGGAATAACATCTGGCATTGACTGGATACAGAGTAGTCATCACTTGGTTCGTAAGCAGTTTGACCATGATCTTTAAGATCAGGAATAAGTATGTGTTATTGTGAAGAAAACCTCTTGGCAGAACGGTTCCAAACGAATTTGTCAGCACTGAAACCGTGTAAAAGTGCCAGCATAGGCTCATCATTTCTGAAGTGCTTGGCATGGCTATGATGAAACACTTCAAGTCCGTTAATTAAGCAGATGGTTGCTTCTCAGTCTCACAAGCTTTACTTCTGCACGATTATCTGTATTAAAAAATAATTTACTGTGTGACGTTCGACGCGGCCTTGTTGACAAAACAATTATCAAACCCAAAAACAAGACTATCATAACTACAAATGCCTTAGATATTTCCTGATCATCTCTATGTTTCCCTACAACAATGCGCAGGCCTAGATACTTAATGTTTAATGTTTAATGTTTAATGTTTAATGTTTAAGCTATTGACTAACAAATCTATGCCTTTAGCAAACTTATTTTCATTCATTCCTGCAAATCCCAAACGTATAAAACCATCTCGGTCGTTATTCTTATTGAAGCAGAACTGCTTTTCGTGTTGGATATAGATACCCAGTGGTTGACACTTATTGGCTAACCACTCAGCGCTGGGGATACCTTGAATAATGTCCGTGCTATGTTTCAACTTCACCCAAAGAGCCATACCGCCATCAGGAATATCAAATTCAAAACAGGGATATTTTTTTAGAACCAAAACAGCATGGTCTCTGCGCTGCAGATTGACCCGAGTGGTGCGCCTTAAGTGCCTTTCAAAACCACCATTTTCCATCCACCTAGCTAATGCAGCTTGCATCAACACATTGCTTTTATGGCAAATCATTAATCGATATTCAGTTACGGCCTTTGCCATAGCTTTGCTGACAGCCATAATGCCAATTCTGGCACCTGGAAACATTATTTTTGAAAAGGTCGAAAGGTAGATAATCAGTCGCGCGGGATCGTCTGTTGCCATGGGCGCAAGAGGTTGACAACGGTAATGGAATTCATGATCGTAATCATCTTCAACTATGGGGATTTTGTGCTGCGCAGCAAGCTGATAAATAGCCATTCTTCGACTCACTGTTAACGTGACCGTCGTAGGGTATTGGTGCAACGGTGTAAGGTATATCAACCTAATGTTACCTTTTAGTATTTGTGCATCTAAGTCATTAGGGCACATCCCCTGTGCATCTTGTTTAACCCCCACCAACTCAGCACCAGTATTGCTAAACGCCGACATCGCAGGGGGATAACCCAGCTCTTCCACTGCCACTTTATCCCCTAACTGCAGTAGCAATTGTGACACAATAAACAGTGCCTCTTGTGAACCATTGGTGATCACAATTTCACGTTCGGTAATCGCTCTAGACTTACGCAGATAGGTCTTAACTTGGTCTATGAGTTCAGGTGTGCCAGCACTTTGCCCATAGCTCAATTGAGCCGGGTTAGGCCGAGACAGTACTTCAGACATACAACGCTTAAACTCATCAAAAGGAAACAAATTTATATCAGGTTGACCACCAGAAAAGTTGTACTCAAAACGATTGGCTGGATAAGAAGGTAATGCGCTACCCGAACGCACAAAGCGGTAGTCGATATGACTTCTAATACCTGCCACCCTAGACAATGCTTGGCGCTTGCTATTCTCGATTGGCAAATGAGACACCACTTTGTAGCCAACTCTTTGGATTGACTCAATCCAACCTTCAGCAACCAGCTCAGCTAAAGACTTCATCACCGTATGCCGGTTTAAGCCTAAATCTTCGCTTATGGATTTAACCGATGGCAACTTATCACCCGCAGCCAACTGGCCTTGCCTAATGGCACACCTAACCGTTTCTGCAAGCTGCAAATACTTGGCTTGGGAGCTGTTTATATTCTGCAATTTAAATACTTTCATTGGTCTATTTTAAATCTGACTTTTGGTTGATTTAATTAGACCAAAATACAGCAATAATAGCGAATCTAACAAATCAAAAGAAGAGAAGATAAATAATGACTCAAGAATCGATGATATTGGAAGACGAATATGTGGCACTTAAACCAATGCAACCTAGTCATATAAAAGACTTGTATCGCGCCGGAAAAGATCTGGCAATTTGGCAATGGACCACAGCTAACTATTGTCAAACCCTAGATATCACCAAACAGTGGGTTGAGTCTTGTATTGAAAAAGCCCGTTTAAATCTTCAGCAACCTTGTGTTATCGTGGATAAAACACAAAATGAAATTGTGGGTTCAACTAGCTACCTGAATATTTCTGTAGAGCACAAATCCATCGAAATTGGTTTTACCTTTTTAAATCCCAATGCTCAAAGAAGTTTCGTTAATCGCCGCTGTAAACTTTTATTGTTAACCCATGCATTTGAAACACTCAAGCTCAACAGAGTGGCGTTTCAAACCCATGAAAAAAATCAACGTTCAAGAACCGCCATTTTAGGTATAGGCGCAACCTTTGAAGGTATTCACCGTGATTGTCGTATTCAATAAAACGGCAGTATTCGTAGCAATGCCGTTTACAGCATCATCAAACCAGAATGGCCACAAACCCAGTCCAAATTGATAGCCAAAATAACTCAGCCATCAATCGAAAAGATATAGGAGTAGCCAGATTATTTATATTCCGAATAAATTCAAAATGACAGAGATAACCCATAAGCATCAGTTTATCGATGAGTTTGGTTTTGGAGTGGTGATATCTTCAGCAGACGGACTTTCGGGCACACATCTGCCCTTTGTTTTACATGCAGATGAAGGTGAACAAGGTGTGTTATATGCTCATTGTGCTAAAGCTAATCCTCATTGGAAAGACTTAGAAGGTCAGAATGTGTTGGTCATATTTACTGGACCACATGGTTATATCTCTCCTAGTTGGTACACCACTAAACCCGCAGTACCAACCTGGAACTATACGGCGGTGCATGCCTATGGCGTTGTCACTTTACTTGAGCCAGAAGCAACATTAAAAGCAGTAGATCAAGTCGTAGAAAAATATGAACCACAACTATTGGTTAAACGGGACATAGTCACCGACCAAATCAAACACAAAATGTTAGCAGGCATAGTAGGATTTAAAATCGCGTTAACAAAACTAGAAGGTCAATTAAAGTTGGGGCAAAACAAAAGTAAAGATGACCAAACTGGGGTTTTAAATGCGCTTAACAACTCAAATAATTTAAATGATTTAATACTTTCCAGCTACATGCAAAAAATGAATCTGGTTTGATCAACTTGAATTAGTTCGCAGATGACGTTTTACTTTACAGACTTTGATAATGCGATCCTAACAACAAACACGTTTTTATGAATCTTTGGGATCACAGCAATACATTGCGATGTTGTGGTAACTTGACAGATATGACCAGATTATAAGTTAAGCATTTGGATTTATTAGGTGGCTATGCACAGCGCTATTTCTTTCCTAAGAAACGATTGACTAAAAAACTACATCACAACGAATGTGAAGTACGTTGCTTAACCATAATTAAATGCTAATAAAGCACTATTTTTATTTCTGAATTATTTTCTCTTAACCATCGGGTTAGCACCAATAATAATCATCCGTACCATCGTTACTGTCTCTTGGGTTAAATCGCTGCGCTGTTCAATATTCATATTCGCGGCAGAGACGTCAAGGGTAGATACCAGTCGAGTTATTCCCTTAGCGACCAGGCGTGGTTAGTGAATTTCTTTACCACAAGCCTTTGCGATGCGCAGCAATTCATAGTAAGGATATTATTTTATACGTCGGAGTTAAACTCAATATTCAAAATCGTTTGAGAATATTTAACATAGGTATTTTTTGTAAAAACCTCTCTCCGATAGCTACGTTTGTTCAAAACAATGTCTCTGGGAATTAGTCATGATTTAGGCTGTGTTTAACATCTCTAAATCGTTACCGGTTAAATACGCACCAAATTCTTTTATTAGCATATTAATATAGTGACGAGGGACCTTGTCACATGACTTAAGTTTTTTTATGGAGGATAAGTGGCATCCCAGACGTTGAGCGAAGCAGCTAGTAGGGATGCCTCTGCTGGTAATGAAATTCAAAAAACGTTTACCGGTCATACATACTTCCTTCATGACGTAACGCATTACACGTAATGATGAGTTTTGTATCACAAAATGTCCTTTTATTTGGTATGCCATCACATACCATTAACCTTTCATAAACATCTAATTAACCTTTAAGAAGCATCTAATTAACCTTCTTAATATGATGGTCTATTATTTGCCCACTAATATTTAAAACATCCAAACCGACTTTTATCATGCTAAAAGCCACTTTTGACAACGTATATTTAATGGCCTTTGAAATATTTCTACAACCTCATTCAAAAAATATAAAACAAAATTATATCCTGTGAATTTTACTTCTGGATTATTGACGCTCGGCCATTCCGTTGGCGCCAATAATGATCATCCGCACCATTGTTACCGTCTCTTGGGTTAAAACGTTTCGCTGTTGTATATTCATGTTTGCAGCCGATGCTCCGAGGGTAAACACCAGTCGAGTTATGGCTTTTGCAACTAGACGCGGTTCATGAATTTTTTTACTGGTTGTTTTGGCGATACGCAACAGCTCATCATTTAACTCCTCTTCAAAGTAATTGAGCTCGCGATCCACTGCATTGCGAAAAGCATCAGAACCAATCGAAATTTCACGCAGCAATATTTTCAAATATTTTTGGTCGTCATCCAGTGCTTCCATAAATACTTCTACTGAACTGCGTACTCCGCCGCGATCGTTTTCAAGTCGCTTGCGCGCTTCGCGTATCGTACCTCGAAGACCCCGCCCTGCCCTGTCGATAATGGCTACCGCGAGTTCGTCAACGTCTCTAAAGTGTCGGTAAAAGCTATTCGGTGCGATGCCTGCTTCTCGGGCAATTTCTCTGAGGCTAAGACTCGACACGCTCCGATTGGCGTCCACTAGCCGCACTGCAGCGTCCATCAACTCTTGCTCTGATATGGCGGGTTTGCGTTTTGGTTTGTCCTGTTCTACGTCAGTATTTTTTTTTCTGATGAGGCGCATGATGTGTTTCATAAACTAAAAATAGTAAGTTAACGCATTGATATGACGTTGTAAACACGCATGTATATACACATGTAATGACAATCGTATATACAACTGTATTGACAAGTGTATATACACTTGTATATTATCTACGCTTATTCAAAGACATTCGAAGAGAAAGAGTCATGCAAGCTTTTAAAACATGGGGTGAAAATTTGATATCGCCTTTGATTAACCCAGCAAAATTTGATTTCTGGGCACAGCAATTGGGAACAACCCATGCTTGGGGCCGATGTTTTGCGAGAGTTATTTCAGTAGTGTCTCAAAGCCCAGATACCAAAACCCTGACATTAAAGGCGAATCGTAATTGGCAGGGATTTGTTGCGGGCCAGCATTGTAACGTCACAGCTTCGATTGCAGGACGAAATATTACTCGGAGCTATAGCATAAGCAGCGACCCGATTGATGGACGACACATTCAGATTACTATACGCCGCGAAGCAGGTGGTTTGATGAGCGAGCATTTATGTAACGATATTGAGGCAGGTGACCGTTTAGAATTGGGTCGTCCTTTCGGTGATATGCTGTTGCCAACACCTATGCCAGAACATTTGCTGCTTTTGGCTGCTGGCAGTGGTATTACGCCTATGATAAGTCAAATTCGCACATTAGCTAGGAATGGCATGCCATCTGCCGTCACGCTGATGTACTGGGAAAAAACCAATACCGATTTTAATTTTGCGCATGAGTTACGGTCAATTGCTCTTAACCACCCTAATTTTGAGGTGCACCTGATCACCACACGAGAGCAAAACGAAGAATCTGTATCGGGTAGGATCAGTCATGAATTATTATCAAAGATGCCAAATATAAGCCACGTTGATCAAGCTTTTGCCTGTGGCTCGAGTGGCTTTGTTGAGGCAGCGGCTAGCATTTGTAAGCACCGAAAACTTCCACTTCTCAGCGAAGCCTTCACGCCATCGCAGGCTCAAACTTCTAATACTGAGATTACGCAACACGATGTATATTTACGCCGCAGTAAAATTCATCTGCGCCTTAGCAATCAATTACCATTACTCGAACAATTAGAAAGTGCCGGCGTTTCAGTACCATTTGGGTGTCGCCAAGGGATCTGTAATACCTGCACTTGCACTCGTATTTCGGGTGCAACTGTAGATGATTTTAGTGGTGGCGTTGACAATGAGCCCTCGCAAATTATTAAACTGTGCGTCAGTCGTGCTGCCGCAAATATTGAACTAGATTTATAGGAGTATTTGACATGAACAATTCAAAAAGTCGCGCAATGAGCGCAAATGAACTGGCTCAGTTTGGTGCTGAGCTTGAAGCTATAAAACAAGAACAGCTGGCTGATGTAGGGGAAGTTGATGCGCGTTATATCCGCCGCATTGTCGCCGCCGTTCGTTATACCGAAGTCATTGGGCGAGGTTTTTTGTTTTTAAGTTTCTTTCCCCCGTTTTGGCTGTTGGGTGTTTTAATACTGGCGTTGTCAAAAATATTAGAAAATATGGAACTTGGGCATAACGTGATGCATGGGCAGTATGATTTTATGAACGAACCCTCGCTCAAAGGCAGTACCTATGAATGGGATATTGCAGGCACTTCTGATAATTGGCGTGAAAGTCATAACTACAAGCATCATACTTACACAAACATTAAAGGTATGGACGATGATGTGGGTTATGGCATGTTACGTTTGTTTCCGGAACAGCGTTGGTCGCCCATGGCATTATTTCAAACTTTTTATGCGACTTTGCTAGCATTGTTGTTTCAATGGGGCATTGCCGTCCAAGAATTGCAGCTAGGTAAAGTAGTCAAGGGCCGTAAGACATGGGCCGAATTACGTGCTGAATTAAAGCCTGTGATGCGTAAAATCAACCGTCAATTGATTAAAGACTATCTTGTCTTTCCATTGTTAGCAGGCCCAATGTTTTTAAGTGTGCTAGCGGGAAATTTTGTGGCCAACATACTGCGTAATTTATGGACCTTTATGATTATTTTCTGCGGTCATTTTACCACCGATGCCGAAGTATTTCATAAGTCAGTGCTCGATAACGAGTTACCAGGGCATTGGTATCTGCGCCAGCTGCGTGGATCGTCTAATTTAAAGGGCGGTAAACTGTTTCATATTCTTTCAGGTAACCTTAGTCATCAGATTGAACATCACCTGTTTCCAACCGTGCCAGCAAGACGTTACGCCGTAATGAGTGTCAAAGTGCAAAAGGTCTGTGAAAAGTTTGGTCAAAACTACAACAACGACTACCTTTACAAGCAATTTGGACAAGTTGTATGGCGCATCATTCGCCACTCATTCCCATCATCGCCAAAGTCACTAGGCGTGTGAGGTTAACTCGGTGCTAATGACCAAGACCGAGGTCATTAGCACCGAGTTAAGTAAGAGTGATTGCTTCTAAATATGACCGTTTCAAGCAAGGTTTATTTAAGTGGGGTTATAACATCACTCAGTCGCTCTTAGATCCTT
>NZ_CAJXPA010000127.1 GCF_913058035.1 uncultured Paraglaciecola sp. | reverse complement strand
GTAAATAGCAACTATTCAAGATGATTTACAAAGACTTTTATAGTAGCTTGTGTAAATGAGTATTAAAGCATTCCTGATAAGTCAGTCTAAAAATAAAATAACTTACCTTAATTAAAATCCATAAAAGATTTATTTACGAAATAATTCTTTCGGCTATACTACTGCCGCCCCACTATTTCCAACTAATTTCGGAAGCTTTATGCGTTCTATTCTTCTCTCAATCATGGCTTTATTTCTGGCTATATTTTTGCTGTTGTTGGGCAATAGTTTACTCAGCACCTTGTTGATCCTAAGAGGGATTGCCGAAGGTTTTTCAGGTAAATTTTTGGGGGTTCTCACTTCGGTCTATTTTTTAGGCGCTTTTGTTGCCACTTTGATGGCTTCGAAGATGATCAAACGAATGGGCCATATCCGCTGTTTTACTTTTTGCACCGCTTTACTAGGTTGTTGTACTCTTGCTTACACTTTATTTGTCTCTCCATATGCTTGGTTAGTTATTCGATTTACTACTGGCTTTGGTGTATTTGCGATGTATACAGTGGTCGAGAGTTGGTTAAATGGTCAAACGCAAGACGCTTATCGAAGTCGCATATTTTCTATATATACCCTGATCAATCTCTTAGCTATTGCCGCATCACAGCAACTTTTGCTTATTGACAGTGCCACTGGTTATACTCTTTTCATAATAGCTAGTTTACTGGTCACAGCTTCGATTATGCCAATTTCTTGGACCAGACTGCAACAACCCAATGTGGATGTTGATATGCCATCTATGAGTATTTTAAAGGTGTTTGATGCAGCACCCGTTGCTGTAACTGGTTGCTTAGTTTCAGGGTTAATAATGGGACCTTTTTGGGGCCTAACACCATTATTTGTGAATGGTTTGGGATACACCGAAAATGAACTTGCTGCTTTCATATCGCTTTCTATTCTTGGAGGCGCTTTATTGCAATACCCTGTTGGTCGTTGGTCAGATCGAATGGATCGTCGGCGTGTCATTTTATTTACGTTAATACTGGGATGCATATTGGCATTATCTATGGCTTTTTGTGCGAAATATTTCGCAGTTGAACGAGGGCTAATTACGGCATTATCGGCAATATTTTGTGGCCTTGTGTTAGCTATATACCCTATTTCCGTGGTTCATCTTGTAGAACGGATACATAAGGATCACTTGGTAGCAGGTTCCAGTAGCCTTTTAATGGTCTTCGGTTTGGGATCTTTTGTTGGGCCCACCATTGCGGGGTTTGCTCTAGAATATTTGGGTGTTGGTGCTCTACCCGCCTATTATCTGATGGTTTTAGCAATCTTTAGTATTATTCTCACAATACAATTAATTCGCTCGCGTGTTGTTGAAATACCGGAAGACCATGAAAGTCATTACGTCGCAATGGTTCGAACATCGCCGAATGTACTACCCATGCACCCAGAATATGAAGAGGTGCTGGACATACAAGAAGAAAGCACTCAAAACTATTAACTTAAGTAGGCTTAATATTTTGGCCTAATTAATATTTTTTGTACTATTAATTTTATCCAACATCCTGTTTCTTTACAAATAACTATCCCTATTATGTTGTCAATTTTGACTTTGTTGTTTTCTTTTTTATGAATACAAACTACTGGTTATCAACAACTAATTGTTTCAATCTTGATTAAGCACGAAGACATGCGAAACACTTAATTTTCAAAGTAAAAAATCATGACTACAATTAATTAAAGAATGCACACCCCGTTTAGAGTTTAAGAGTCACCCAAGTTGTAGACATCCCTAAGCTTGGTAGTTATCTGAGTTTACTTAAAATCTTAAACACGGCGATAAAGGAAAATATTCATGAAATCATTAACGTTGTATAACACCGAATCTATAGACAAATTAGTGTGGCCAGAAGAACAGGTCTCTATATCTGCAAAAACACCCGCATTAAGTATTTTAACCGATTTTCGTCAGCATCGTCCAAGGGTAATAGATGCGAATGTCAGAGCGATAGATCTTGAGAACTTAATGAAGCGATCACATGTGAAAATGAAAATAATACTGGATCTGCATAAGAAATTTATTGGAATTGTGAGTTTATATGACCTTTCTGAAGAAAATATTCTCAAGAAGGTAGATAAGAATACCCCACGTAATGAACTTTTAGTCAGCGACCTTATGCATGCGCGTGAAACACTCAAATGTTTTGATTATAATGATTTGGCAAAAGCGACGGTTGAGGACGTACTAGAAACACAAAAGCATAACCATCAGCAACATTGTTTAGTGATTGACCGTAAGCAACATGAAATTCGTGGTTTAATTTCTGCAAGGGATGTT
The DNA here is from genome assembly GCF_913058035.1 of uncultured Paraglaciecola sp. GTDB lineage: Bacteria > Pseudomonadota > Gammaproteobacteria > Enterobacterales > Alteromonadaceae > Paraglaciecola. The sequence continues at coordinate 11,291 of NZ_CAJXPA010000127.1, read as the reverse complement.
GCTCGCCTCATCAATCGTGCGGTAGACATCAAAGCACACATCTCCTTTGAAGCATTGTTTAATGAGTTAATGGCCTAACTATTTCTATTAACAACAAAAATTGTTGGTGTAAAACTTGCCCGTACCTAATCATTTATTGCGCATGAGTTACCAGAACCCATCAATATTATTTTACTCGTTGAATGTTCAATTGGATAAAAATTTTAGCAACTTTAAACAGTCTTAACATATCTGATCATCTCAAGCATCCCTTCTATGATAGAGATTATTTTTTTCCATAAGACCAACATTAATTGCGTAGACAACATAATCATCTCGATTACCCTTTTAAATACGACGAACTGTTTTGTGAAAATTTAGCCTTGTGATATTTTATATTTTTAACCATTTCATTCACTAGAAATGGTTAATTAATTCTTACAACAATATTTAAATGAAATGTGTCGTGGTTCAGAAGATGATATATATTCAAAGCGTTCCAGCATAGATGCTGTCTCATCACCCGGCGGTATTTTAATATGAAGGCAAGTTTAATAGGTAAATTTCCAATTAATATTGCTTGAGTAAGGAAGTGAAGAACATCGCTTTAAGTCGTTATGTAAAAAAAAAGCGATGGCATATTTTATTTATTATTTCTTGGCCGAAGTTGCGTCTTATTAAGCAGACAATAGTCCTCAAACAATTAGTCTTTAAATAATACACCATAATAAGAGTAGTTATATGCAATACGGTATTGATATTGGTGGTACAAAAATGGAGTTGGGCATATTTGATAACAATCAAAATCTGTTATCAAGTCAACGCATCCGAACACCTACAGATGACTATAGTAAATTTCTACAAGCAGTTATATTTTTAGTGGAGCAAGCAGACCAAAACACCTTAGGAGAAAGCACAGTGGGCATCGGTTTACCTTGTGTTATCGACTCTAACAATTTTGCTGTTTCATCTAATATCCAATGTATTAATGGAAAAAATGTGCACGCCGATATTCGTGATAAATTAAAACGATGTGTAGGGTTTGGCAATGACAGTGAAACTTTTGCAGTTGCGGAATCAGTATACGGTGCAGGAAAAGACCATTCCAAAGTACTCAGTGTCATTATTGGTACTGGTGTCAATTCAACCTTGTGTGTACAAGGAAAACTGTTTACAAGCCGTAATAAAATCGCAGGTGAATGGGGGCATGTATTGCTCAGTGCCCTGCATCAACAACGTTATGGACTGCCTTTACTTGAGTGTGGATGTGGCTCATTGGGCTGTGTTGAACCTTATGTTTCAGGGAAAGGCTTAGAATGGCTTTACACCCATATGGGTGGAGATAATATAAGTGCACAAACTCTGGTAACTAAAATGAGACATGGCGATCACCTTGCCGTCAAAACGTTTAATTGTTATTTGGATCTTTTAGCTCATAGTTTAGCCCAACTGGTCATCTACTATGACCCTGACGTTATAGTAGTTGGAGGGGGAATATCGAATATATCAGAGATTTATATGTACTTACCTGACCTGATGTCTGACTATCTATTTAAAGGTGTTCTACTCCCTAAAATTGTCGGAACCAAATTTAGCAATCATAGCGCATTACTAGGTGCTGCAATAATCGGCGCAGAGGCATCAGAATTGGTAACTCAATTAGATTAGTTTTGTTTTGAATTTGTTTGACGATTTCCTCACTTAACTAAGTTAATGAGTAAACGTCACTTATTTTCGCTTTGTGCCACTTTTACGTTTTTTTGTAAAACGCTGTTTACCTAAACCAGTCAACCCTTTAGGTAACACTTCACGACTTTGTGCTATTAGCTCTTTAAGTTGCACCTCTAGCGGGCACATTAATTTTTTATATTGGCTTTTTCCTTCACTGATAGCAGATAATTCTGATTCCCAACGGGCAGTCATATCAGGATAAGTCGCCACATCTGGCAAAGCCTCTATCAAGCCCCGCCCACTTGCGGTTGAAGTAATAGTTTTACCGGTACGTGACAAAAACCCCCGAGTAAACAATAATTCTATGATCCCTGCTCGGGTTGCCTCTGTGCCCAAACCGTCTGTTTCCCGCAAGACTTTGCGTAGTTGTGGATCGCTTACATGGGCACTTATGCCTGTCATAGCGGCTAGTAAGCTGCCGTCTGTATAAGCTTTCGGTGGCGAAGTATTTTTTTCTAACACTTCAGCTTGTAAAGATTTAAGAACCTGTCCAATATCTAAACGAGGTAATAGCTGTGTAGCCTCGCTGTTGTCATCCTGGTTACTAGTTTTACTGCGAGACAGAAAAATACAACGCCACCCCTCATTAATCAGTTCCTTTGCGACTGCGACAAATAATCCTGCAGCAATTTCTACTTCAACACGTACCGCATAATATTCGTGATGGGTCAAAAATTGTGCTAAATAATTTCGGCATATTAGGGCATACACCTTCGCATCGTTTCCAGATAGATGATTACTGGTTTTTTCAGTTGGAATAATAGCGTGGTGAGCATCGACTTTTTTGTCGTTCCAAGCTTTTGATTTATATTTTAAATCAAACTGGGTTTGACTAAATACATGGCCTTGTTGGCCAAGATGTTGGCTATTGCTTAAAATGGCACTGTGTACTTTTTTAGCTTGACCAAAATGGCTAAGGGGTAAATAACGACTATCTGAACGGGGGTAGGTAATTAATTTGTAACGTTCATACAACCCCTGACAAATATCCAGTACCTGCTGAGCGCTTAAACCGAAGGCTTTACTTGCATCAATTTGTAAAGATGACAAATTATAAGGCAGTGGCGGTGCTTGTTTTTTATGCTCACGTTTAAGACTTTTTACCAATGCGGGTTGCTGACTGACGCGCCCAGCAACATTTTGCGCCAGTGCCTGGGATAAATTTCGACCCTGGTCGTCAAGATATTTGGCACATTGCTCACTGGGTTGCCACTTGGCTTTAAAATTCTCACCGTTGTTTGTTTCTAAGTCGGCCCAGACTTCATAGAATGCCTTACTCACAAACGCATCTATAGCTTTATCACGCCGCACAACTAAACCCAACAAAGGCGTTTGTACTCGGCCCACAGACAACACTCCCTTATACCCAACTTTTTGACCCTGAAGTGTATAGGCACGGGTTAAGTTTATTCCATATAGCCAGTCAGCACGTGAGCGAGCCAGAGCTGAAGTGGACAGTGGGATAAATTCTCGATTACTGCGTAATTTGCTTATTGATTGTTTGACTGCGGAAGGATTTAAGTCATTGATTAAGCAGCGCTGTATACTACTTTTCTTAGCACCAGTTACGCCTAGAAAATTGATCACTTCGTCTACCAATAGCTGACCTTCACGGTCAGGATCTCCAGCATGCACAAGTTGCTCAGCTTGCTTAATTAAAGTGCGTAACACACCAAGTTGTTTGGCAGTCTGCTTTTTAACTGTAAGTTTCCATTGCTGGGGAATAATAGGCAGATGTTCATGGCTCCACTTTTTAAAGACAGGATCGTATGCCTCTGGTTGTTGTTGTTCGAGTAGATGCCCTATGCACCAACTCACCGTATCGCCATTAGCCGCACTAATATAGCCATCACCTTTTTTATGTGGCTTGGGTAATACATCGGCGATAGCACGACCTAAACTGGGTTTTTCGGCAATAAAAAGACGCATAGAACCTATTATCATGTTTTTTTATACAGTAGTGTGTTTTTATTGTTTGAGCAAGGTTTAATGCCAAAGGAGCGTGATTGATTACGACTGGTGTTTAGCACTGAGCGATGCAGTTAGTTACTATTTATTAAGTAGTACACGATAGTTAATGTCTGCTATCCCCCTTATTTACTAATACTTTCATACACAACGTAACTCATTTTAATATATAGAACATTAAACATGACTTAGCACTTTAAAACCAAGAGTCTTAATGAATATTAAAGGTTTGTCCATAATCGGTATGATTATATTCATACTTGTATTTGTACATTATATTTATTAACTACTGGGCATTATATTAGTCAGCATTACCCGACAAGACATTGTCAACAAGCCTAGCCGAAACAATCTCCATTTGTTAAAGTTATGTCACAAATTAATAACCATGAGAACGTCAAACAATGTCTGAGGTGAATAATTTTAAAGCCTTATTGGTAGAAGAGGCCGCCAACAAACAATTTACATTAAATATAGTCAACCGTTCGTTAACTGATTTACCTGAAAATGACCTACTTGTTAATGTGCACTATTCATCATTAAATTATAAAGATGCGTTATCTGCTAGCGGTAATAAAAGAGTCAGCAGTCATTATCCTCATACACCTGGGATAGACGCAGCAGGCGTGGTTATAAACGATAAGACAGGTACTTTTTCACCCGGTGATGAAGTACTGATATTTGGTTATGATTTGGGCATGAATACACCAGGTGGGTTAGGCCAGATGATCTCTATCCCCGCAAACTGGGCTGTAAAACGTCCAGAAAATTTATCTTTAAAAGAAGCCATGACTTACGGAACTGGCGGGTTAACAGCCGCTCTTTGTGTGCAAAAACTAGAGAAAATGGGTGCACGCCCTGAAGATGGTCCCGTTGCGGTGACAGGTGCAACAGGTGGTGTAGGCAGCATCAGTATCGCCTTACTCAAACAACTGGGTTACAGCGTGGTAGCGTTTTCAGGTAAACCTGAACAAACGGAACATTTAAAATCTATTGGTGCCGATGAAGTATTGCATCGTGATGTACTCAATGAAGCGGCAGACTTACCGATGGGTAAAGAAAGATGGGCCCACGGAATAGATACCTTAGGCGGTGACTACCTTGGTAATCTGTTAAAACAAATTAAATCAGGTGGTGGCGTATCGGCTTGCGGTCTGGCCGCTTCTGCTACGCTTTCCTCTTCTGTGTATCCCTTCATTATACGAGGGGTATCCTTACTCGGTGTAGATTCGGTATATATCCCACTAAGTGATAAACAACATATCTGGCAACGAGTCGCTAGCGATATGAAACTTCCAAATCTTCAAGATTTGTGTGAAGAAATATCCTTAGAACAAACACCTGAATATCTACAACGTTTTATGCAAGCGAAGGTAGTAGGCCGTTATTTGGTCAATTTAAACAGCTAGAGTAGTAAATATTCAAAAGCAAATCACTCAGTAGCTAGTCACACTGGATCCCAGTCCAGTGTGACTTCGCAATGCGACCTAAGGTTCTAGGAAACAAGTTCGCCTATAAACTTTTGCAATAATCACACTCCCTAAAACAGTCTTTGCTCCAAAAGTCCCACTTTCTGAATCAACCACATGTCAGTATGCAACAACTATAATGATTTTCTTGATGGTATCACTACATTAGCAAATATCAATCCTGCCACTAATGACATCAAGATCAAAAAAGTTTCCTGAGCAATATGATCGGTTTTGATAATGTCTTGGCCTGAGATAAACGAATTAAGTCCAATATATGTTTTTGAACCTGGAACCAATACTATTAAACCAGGCATAGCCACTATAGTAGAAGGAGCATTAGCGATGCGTGAAAATATATTTGCAAACACACCTAATGCAAATGCGCCAACAAACGCCCCAAGTCCGTTTTCAAGATAGCTAGAGCTCCAAGTCGAGGCTGCATAAGCAATAAAAGTCGATGTTATTGCCCAGGGAACATGTTTCATCGGTGTACGGAATATAGCAACCAGACCTACGCTAAGCATGAACACACCCAACCAGTTGACCCAAAAAGGCAGAGTAACTGCCATTGCCAACTCTTGTTGACCAAACAATTGGTAACCCAGACTGACACCTAAAAAAGCACCAAAATATAGTTTAAATAACTGCATGGTGGCATCCATTACACGTGCCGTTCCCGATACCAAATTACGTGAAGATAATTCAGCTAAACCGATGGTCAATGACAGTCCAGGTACTAATATAATTAAAGAGGAAAGAATGATCAGCCAGATATTAAACCCTGATGATGAATAATGATTAATAACACACGCCATAAAACCTACTGAAAACGAAGCGACAGGTTCCAACATCAAGTTAACTCGCTTTGAACGTAATGCCCACAGAGTCCAAAAATAAACCATCCCCCCTAGCAAACCAGAATAGATAATTTCTGACCAACCAGCCCCCATAAGCATCGCAAATGCACTAGTAGACAAGCTAAAAGCAATACCCGTTAAGCTTTTACCATAGGGACTAGGCATAACATCGATCTCATCTAAATGCTTATCTGCTTCTGCAAGAGATATATCGCCAGATAGTAACTGGTAAGCTAATTCATCAGTCCGAGACAGGGAGTTCATATCCAGCTCACCGGGCTGCATACGTGCAGAGTGGTTATACTCGTCTTCATGACGGTCACTCCACAGCACAATAGATAAAGTGGTGGGGGTAGAATTAAATGACGCATGCAGGCCAAAATGCGTGGCAATTTCAGTTAAATACGCTTCCAGTCGAAAGGATGGTGAACCGTATTTGTGCAACATTTTACCCAGTTTAAGGATAAAACGACGTATTTGGATAAATTCTAACGTGTTCATTTCTTTACTACTACTTCAAAAGTTAACGCAATGTTTATAGCTCTAAAAAACCAAATACATATACGAAAGTGACAAACAGAGTTAGATTCTAGAGATAGTTCAAGTAACGTACAACGTACATTTCTTGAACGTTTGAGATTAGAAAAACTAATGCTTAATTTCTATCATTAACATTGTTTCTAGAACCACATTTCATTTGGTTTTGTCACTAGTCTGGCGACATACTAATAGAATTCACAGAGTATTACTTCGGTCTTGATATGCTTAAACACGTTTCACTAAATAGGTCATAGCAAGACAATAATCTAGGTGGATTGAAGCCAATTTAGACCGACTGATCTGAAGTTCAATTGATAAAGAAAAAGTGATAATAGAGCAAATTAATGACAATTAAATTCTCGACTAATGCTCCACATTTATTTTTGTACCCGTCATAACTACTATTTATTATAATAACTATGCGATATGAATTAATTAAAGCTCCTCACTATTATCCCGAAACGTCTTCCTGTTGAGCTAATTAAAACAAGTTAATTCATCAACAAATACACATCAGTTGATTCATTCCACATACCAGACAACACAAATAAATGGTTATATTGAGATAAGGTATTGAAGTGTAAATTGGGCCTAATATTGTTACTTGCAGTTTGCTTGATCCTTAACCGAAACTCGCCGCTTTTCGATAAGCAGAACGTTGCTGAATTTTTTCCAAATAAGCTAAGGTTTTTTCTCGTTCTTTGAGTAAACCAAGCTTACTCGCAATTTCTAGCATAGTTTGCATCATAATATCAGCAGCCGTAAATTCAGCACCAGAAAAATAATCGCGCTTAGCCAACGTGGACTCAATATAACCAAAGTCTAAGGCGACTTCTTTAGCAATATAGCCGTCCATTATTTGGTCACCGTTACGTGTTTCCATCCCCATGAATAATGTGAACATTACCGGTAATGCCAACGATCCTTCAGCAAAGTGTGACCATTCAAGATATTGGTAATACTTTTTGCTACCTTTTTCAGGGCGAAAGCGATTTTCGATATCTTTATCTAAAATGTATTCCATTATTGTACTGGACTCACACAAAGTAATATCACCATCAACGATTATAGGTGCTTTACTGAGCGCATGAACTGCTTTGAGACTCGAAGGTGCTAAGTTTGTCTGAGCATCGCGCTGATAATCAATACGTTGATAAGGCATTCCGAGCTCTTCTAACAACCACAATACGCGTTTAGAACGAGACTTATTTAAATGGTGTACTGTTAACATAGTATTTCTCTATAAAAGTCGTTATTAATTATAATTTGTCTGGACCCACTCGCATCACAAGCTGGCCAAAATGAGTGATTTTTGCATCTTTGAGCCACATAACATCGATTGGCTAAATTCATGTGACTAAGAATATAAGGGCAAGGGATAAGAAAGCCGTAATTAATAAAATCTCACCAGACTGTGGATTTCGCCTTTCACTCTTAATAGAGTTAAAACTTTTCACAGCCGAAGCACCCAACGCACGAGTTGCGAAAGTCTACTGGCGATTGACCTGCATACTTTGGCTTATCAAATTATGCAGGTCTTTATTTTTCAAACTGACCGTTCTTTCCCACAACCCAAATTAGAGTGCAGTGACCAATATTTCACGACTGATGTCAGGAGTAACAGCTTTATGTTCGCCTAACTTTACCATACCGTGTTGAGTAAGCTTTTCTATCAACAAATCAATATCCGCTGCACCAAGATCAACATGAGATAAGCGTGTTGGTACTTGCATCTTTTCGAAAAACTGCTCGGTTAATTCGATACCACGATCAATACGTGAATCTTCATCACCCTCTGTCACATTCCAGACACGTTCAGCGTACTGTAATAACTTTTCACGTTTTGCTTCTTTCCGTATTTTCATCACAGCAGGCAGTACTATGGATAAAGTTCGTGCATGGTCGATGCCGTGAGTACCAGTTAGTTCATGACCAATCATGTGAGTTGTCCAATCTTGCGGCACACCTGCTCCAATTAAACCATTAAGCGCCATCGTTGCCGCCCACATAATATTGCCACGCACTTCTAAGTCTTTAGACGTTTCAGGGGCCAATGCTTTTGGTCCTTCTTCGATTAAAGTTAACAACAATCCTTCAGCAAAACGGTCTTGCACCTTAGCATTTACACTGTAGGTCAGGTACTGCTCCATTGTGTGAACAAACGCATCCACAGCACCGTTACCAATTTGACGGTCGGACAATGACAGTGTTACCGCAGGGTCAAGTATCGCAAAAATAGGACGAACCAGAGGACTTGCAAATGGTAGCTTATTACCATTACGAGTCACTACCGCACCAGTATTTGACTCAGAACCTGTCGCTGGCAAAGTAAGTACGCAAGCTAGTGGAAGAGCTTTCTTGATACGCGCTTGTTTACTGACGATATCCCAAGGGTCTTCACCTTCGTAAAGTGCCACAGCTGCAATAAACTTAGAACCATCAACAACAGATCCACCACCAACTGCTAGAATAAAATCGACGTTATTTTCTTTAATAACATCTTGTGCCTTCATGAGTGTATCGAAACTTGGATTTGGCTCGATACCAGCAAATTCGAACCAGGTATGTTTAGCTAGTGCGGCAACAACTTGGTCATATACGCCGTTACTTTTGATTGAACCGCCACCGTAAGTCACTAACACTTTTGCATCGATTGGGATCTGTTTACTAAGTGAAGCTATTTGACCTTCACCAAACTGAATTCGGGTAGTATTTTGAAAACTAAAATTTAACATGAATATTATTCCTCATTATTTTTTAAAAGTTAAGCGGTTGTAACCTACGCCAGTGCTGCTATTAATTTTTCTGCAGCTAATTCTGAGCTTTGAGGATTTTGACCTGTTATGACTAAGCCATCTTGGATTGCAAAAGCATTCCAATCAGCCACTTTTTGATAATCGCCACCACGTTTAATCAACTCGTCTTCTAATAAGAAGGGAACGATATGAGTCAACTGAACGGCTTCTTCTTCACTATTCGTAAAACCTGTTACTGCTTTACCTTTTACCACATACTCACCAGAGGTATCTTTGACATTTAAAAATGCAGCGGTTGCATGACATACTGCTCCGATTGGCTTGTTGGTGGCTAAGAAACGTTCAATTAAAGCAATTGAATCTTCGTTATCGGTAAGGTCCCATAATGGCCCGTGACCACCAGGATAGAAAACAGCGTCATAGTCAGCAGCGTCGACATCAGCCAATTTGGATGTGTTAACCATTAAAGCTTGTACATCATTGTCTGCGTCATAACGCTTAGTTGATGGGGTTTGAAAATCTTCTAATTCACTCTTAGGATCGATAGGTGGCTGACCTCCTAATGTAGAAGCTATGCTCACTTTTATTCCTGCATCGGTGAAAGCATAATAAGGTGCAGCAAACTCTTCAACCCAGAAACCTGTCTTTTCACCAGTGTTACCAAGCTCAGCATGTGAAGTTAATACTATTAATATATGCTTATTTGTATGTTGTGTATTCATTATATTTCTCATAACTGATTTGAAGTGTGATGATTGTAGACCTTAAGCTAATTTATGACAATACAAGGAAATAGACAACACTGTTCTAAAAATTGATACAATACTAATTATATTTTGAATAGTTCTATATTTCGAACAACTCAAAACATTGTGGACATGACCGCATAGAAGGTCTTAGGTTCTTGACTTGAAATAAAACACCTCAGATAAACCTAAAGAAAACCCGATGATATTAGAAAAGATTACTTGCCCTATTTGTGTGAGCTCAAACAGCTTATTGCCCAAACTAAATAGTTTTTCTGCTTATTTCTTGAATTGAACTCAACCAGATACCGACTGATTAGACATACTTAATATCATTCGAGGCATTAACCTCAAAATCTATGGTGACTCGGCTAAATTGTCTACTGCACAGTCAGATAATTATATTTGCTGCCTTGTTTGCTATCTATCAACGCTGTAAAACTTGCCAATTTTTTTATTTGGAATATTAACAGCTTCGGTTTCTACGGTTTGCTCTTGTTAAGTCTAATTTACAAGCGTTTGCGCTTATATTGTTGGCCCTTCACTGTTAATATATTCCTACTCAAATACAACACATAGCAGTATTAAAGACACACTTTCGGTCATTTAATACCTAAAAACATATTGATTAACCATACACATTTTAATCACAAGATATGTAAATGTTTGCATTAGAAACGGGGGGTTTATTAAATGCTCACTAGCGATGATGATTAAATAATTATCGCTGCCGCTTTGATTTTAAGTTAATAGTGCTCGTAAATAATCTTGGATCGGCAATTTTGTCCAGCATTGACCTATCGGGCAAACAATCGTCATCAACGTAATCAGCAAGATCAGCAGATGGGTCAAATACTAAAATATCTAAAGCTAAACGCTCTAATCCGTATAAACCACGATGGATCATATCAGCCGAAAAAACTAACAAATCACCATCGGCTAACTTAATTTTTTTACCCGTAGATAGGTCATCGCTACTTACCTTACCCTTTTCTTCTTGTCGTACATTAAATTCTTCATCACTATCCCAGCGCTTGTGTGTTTGTGGCACCAGCTCCATACCGAGTTCATCAAATAAAGGTACACGTAAATGCAGAACTTGAGTTTCTTGAATAGCTTTTTTTTGTCCTTCAACATCGTGATCATATTGACAATCTCGATGCCAAAAATCTTTTTGCTGAACATTAACAGGGTTGAAAAATAGCTGAGTATTCATAAACGCTGGATGATTCGGTATAATTG
>NZ_CAJXPA010000126.1 GCF_913058035.1 uncultured Paraglaciecola sp. | reverse complement strand
CTTATTTACTTATTTACTATGATGCGTTTTATCACTTTCACTGGTACATATAAATTCAATATGTTGGTTGTGGCGTATCTTTACTGGTGTATTAATATATTCCAGTGTATGCCAATCATTACGGATAAATTATTATTGAATCATTATTAAATGTAGCGAATTTAACTCGCCAATTGATATGGCCGTCGTAATAAGATAAGTTGCCCTTGGAAAATTTAATAACAATAAGGTTCAGATTATGAGAATGCTAATACGAAATATTCCTTGTTTTTTGTTATTTACACTTTTGAGCAGCGGCTCAATGGCGCAAACAGTTACACCTTCTTCTGTTTCTATAAATGGCAATACACTTCAGGCAAAATTACAGGTCACGACTCTAATTGAAGTTGATTTAGTGGTCGAATTTGAAAAAAGTGTCGGTTTAAACGCTGATAACATCAACATTAGCGCAACATTATCTGACGTTAACGCTAGCAATATCACAAATCGACTCAGCTCAGCAGACATTAAAGTAATACCGACTTTTCCAGTGATTATTTCAATTAGTCCCAAGGCAGACGCCGGATTTGCGTTTGAAGGTTTAGCGTCGGTAGAAATCTACACTAAATCTGTGGATTACAATACTGCAATGCCTGCTAGAATTTTCAGATCTCATGCCAATAGTAATTTTGAAGACATCACCTCCATGATCTCTGCAGGTAGTATTCGTGCCCGTGGTAATACTGGCAGTTTCTCAGACTTTATGCTTTTACTCGACGAACGAAACAATGCAGACGTAATTGACGATACATTTTCTCAGCTAAACCAACTGGTAAGCCAATATAACAATCATATTTCGGCAACCTTGGCTATTACGATACAAACTGGTATCAGTGCTCTACAACAGGCTTTGTTGATGACTGATTATACCGCTGCGTTAGAAGTAGTAGAGGAATTGATAATTGTTACAGAAAATGCTTCTGGCGAACAATTAAGCAATGTGTGGCGCTCATCCAATGATTTGGTCAACATGCAAGGTGAATTACTAACTCGTCTTAGAACATTAAAATACAGTCTACGAGTTATTTAATTCCACGATCGTGAGTATTGAAAGAGGATATTAGCGTGCCAATGCAAGTAAATATTTCACTTGAATCGGGTTTAATGTCAGAACATATTCTTTTCGAAGGAAATGCATACAACATTGGGCGCTCGAATCAAGCGGATGTATTGATTAATCACCCGCAAATATCTCGCGAGCACGCCACATTGAGTGCCAACGATGACAACATATGGTCACTTCGAGACACCAGTAGTGTTGGTTGTTATCATCATGGCAAACGAGTCAGCTTTGTACCCTTAACCAATGAAGAAACCTTACATTTAGGCCCCGTGTCTTGCCAATTTAAACACCTCAACCATCACCAACTTACTGCCTTTGATAATCAGAAAATGTGGCGCAAACGACAACTTCTGCAACTTTCTAAGCAATTTAGCCAATGTTCTTCTAGTGTTGCCTTGCTAGAATCTGCGCGTCATTGTTTGATACAAACATTGGGCTGTGAACGCGCGGCACTGATTTTGGTAGATCAGCATAAACAACTTCAGCATTGCTTGGGCTATGAAACATGGATGGAAAAACACAGTTTTAGTGGCAGTAATACGATTATTCAACGTTGCATAAATGAACAGCAAGTTCTTGCCATTGGTAATGTTCAAGCCGATCCTAGCCTAGCGATACAACACAGTGTTATGCGCCACAATATACAAGCTGCGTTATGTGTGCCTGTCAAGTCTGAAAACCATGTCATCGGTGTTTTATATGCCGATAATACACAAGGTCGGCAATTTTTTACTGAAACTGAAGTCAAATTCGTCGAGTCGTTTGCCAATATTCTCTCATTGCGTTTGTTATTTCAGTCTATAGAACATAATATCTCATCATTGTAATTTAAATGCTCACACTGGTGAGAAACCAACTGGAGTGGTGAGTTGACCGATCACACCGAGGAATCATCAAACAATATTAATTTAACCACTCAGCCGTTGCGCTCTGCCTCGCAACTCATAAGCAACACGGTTCTAGTTCAACGTTTTAATATAATTAAACTCCTTGGAAGCGGTGCACAAGGTAATGTTTATCACGCATACGATCAGCTGTTAGAGTCAGATATAGCGATAAAGGTGGTAGAGACCTCATTAAATAACCAGACCCAATTAAGTGCGATACGCAACGAAGTGTTGATTGCTCGCCGTCTACAACATCAAAATATCATTCGAGTTTATGATGTATTTGAAGATCAAGGTCTGATCTTTTTTACTATGGAGCTTATCGCTGGTGAATCACTGATAAAGCGCCTCGAAAAACCAATTTTACAAACTGAATTTAAACTTTGGACACAGCAATTATTTAGTGCCTTAACAGCATGTGAAGCATCCGAAATAAAGCACGGAGATATTAAGCCCGACAATATTCTTATTGACGAGCACAATAACCTTCGCCTTATTGATTTTGGCATTGGTCAATTTCATAACGATGAGTTACAAATAAGTGGTCATCAAGATTTTTCTGCTCCAGAAGTTATTTATTCTGGCCAATCTAGTGTGCAGTCTGAACTTTATAGTGCCGGTAAAATAATTCAGCTAATGCTGGTAAATATACATCACAATCCATTATCAATTACTCAGCAATGGTGGCACTCAAAACAAACCAGTTTCATAGCACTACTTTGCCATCGTAATCGATTTAAACGCCCAACACTTAGCAAAGCAAATGACTTTTACCACACCCAAAAGAACAGTAATAATCTAGATTATCGGGCATGGTTATTAGTTGTCTTCATTATTCTCAGCATATTGGTTTGGACACTATTACAACAGTGGCAACAGCCTGTAACTGAAAAAAAGTTGCCCGCAACCACTATTCAAATCGCAATCATACATGATGATAAAACACCACTGCTCGGTGGACTAGTGGAGCTGTTTGAAATGCCCCTACAAACCAACCCGCAGTTATCGGTAATCAGTGGATATCGAACTCATGACATAATTTATAATCTTGCCTTGCAACCTGTTTCAGTACCACAGGATAGAATTAGATTAGCTAGCATATTTGAATTAGATGCGTTAATGATGCTGACTATCGATAATATTCAAGCTGATGATTTTTTAATACGCGCGAGTATTCATTCGATGCCTGCTGACATTAGCATTGTAGAATTAACCCGTAGTATTAACGCTAACACTCTTGAACAAGACTTAGCTGAGTTTACTAAAACATTACTTGAAAAATTTGAATTACAATTATCACAACAATTTGAACAGTCTGAAGCGACCTACTTTTTATCTGGGCTAGGCGCACTTTCAGCAGATCTTGAAACTGATAGAAAAGGCACCGCTTCAAGTATAAATAATAATCTGACTGAGTTCGCCCCCGAATACGCAGGTGCCTGGTATCGAGCTGCAGATCAGGCATGGCAGGAGGGAGATATACAGTCTGCACGGCATAATCTGCAAATTTTGTTTACATTACAAAGCGATTCAATCTTTTGGCTACTTAGTGGCCGTCTGTTAGAAGCTGAAATAAATGATGACCTAAAATTAGCACTGCAAGCGATTCAAAAACTGACTGAAGCCTATCCACAACGCTCTAAATTGTTGGCTAAACGTGGCGAAATCTACGAATGGGCAAACGATTATGAATTAGCCATAATCGATTATCATTTAGCCACCGAACTGGATCCAAATAATGCACATTTGTGGTTTCAATTAGCTCGACTCAAAATACTTTCAGGACAAACACAAAGCGCTATTGATAATGAATTAACTCGCGCGTTAGTGCTATACAGGAAAAACAAAGACCTAGCTGGAGAAGGCTTGGTGTTAAACGCTTTTGGGGTAGCCTACATAAGACTTGCAGAATATAACACTGCAGAAAAATACTTACAGGATTCATTAATAATATTTGATCCCCAAAATTTTCCACTTGAACGAGTTAAATCGTTAGCTAACCTAGCTAATCTAGATGCTTTGAGTGGTAAATTTATTGAAGCCCAAATTGCATTAGAAGAAGCATCACAGCTACTTGAAATTTTTGGCGATACTACTCAACAAGCACACGTTCTAGATACACTTGGTTTTCTATATGAGGAGCAAGGATTGTATGCTCAAGCGTTAAACTATTACAAAAAAGGCCTCGACATTCGAACAACCGAGAGTGCTGGCATTAATCAGGCACAAAGTATTAGTAACGTAGCGTATATGCACTTTTTAATTGGAGACTATTCTTTAGCAGGTATCTATTGGCAGCAGGCAAAAGCACTATTCAATAAAAATAATGAAAAACTTCATTTACAACGTACCTTGCAGAACATAGCTCAGTTGAGTATGGCAAAAGGCGAGCACATAAAAGCCATGCGATATTTAGCTGATGTTTCGCAACAACTTGATGCCAGTCAAAAACAAGAATTAATGATCAATAAGTTGTTGTATAGTTTTTTAAATTTTGCAAATGGTGACCTGACAAGTGCAATAGAAAACTTATCTCATGCCAAACTTATTGCCCAACAAACTGACGACAGCAGGGCATTAACTGAGGTGTATTTATGGCATGGGGAAATTTGTTTGAAAACGGCTGATCTTCGTTGTTTAAAAACACAAATTGACCTAGTCAAAAACAGCATTGCTGGCTCTATGGTCGAACAACAAGCATTACTAAACTGGTTGATATTTAGCTATGATGTTGAAAAATCCGAGCTTTTATCCAGCAGCTCAATCGAATTTATGGAACAGATAAAAACAGCAAACATACCAGTACTCACCAGAATGAAAATTTTGTTAGATATGCAAGAAAGAGTAAATTTGCCGCTCGACAGTCCCATTATGCAACTCTTAGAGCAGATCGTTAAACCAGTTTACTACCAACCATATATGAATTTACTTTTTCTTAAGTCGTCACAGGATGCTGCCCGAAAATTGTTACACGAACAACTCATAGCTCACCCTAAATACTGGCGAAATCATATTTATTATCAAGCCTTCGAAGATGAAGAATCGCAGTTGAAACAAAAAGCTCTATTACAAGACTGGATGTTACAATTAACTGAACAACAGGCTAAATCATATCGGGAACTTTACCTTGAACGCTGATCACGATAGACATTTATTAGCAGAGGTAAAGCGTCAACAAGCAGTGTTGCAAGCTCGTTTAGATGACGAGCAATATAATCTAAACGAGCTTGCAAAACGTCTGTGGGCGCAGCAAGAATCAGAAAAAGCAAAATTATCACGCGAATTACATGATGGTGTAGGTCAACTCCTTACTGGCCTGACTAGACGATTACAAAGTATCAGTTCGGATCAGCCTGAATTCCGAGAGCTGGCACAACTATCTCAAATGGCTCTGTCAGATGTTCGGCAATTATCACGATTAATGAGCCCAACTATTTTGGATGATTTGGGCCTTGTTCCTGCAATTAAATGGTTGTGTAGAAGCCTATTTGAACATGAGGATTGCCATTATGAATGCCAATTTGATTGCACATTAACGCTACCCAAAGATATCAGTATTTTGGTTTTCAGGATTGCTCAAGAAGCACTCGTTAACATTATAAAACATGCACAGGCGTCGAAAGCTAGAGTGCTGTTATCCAGCCATCATCAAACAATTAGACTGGATGTCATTGACAATGGCCTTGGCTTTGAGCATAAAGAGGTTGAAAAAGGTATTGGCCTTCATAGTATGCAAGACAGAGCTCAAGCATTTAATGCACAGCTAACTATTTATGCTAAGGCCGATAAAGGTTCAAGAATTACATTAACGGTTGCAATATGACTATTTCCATTGTGATTGCTGACGATCATGTGCTCATGCGTCAGGGATTAATCCAGGTATTAAGTGCCGAAAAGGATATCAACGTAATAGGTCAGTGTGGTGATGGAATCGAACTTATCAAACAAGTCTTGAAACTATCACCAGATGTGGTGGTAATGGATATATCAATGCCTCGTATGAGTGGTTTAGTAGCCATTGATAAGCTGTTAGCCCAACGTCCACAAAGTCGCATATTAGTACTATCCATGCATGATGAGTTGGAATATGTCGAGGCAATGCGCGACGCTGGTGCCATCGGCTATGTGTTAAAAGAAACATCCAGTGAAGAATTGATTGCGGCAATCAAGCTGGTAGCGTCAGGAAAAAGAGTTTTTCCTATGCCCAAAAAAGAACAAAATTCTCTATTAGCTCAGACTAAATACATTAATCCTATTACAGTATTAACTCGACGAGAGCGTGAAGTCTTTTTTTTGGTCACGGCCGGAAAAACCAGTAAAAAAATTGCTGAACTACTTGATATGAGTTTAAAAACGGCAGAAAACCACCGGGGTAGTATTTATAAAAAATTACAGGTCAACAGCTCTGCAGAATTAATAAGATTAGCCGGCAAAGCAGGTTTATTAGAATAGTCTAATAGAATTAAATTTATGGGTTCTGCAAACGGGTATCAAATGATGCACTCCTTAACATCCGTATAACGGCCGTATATCGCCCGTATAACGCCAGCAAAGCCAAGTATTTTTGAGTCAAACGTGCTAAAAAATCATCGGTTAAAAATAGTTATCAAATAGTTATAAAACTCTAAAAGTCACTTCCTACTTTTTATACTAAGCTGCACAAGCATTTCCTATAAACATCGATTGCTGATATGCCGAGTAATTTGGCTAAGTTGACAGCTACGTTTGACCTAGCATCGTTATAATCTAGCTCGAGTCATTGAGGGCAACAGAATGCTGAGTCACTGTTCGCTATTGTCTATCCACTAGTTACAAGAGTAGGCAGGGGGAAACCCCTATTGTTCCTTATCATGAGATATGAAAATCTTAAGTGGTCAATAAACACATCAGGTTTTCACATGAAAAATATAATAAAAAATAATATTAACCTTCTTTCAGTATCCATTGCCTTAGCTTTGGCTAGTACATCTTTAGAGGCCAAAACCTTTGATCAAGACTTGCAAAACATTTTGGCCAGATCTGGCCAGAATTCACTGCACCAAGTAATTATTTCGTTTGACCAAACAGGTGCCCCTAGCAATTTACAGCTTGCCGCATTGAACTCACTAGGTATTAGTGGAGTCAGTATGCAAAGTCTACCGATTGTCGGCGCCTTGGCGACCCAATCCCAGATTGAAGCCATTTATGCTCGTGATGACGTGGTTTCAGTATGGGAAAATGAAAAAATCACTTTAGAAAATTTTGAGGCAACACAGTTGACCGGAGTGCAACAGTTACGAACGGATAAAAGTATGCGCAAAAAAGGCATACCTTACTCTGGACGTGGTATCGGTGTGTTGGTCAATGACAGTGGTATTGATGGAAATCATAACGACATTAAATATCCACAACATGTAGTTCAAAACGTTGCCGGTCAGCTCAATTTACTCTATGACACAGGTGTGATGCCCGTTCTCTATCAGGAGAATATTGCTAACACTGAAGTGCTCACAGGACATGGTAGCCACGTAGCTGGCACTATCGGCGGTAACGGCGCCATGAGTAACGGCACACATACTGGCGTTGCACCAGGCGCAGATATAATCGGTTACGGTTCGGGTGCTTATGATTTTCTTTTAGACACCATGGGGGGGTTCGATTATGCCTTAACACACCAATATACTTATAATATTCGTGTTATTTCTAACTCGTTTGGCCAAACCAGCGATGTTGGCAGCGATTTCAACCCAGATCACCCCACTAATGTTGTGACTAAAATACTAGCTGACCGGGGCATTATTGTGGTCTTCTCTGCAGGTAACTCTGGTTCAGGTGAGTCCACTATCACCGGTAATTTTAAAAAGGCTCCTTGGGTAGTCGCCGTTGCCGCTGGCGACAAAAACGGTAATTTAGCTGATTTTAGTTCACGTGGTGTTTCTGAAAAAGGCGGACTTGTCACTATCGATGGAGAAATCTTTGAATGGCTGGATCGCCCCACTATAACAGCTCCAGGGGTAGATATTATCTCGGCCCGTTCCAGCACCAACTATTCGAATGCCATATCTATATCCAGTGATAGCGATTATATGGAACCCACCCATGTACCTTTCTATACAGTTAATAGCGGTACATCCATGGCTGCACCTCATGTATCAGGCATTGTGACTTTGATGCTTGAAGCTAACCCTGACCTCGGCTGGCGTGAAGTGAAACAAATATTACAAGATACCGCCACAAACATGCCAGGTCGTGCACCTTGGGAAGTGGGTAGTGGCTATGTCAATGCCCACGCTGCAGTTAAGGCCGCGCTGGCGATGAGCGACAGATTTGGCGATCATGACAAAACAGCCATTGATTTTAATGCAGGTGCCAATTTAGGCATACCGTCTTCTGAAGATTATCCTATTAGTTTCACCCCAGTGGGTGACACCGAGGTAAAAGAGTTTGTCGTAGCCGAAAATATATCAATGATCATGGCCACTGGAACCGTTGAGTTAGGAACCGCCTTTGTGTTAGAAGATCCCATGGGCAAGCGCTATAGTTCGGGCATAGGACTTATCCAAGTTCAAGGCACAAATCGGGCTATTTCAGCTACTGGCATGCCAGGTATCTGGAAGCTATATATGGGCGGGATCGGCAGTATCTCTGGGCAAAGTGTTGATCCGTTGGGAGTCACCAATGGTGTTGCAGGGCCCGAGTCGACCACTGTTACCGTAAAGCAATTCGCCATTGGTAGCTACTTCGGCATCAACGATGCCATCGGTCACCCAGCTGAAAGCTTTATCAAGTTTGCAGTAGCTAGTCATTTGATGGATGGCACCGAAGAGGGTTTTCAGCCAGATAAAACAGTCACCAAGGCAGAATTAGCTAATATGATGATGTTTTACGGTGCTGTTCGCCAATCTAATGATGGCAACACTGTCAATTTTGTTGACAGTAATTATGACACAGCAGCGGCTATGAATTCCGTGGTCACCAATGGTGCTTCAATTAAAGACCGTGCTTATGCGAATCAAGGAGTGATGCAGTCTGATTCCAGTGATATGTTTGGTGCGACTAAACCAGTTACACGAGAGATATTAGCTTACACATTGGTTCAAATGTTAGGCCAGCAAGGGGACGCAGCAGAAGTCGATCAAGATCAGCCTTTAAAAGTATTTATCTTTGATCAATGGGTTGAAGTAGTAGACAGTGACATGATTGCACCTGAACTACTTGGCCATGTTCAACTGGCGCTGAATGCGGGTTTATTGCAAGCTGCATTTAGCTTTGAGGATGATCCCATTGGAATGGGGCAAGTTTTGAAAGCTCGTTTTAATCCCAACACTCAAGTCAACCGTGCACTAATGGCAATGAGCTTGACACAACTGACACCACTTATGGCAGAGTAAGTCTAGCGACACAAGCTAATCCAAAAGGTGGCTAAGGCTGCCTTTTTTTATATCTACAAAATAGCTTAATTTCAATTTGAGGCAAGGTTATATGAATAGTTGTCATTCAGCACATTAGGTTTTAGAACATAGATACCGCTTGCATAATTAAAGGCTGTTCATAATCAAAAAGAATCAACAATCATCACCACATCTATCCCTTCGCTTAAGGATAAATACTCTCGAATAACTAAATTGAGATTAATTGTCTTAATAAGCTTCATAATAGAGGCATTAAAATACATCAATATAACTGAGCCTAAGTCGAGGATTTAAGCGATTACTTTGTTACGTTATATGAGGATGATGTTCTAGCATATTAGCGTTTGAAACTGAAATTCTTTAAAACCCGCGACTTTGTGTACTTAAATTTCGCCCAAATTACGTAATGTTTATAACGAAGAAAAACCAAAGCTTAAGCTCTATAAAAATGCGATAAATTAAAGTTTGAAACGCAGCCCTGCTTAATAAACTGACAGGCGACTATGAGCGATCAGAGGACGGCAGAGCGATTAGCTTTTCAATCGGTCAAATACCACTTACCCAATGAAAGCGGATATTTATCGCCGCGCTCACTAGCTAAAATCGAGCACCGCCTCAGATAAGTCTGTTTGAATAAAAGCAGCTCTCCATCATAAACAAAAGCAATGTTCAAAACTGGTTTGCACAACAGCAGGAGACGCTTGTTTCGAATTCTGAATTACCTGAAAACGGTTAAGTAATAGACGAAAAATAGCCGACTTTCACTTCCTTAAGGATATAAAGTAGATGTCAATATAGAAAACATGAGCAAGTTGTGTTCTTTTTAGGAAAAATCACGTTTTATTTTATGTATACTCATAAAGAGTTGAAAGCTACCTAGTATAATCATTTTAAACTCATCACCTACTAACCTGAGTCAAGCAATGTCACCGATCATCACGATTAAAAATATTAATAAAGTCTATGACTCTGGCTTTCAGGCTCTCAAAAACGTTAGCCTAGATATCCATCGCGGTGAAATTATTGCCTTACTCGGTCCTAATGGCGCAGGTAAAACAACGTTAATTTCTATTATTTGTGGCATCGCCAACTCCTCTTCAGGGAGTGTTTCCATCGATGGCTTTGACACCCAAAAAGATTATCGTAAAACTCGCGGTAGAATTGGCTTAGTCCCGCAAGAACTGACTTCCGATGCATTTTCTACCGTCTGGAATACGGTAACTTTTAGTCGCGGCCTTTTTGGAAAAAGCTCAAATCCAGGAATTATTGAGAAGATTCTGAAAGAGCTGTCGCTTTGGGATAAAAAAGACAACATGATGATGACGCTCTCGGGCGGAATGAAACGGCGTGTGCTCATCGCTAAAGCCCTCTCTCATGAACCTGACATATTATTTCTCGACGAGCCAACTGCAGGTGTTGACGTTGAGCTCAGAAAAGATATGTGGAAGGTGATTAACAAGCTCAGAGAATCAGGTGTCACTATAATATTAACAACACACTACATAGAAGAGGCCGAGGAGATTGCCGATAGAATTGGAGTAATTAACAACGGTGAACTTATTTTAGTTGAAGAAAAAGCAACCTTAATACAAAAGCTCGGTAAAAAATGTATCACGCTGCAATTACAAGAAAGTCTCGAACATATACCCTCAAGCCTTCAACACTATCAATTAGACTTGTCTAAAGACGGGCACCAACTAAGCTATACGTTCAGCACTAGGAGTGAATCTAGTTACAAAAGCGAACCCTCAAGCATCGCGACTTTAATAGATGAGCTTAATAATAACGGCATAAATTTTAATGATATTGATACAACACAGAGCTCCTTAGAAGAAATATTTGTACAGCTTGTTAAAGATAGCGAAAAAGAGTTAAGCTCAACGACCGCAGAGGATAAGTCATCAATTACTATGCAATAAGGGCCATCTACCAAGCTGAAATGGCGCGTACTTGGCGAACATTGTTGCAAAGTATTATTTCACCTATTATTTCTACCTCGTTGTATTTCATTGTATTTGGCTCAGCAATTGGCTCGCGTATCGATGAGATAGATGGCATACCTTATGGGTCATTTATTGTGCCGGGTCTACTAATGCTGTCGCTGTTAACACAGAGCATCTCAAACGCATCCTTTGGTATTTTCTTTCCAAAGTTTTCTGGCACTATCTACGAAGTGTTATCAGCACCAGTATCTGCACGTGAAATCATACTGGGGTATGTAGGTGCGGCCACGTCGAAGTCTCTTATTGTTGGCTTTATTATCCTAGCGACCGCTGGACTTTTTGTTCCGCTGCAAATAGCCCACCCCTTCGCTATGTTATTTTTCTTGGTAATGACCTGCGTGACCTTTAGCCTCCTGGGTTTTATTATTGGTATTTGGGCAGATAATTTTGAGAAGTTACAATTGATCCCATCGCTAGTGATTACGCCACTGGTATTTTTGGGGGGAAGTTTTTATTCAATTAGTATGCTGCCGCCTTTTTGGCAGACAGTGACCTTATTTAACCCCGTTGTCTATTTGATTAGTGGTTTTCGCTGGAGTTTTTATGGCGTATCCGATGTTAATGTTGCGACCAGCATTGCGATGATCTTATTCTTTTTAAGCATCGCATTAGTCATTGTTTGGCAAATTTTTAGAACCGGTTATCAATTGCGCAAATAAATACTCGGGCTTAGGGCATTTAATCGCGCTCGGTGCACTTATTATTAACTCTCGTATTAATATCAATACCAAAATTAATGCCAACTCAGGTTATAATGCCGCGCATGATTACCTTACAAGACATTAGCCTTCAACGTGGTCCTCAGCGCCTCCTCGACAATACCTCTGCCACCATTCAGCCGATGCATCGCTGTGCAATTATTGGTGCTAATGGCTGTGGTAAATCGAGCCTATTTAAACTACTGCTGGGCGGCATTAGTCTCGATAACGGTAATATTTTTATACCTAAACAATGGCGCGTATCGCATATGGCGCAAGAGGTTGCTGAAAATTATCGATCTGCTCGTGACTATGTTTTAGATGGCGATGATCGCCTGCGCACGATTGAGCGAGCAATTGAAGACGCGCAATCTAGCGATAATCACCTCGCGCTATCGCAAGCCTATGCTGATTTTGAAACAGCCGATGGCTATACCGCCAACAATCGCGCCGAACAACTACTCCATGGCCTTGGTTTTAAACAAGCCGATATGGCAAGGTCAGTCGCAGATTTTTCTGGGGGCTGGCGCATCCGTCTCAATCTTGCACAGGCTCTTATGTGCCCTTCAGATTTATTGCTACTCGACGAGCCCACAAATCACTTAGATATTGACGCCACCTTATGGTTAGAGCTATGGCTAAAAAGCTACAAGGGGACCTTGTTATTTATCTCCCACGATAGAGATTTTATCGATGCCGTTGCCGGTGAGATTTTACATATAGAGCATCAAAAAATTACCACTTATACGGGTAACTATTCATCCTTCGAGACACAGAGAGCAATGAGCTTAGCGCTACAACAATCGAATTTTGAGAAGCAGCAGCAACGTATTGGCGAGATCACACAGTTCGTCAATCGTTTTAAAGCCAAGGCGACCAAAGCTAAGCAAGCACAGAGTCGCTTAAAAGAATTAGAGCGCATGGAAAAATTAGCGCCCGCCCATATCGACTCGCCTTTTAGCTTTCGTTTTAGTGAAGCCGACAAAACATCAGACCCATTGATGAGTCTCGATAAAGCTGATCTTGGTTATGCTTCAAGCGACAAAAATATTGTAGCAGCACCCATTGTTAGAAAGGCTGAACTGACTCTGCGCGCAGACACCCGTATTGGCTTGTTGGGTTATAACGGTGCGGGTAAATCTACCTTAGTCAAAACCTTGGTTGGTGATTTGGCTCTATTAAGCGGCGAGCGCAATGTCAGCGAGCACCTTAAGATGGGTTACTTTGCACAACATCAACTAGAGTTTTTAGACTTAGATGCTAGCGCCCTACTGCATGTTCAACGCTTATCGCCCAAGGTTACCGAGCAGGTTATTCGTAATTTTTTAGGCAGTTTTAATTTTCATGGCGCCAAAGCTGTCGAGGCTATTAGACCCTTTTCAGGTGGAGAGAAGGCGCGCTTAGCACTTGCCTTAATTGTTTGGCAAAAACCGAACTTACTAATTTTAGATGAACCGACCAATCACCTCGACCTAGATATGCGGCACGCACTGACTCTTGCCTTGCAGCTTTATAAAGGCGCTCTAGTGG
>NZ_CAJXPA010000125.1 GCF_913058035.1 uncultured Paraglaciecola sp. | reverse complement strand
GTTAACAGCGGTGGCTTATCTAATGTTATTAATTTTTGTTTTAGCAAAAGGTGCTTTCCTAATCTCTTTTAACTGTTTTATCATTTTATCTACTAATGATAAAACTTTTATGACTTTAACGTTATAACTGAACGTTGGTATTTGCTTAGCATCATTTCTTTAATCTTTGCGCCCAAATCAATCGCATTAATATTGGGAATGTCTTGGCAATAAAAATCTATTTTGTTTACCAACCAGTTATCGTTTTTAAATAAAGATAGCGCACCTAGTTTTTCTTGCCCATCTTGTTTATTTATTTGATCATATAAAGACCCGGGTAACGCTTTATCTTCGAATATTGGAGGTAAATTTTGATTTTGCCATTTACCGATACCCTCAAGAACGTTTATAAGAATAAACACCATATTCAAATAAGGATCATAGTTTTTACTCGTTGCACCAATTCTATGTTCTACCCTTGCAGTTTTTCGCCAATCACCTACATAATTCAATACTGAATTATCGGAAGCAAAAAATAAGGGTTCTAAACCCATCGCCTGATTGTGTTTACCTATTTCTTTATATAAAGCGATGCTGCCTTGATGCCCGCCAGATAAAATAACCGGAGAACTAAGCTCTGCGTCCAAGCCATAATCATTACGTAATGCTAATCGTCTGAAAGCATCTTCTTCAGGTAAAAATAGGAGGCAGCAAGCATAACTATTCACTAATAACTCATATTGGATCCATTCACCAAGACCTTCTTGAGCGAATAGGTTTTCATCATGTTTATTTTTAACACTGACATTCATTTGTATAGCGTTGGGTATATGCACAGAACGAGTATCTAGCGAGAATATTGCACCGGAACCATGAACGTACCTGCCTTTGTCCGCACCCCAAGAAACAGGCTCCATCATTACTTTACTGGCGCCATGTTGACACATAATTGCTGGTAGTAGCTGCATCGCTCGTGCTAAGTTTTGCGCTTCTTTTAATGGCGACTGGCCATTAAATAAAGATACAAATTCCCATTGATTTTTCCAATACTCAGATTTCAATTCACCATCAATATCCAGCTTAATAAGCTGTTGATTAACCCCTGCATAATCAAGGTTCTTAAAGTTGGCACGCAATTCAAACACTCCTTCCAGTTCGAAGTGTACTAACGTTTTGAACCCTTTTTCTCTAAGAACATTCAATAAATGCTGGATAACATTACGTATTAACATGAGGGATTTAATAAATGAATTTTATTGGAAGGAGTTGTATCAAATGTATAGTGCAAACCATAACTATCAATATTATTTACCACGACTGTGTTTGTATTGCGTTTTACAATAACCTCGTAAAATGCCTTCTGGGCGTAATCCAAGATGTTTAGTTTGTCTGCCACGCATTCTCTTTCGCCATACTTTAAATGACCCTGACTTGAGTTCACTGCGCATAATGTCAATTAATTGATTAGAATTAACACCAAACAAACCTTCTATGGCCTCAAAGGGGGTTCTGTCTTCCCAAGCCATTTCTATAATGCGCGACTTTTCTTCAGTATTAAAATTGTATTGATTCCTTTTCATATTTTGCGTACGGATAAAGAAGCCATCTAGTTCACTTATTCTTAATAAAAAAGAATTATTATACGATCTAGAATTGTTTAATATCAGTATAAATTAACTATATTTTCAACACTTGGAGTGTCCGTTATCCCCCCTTCAACTTTAGTTTGGTTTCGCCAAGATTTACGCTTACGAGATAACCCGGCATTAACTTACGCTAGTGAACGCGGGTCTGTAATCCCGCTATATATCTTTGACACTGATTGCCCAGAACATTTTGTACCCGGTGGCGCGAGTAAATGGTGGTTACACAACTCTCTTAACTCGCTTAATAACTCACTGAATAAACAACTTCACTGCTTAAAAGGTGTTGCTAGCAAAATTCTCATTGACTTTATACATCAACATGACATTAAAACAGTGGTTTGGAATCGATGTTATGAACCATGGCAAATAAAACGAGACACTCAACTTAAACAAATTTTGACTGAGTCAGGCATAACTGTTCAAAGCTTTAATAGCCATTTATTGTGGGAACCATGGCAGGTATTAAAAAAAGACGGCACACCTTACAAAGTATTCACCCCTTATTACAGGCGTGGCTGCTTATCTAAAGCAGCACCGAGAATGCCCGTTGAAGCACCACAAAACTTACAAGTTGAATATATTCCAACATTAGATGGAGGACTAAATTCTCTTGAGTTAATGCCAGAAACTAACTGGCACGATAAAATTGAAACGATGTGGACACCAGGTGAACAAGGTGCAGCAACACACCTCAGTGACTTTTTACCCAGCGGTGCCAAAGAGTACAAAAACAAACGAGATTTTCCAGACTTAGGTGCTACATCCAAATTATCACCTCATTTGCACTTTGGTGAAATATCACCCAATCAAATTTGGTACGCAGCCATAGATGCGTTAAATGGCGATACCGAAGATACAGGCTTAGATTGTTATCTAAGCGAACTCGGCTGGAGAGAATTTTCTCATAGCTTGTTATTTCATTTTCCGCACATCCCACAAAAAAACTTCAGTCCTAAATTTGAATACTTTCCTTGGCGTAGTGATGACGCTGCCCTTGACGCTTGGAAAAATGGTCAAACGGGTATTCCAATTGTGGACGCAGGAATGCGCGAACTTAGGCAAACAGGCACCATGCACAACCGCCTTCGCATGGTGGTAGGTTCGTTCTTAGTTAAAAACTTATTAATAAATTGGCGAGAAGGGGAACGCTGGTTCTGGGACTGTTTGTTAGATGCAGACTTAGCCGCCAATAGCGCAAGTTGGCAATGGATAGCGGGCACTGGGGCTGACGCGGCACCTTATTTTAGAATTTTTAACCCTGTTACTCAGGGACAACGATTTGATGTCAAAGGGGATTACGTTAAGCGTTACTGTCCAGAACTGAGTAAATTACCAGACAAATATATCCACAACCCGTGGGACGCCCCGAACAATATCTTAGATTATGCAGGTGTTAAACTAGGTGAGAACTACCCTAAGCCTTTGGTCGATTTAAAGGTCTCACGGCAACGTGCTCTCGATGCTCTAGCTCAATCAAAACAACAACCGGATGAAGTGCCAATTTAACTATGACAATACTTAGATTAATTTTAGCAGACCAACTGAGCCATTCGTTAGCCAGCTTGCAAGATTGTGACTTGGACAACGATTGGGTGTTAATAGCCGAAGTCCGCGAGGAAGCCAGTTACGTCAAACATCACAAGAAGAAAATTGCTTTTTTATTTTCAGCTATGCGCCATTTTGCTGAAGAGTTAAAAAGCCAGGGCCATAATCTTCACTACACCCTTTACAACGACGAAGACAACCAAGGCAGTTTATTTGGTGAAGTTGAGCGAGTCTGTAAACAAAAAAACATCGATAAGGTCGTACTCACGTATCCGGGGGAATATCGCGTATTAACGGATATGCAAAGCTGGCAAAAAAAGTTAAAAATTCCAGTCGAAATTCGCCAAGATGATCGTTTTTTATCAAGCCTTGATGAATTTTCCACCTGGGCAAACGAGCGAAAACAGCTACGTATGGAGTTTTTCTATCGCGAAATGCGTAAGAAATGGCATTTTTTAATGGATGGTGACAAACCAGTTGGCGATAAGTGGAATTTTGACAGCTCAAACCGTAAGGCTTTGCCCAAAGGAATGTCTCCACCGCAACCTTCAAAATTTGAACCTGACGCCATTACTCAAGACGTACTAGCATTAGTAGCTGAAAATTTTAGTGAGCACTTCGGGGAATTAGAAAACTTTCACTTCGCCGCCACCCGAGATCAGGCTTTAGTTGTTTTGAATGAGTTTGTCGCTCAACGTTTAATTCATTTTGGTGACTATCAAGACGCAATGGTGCAAGGTGAACCTTGGATGTATCACTCGCACATCGGTTTTTATCTAAACTGCGGCTTGTTAACTCCAAAAGAAGTGATTGAACAAGCAGAAAACGCTTATCGAAATGGTGATGCGCCTCTTAACGCAGTTGAAGGGTTTATCCGCCAAGTATTAGGTTGGCGCGAGTATGTACGTGGGTTATATTGGTTAAAAATGCCTGACTATAAAAGTGAAAACTTTTTAGAAGCCACTCGTTCACTACCCAAGTTCTACTGGGATGCAAACACTAAAATGAATTGCCTTCATCAATGTGTTAAAGAAACGTCAGAAAATGCTTACGCGCACCATATTCAACGATTAATGGTACTTGGGAATTTTGCTTTGTTAGCCGGTTTACATCCTGATGAAGTCAATGAATGGTTCTTAATTGTTTATGCCGATGCCTATGAATGGGTAGAACTGCCTAATGTCTCAGGTATGATCCTCTTTGCAGATGGGGGCTTATTGGCTAGCAAACCCTACGCGGCCAGCGGCAGTTATATCAATAAAATGTCTAACTACTGTAAAGGTTGCCATTATAAGGTTAAAGAGAAAAACGGCCCACAAGCCTGTCCATTTAATTATTTATACTGGGACTTTTTGGATAGAAACCAAGAAAAGTTAGGCAAGAATCCACGTTTGGGGATGCCTTATCGTACCTTAAGCAAAATGAGTGATGAAAAACGTCAAGCGATACAGTCTGATGGCCAAATATTTTTCAAGGCTCTAGAAAATAATGAAGAAGTCTGAACTGCCCAGCAAAGTCTGCCCTGTGTGTAACCGCCCCTTTAATTGGCGCAAAAAGTGGGAGAGATGCTGGAATGAAGTCAAATATTGTTCAAAACGCTGCAGCCATGAACGAAATGCAACATCTGCAGGTTAGATGTGTAATACAACAATTTCATATTAATGCTATGAAATAATTTGTCAGGGCGGCAAATCATATATAAACATAAATCTAATGATACGTGGCTGATGCTTACTTATTTTCTGTACAACTCATTGGTACAGCCTAATTTTTAAAATCGGTTAAACAATTCGTATAGAGTCTGTAATTAGTCACTCTCATTAGACCTTCGAAAACACCCAATAGTCATACTAAAATGCTAAGCGTAAAGTAAACCACATTGAAACATGACGATGTATCGGGTCTAAAATCTCTCACGTCATTGACAAATTAGCCATTCATTATTTTAAAGCTTCAGCCAAATAGGACCACCGACTTAGGATTAGTCCTCATTGTTTCTATAATTGTTTCTATAATTGTTTTTGTGCCGCTTCCAGCTCCAGATTCAAGCGATTTTCTTCATCAGCCTTAGGCTTGGTAAAACGCGCAAATGCGTAATACAACACGGGTGTTAAAAATAGGGTAAAGCCCACTGCTAAACCTAGCCCGCCAAACACGACCCAGCCTATGGCATTTCGTGCCTCTGCACCCGCTCCAGTTGAAAGGATGAGAGGCAAGCCACCTAATATAGTAGATACCAATGTCATCATTATTGGGCGCAATCTCACTTTGCCAGCTTCAATGATGGCGTCTTTGACTTCCATGCCAGAGTCACGTAACTGATTAGCAAACTCCACCAGCAAAATTGAATTTTTGGCTAATAGACCTATCAACATCACCAAACCGATTTGTGAATAAATATTGATCGAGGTACCAGTAAAATATAGGGCATAGATAGCGGCAGCGATACCAAAAGGAACAGTCAGCATCACTACAAAAGCACTGTTAAAACTTTCAAACTGCGCAGCCAAAACCAGCAATACGATTAAGAATGCTAATAAGTAAGTCAGCATGACTTGTTGATTGGTTTCTTGATAAGTAAGCGCTTCACCTAGAAATACTACACCAATGCCAGCAGGCAGAGTTTGATTGGCTAATTCTCTAATTGAGGTAACTGCTTGTTCAATAGTAATCTCAGCAGGTAAATCCATTTCTAGCTCTATTGCACGGCGCTGTGCGTGCCGTTCTAGTTCCGCTGCCACGCCTTCTTCAGTCACAAAAGCCACACTTGAAAGTGGCACTAAACCGCCGTTGGTAGAGCTAACATATAAATTAAGGATACTAGCAGGGTCTAATGAATTTCGATTACTGGCCTGCAATATGATGGGCACAGCCTGATCGCCTACATTTAGATCTACAATATCGTCGCCGTTAATTGCTGCACGTAAAGTGCGTGATACGTCTTCAAGAGCCACACCCAATTCTTGTGCTCGGCGTCTATCGATGCTGACTCTTAGTTGCGGTTGAGTCGGCTCATAAGAAATTTTAACTCTTCCTAATTCTGGAAGGGTATCTTCAATTCTTTTAGAAAAGTCGAGGGCCGCTTGATAGATTTCTAAGTAGTTATCACCGGTTAATGCCATTTCAAAGCCTCCACCAAATCCTCTTAAATTCAAGCTGTTGCTACCAAATGCACGACCGGGTGCACCGGCCACTTGTGATAACATTGGACGCAACTCATCAATAATTTCTTGCTGTGAGCGTTCCCTATCTCCCCAATTAGCTAATGGAACCGTGATAAACAGGATGTTAGGATCCCAACGGCCCACTACGGTATATATAGATTTAATTTCGCCTTGATCAATACTAGGCAATAATAACTCTTCCGTTTTTAGTGCTTGCTTATCCATAAAATTAATACCTGTGCCGTCGGGGCCACGGGCAAATATACGGATCTCACCTCTATCTTCTGGTGGCAGTAACTCGTTGTCCAATTCGTTAAACACGAAATAAGCACCAACACCGATTATCGAACAAAAAATAACAACCGCTACAGAAAACTTTAGAACGAAGTGCAAAGCATGCTCATAGCCATTGACACATAATGAACCAAACTGACTCAGTAACCCTGGTTTTTTCTGTTTTGAGACAACGATAGTAGGAATTTTTGCAGTTAATGCGGGTACTAAGGACAAAGCAACAAAAGATGAAATAATCACACTGCCAGCTAACACCCCCCCAAACTCTCTGAATAACCGTCCTGCAGTAGAAGGTAAAAAAGCAATGGGTACAAATACCGCCACTAATACTGCGGTGGTTGCTACGACTGCAAAGAATACTTCTCGAGTACCTATTACGGCTGCAGCTCTAGCCCCCATTCCCGCAGCTCGGCGCCGCTGAATATTTTCTGAAACCACTATAGCATCATCAACGATTAAGCCTGTGGCTAAAACCAATGCAAGTAAGGTTAGAATATTAATAGAAAACCCAAACATCCAAAGAATGGCCAAAGAACCAATTAAAGAGACGGGGATTGCTAACGCGGGTATTAATGTGGCTCTAAACTTACCAATAAATAACCACAATGTGGCTATTACTAGGCCGATAGTAAACACTAACGATTGCAGGACTTCATCAACCGAATCACGAATAAATTCAGCATCATCTGAGGTAACGGTCATTTCTAAGTCAGGAAAACGTTCGCGTAGGCCGTCTAACATTAATAACACTTCATCTGAAATTTCGATGGTATTAGAGCGTGCTTGTCTAATCACACCTAACCCAATAACAGGCTTACCATCTAAACGCACTATGCTACGCAAATCAGCTGGACCAAAATAAACGCTGGCTACATCGCCAACTTTTACGTCGCTTGAAATCAAAATATCACGTACGTCTTGTTCATTTACAGACGTCGCATCAGCGCGCACTATCAGTTGATGGTCAGTAGAACGGATACTGCCTGCTGGCACATCAAAAGGAGCGGTGCTTAATGCTCTAGCAACATCGGATATAGATAATTGAAAACTGGTCAATCGTAAATTGTCGACACTGACCCTTAAGACACGTTGACGGTCGCCATCAAGTCGCACATCTGCCACACCTGGAACATTTAAAAATAGTGGCGCGAGGTCTGTTTCAACTATGTCAGTAAGAGTTTCTAAATCATATTTTTCACTAGAAATCGCAATGTTGACCACAGCCTGTGCATCATTATCTGCTTTAACAATCGATACCTGTTCAACTTCATCAGGTAATCTTCGTTGAATTCGAGCAACAGACTCACGTGTTTCGTTAGCGGCATCTTCGATATCGATGCCAGGACGAAACTCTACTCGTATGCGGCTGTTACCCTCTTCACTTTGTGCTCGAATAGATTTTACACCGCTTACTCTTGCCACTGCACCTTCTAGACGACTGGTCACTTCAGAGTCGACTGTTTCAGGTGCGGCACCGGGATAGTTAGCAGTAACGGTGATGATAGGCCGGTCAACGTCTGGAAGTTCACGAACCTCAAGGGCATAGAAAGCCGCAATTCCCGCGGTAACAATTAATAAATTCAATACTAAAATAAGTACCGGTCTGCGAATCGATAACGAAGGCAAATCGTCCTTGAAAAGGGTCTTTTTGAACATTAGCCTGCAACCTTTTGTTCAAGTTGTTTTTGACTCAACTTTACTTCACTATTTTGGGCATTTTGAATACTTAACGATTGGCCATCACGTAAACCTTGTATGCCCTCTACAATCAATATTTCTCCATCGACTAAATTGCCAGTTACCAAAATCCGACCTCTTAAACGCTGTGTTATTTGTACGTCGACTCTTTTGGCTTTTTTATCTTCCGCCAACCATACAAATGCACCGTTGGCACCCCAAGATAAAGCAGCTTCTGGGATAGCCACATACATCTCACCGCGTACTTCTAAGGTCACACGAAAGCTCATACCAGGGCGGTACTGATCGTTTTTATTATCCAATAATGCTCTGGCTTTAATAGTTCTGTCTTGAATGTTTACTCTGGAATCAATTTCCACCACCTTTGCGGGCAATGAAGTCATCCTGTCGGTCCAAGGTTGAAGTTGAACAGAAGGTTTGTCGTTCAAATAAGACACCGCTAATTCAGGTGCAACAAAATTCACAAAAAGACTCGTCCTGTCATCTAAGGTGGTTATCTGAGTTTGTGAGGTAATTCGGTCACCTACCTCAACATCAGTTAAACCAACAATGCCGTTAAATGGCGCACGAACAAGCCGGTTTTCTTTATTTTCTTTAGCTTCTAACAATGTAACTGCAGCCAAATTAAATATTGTATTTGCATCATCAAGTTCTCGCTCGGTAACAGCGCCTTGTTTGGAGCTATTTTTGACTCGATTAAGGTTTTTCTTGGCATCTTCTAATTGAATGACTGCGCGCTGCATACTGACATCCTGCAATCTGCTATCTAATTTGAGTAAAACATCCGCTTTTTTAACTTCCTGTCCTGGCAAAAAGTTTAAGGATATTACCTCATCTGAGGCACTGGCAAAAAGTGTCACCGAATGTTTTGCCTGAGCAGTACCGACAGCTTCTACCTTTAAAGTTTCATATTCAAAACTTAGGCTCTCAACCACAACGATACGTGGTCTATCGGCCCCTCGATATTGCGCCGAGGCAGGAAGTGTGAGAAGAAGTATCCAAAAAGATACAAACACACAAATAAAATTAGTCGAACGAGATGGCATATTGGTCGAAGTCCCTATGATTTCTTAAATTCCAAATTTATAGCAGCAAACAACCAGAAATCGATCACTTGCTTAGGCAATTGATTAGAAATAGCCTAGTAAGGTTAAGTTTACATTAAAAAAAAAGATTAGATGTGAACCTATTATTGTATGGTGAAGATTGGATGGTGAAAATTGTATGACGAACAGTAACAGAGTTACAAACGGTGATTCAATGAGTGCATGTTAGATTCAATCTGCTTAGCGGCAAGCTTTATTTATTATTATCGTTATAACAAGTTCGACAGTCTTGAGCGTAGGTATTCGTTTTAATCATTATTTTTTTGTCGAACATGACTATGTCTATATGGCATCATCTTTCAATTATAAACGTATACTTTTAGAAGCGGTCAAGGTTATCTAAACCTATGAAAACTTATCCCAGAAAACGTGACTGTTAGGGTCCTGGCTAGTTAACACATTTGAAGCTAGATATGTTCTTTCTAAACAACATCCCTAATTAAGACAACTCCATATACACCCAATGTGTATCCATCAACGCATTATTCTCCAAGAACATCAGCAATAGTCAGCCACACTTCAGGGTTCACACCCAAGCCCATGTGTGAGCCTGTTACTTCGACGTTATTGGCATGTGGGTTATATGTATCAATAGAAGCCTGCCAACCGACCACACCATCTGATTTGCTATAAATTGAAGTGACAGGTTGAGTTAGTCCAATAGAATTACGTTGATGTACATCTAACTCAAATTTTTCTAAATCAATGTTGTTGCGTTTGGCATATCTTTTACCGACCGAAGTAAATTTGGGACCACCAACAATAGGTGTACCCAGAGTTAATACTTCTTCAACAACATTAGGAAATAAACGTGCTACCTCTCGAGTAAGGACACCGCCAAGACTCCACCCAATTAACGTTAATTTTTTGCCATCTAATTTTTGAGATATTGATTCGACCCGATTCCCTAAGCGCATCATATCAGTGTCGACCTTACCCATATTTCTACCCATTTCAGGGTAATAAACAAAGTAACCAAGATACTGAAGGTAAGTTCCTAACGGCCGCATAGAAAAATCATCTGCCAAATAACCTGGCACTAACATCACCGCTCGTCCATCACCCTTTGACGCTTTACCTAAGGCACTTACGTTCAGAGCAATGGAAGCAAATTCAAATGGTGCTCTGACCTCACGAATAATATCAAATAACGTAGGCTTGGAAAGCTGTGGTGGTAAAGACAAATCAATATTCAATAGGTTTCTCCATATTTAGGCAACATTTACTAACGGCAAAAGGTGACTTTATGAGTGAGACAATGTTAAGTAACTTACATGTTTCTGGGTCGATTTGGCAAGGTATGACGTCTCAATATTCGTCGACCTTCGGACTTTACATCGTCACGTTTTTGGAACGCCCACAACTTATCTCTGGCAGCTTTAGCGCTGCTTTCAAAATCAATAATAGGCAGTGGATAATCGACTCCTATGCGCACATCATACATTTGCTGCTCCATTTGAGTGAGTAGCCAGGGTTGATGAATAACTTCTGTGGGTAGTTCAGTTAATTCTGGACACCACTTTCGAATAAAATCACCTTTGGGATCCTTTTCTTGAGATTGTTTTATCGGGTTGTACAAACGAATTAAATTAATACCTGTGATACCCGCTTGCATATGAAATTGCGGATAATGAATGCCCGGTTCGAAGTCCAAAAATAACTTTGCCAGATGTGTCACACCATTGCGCCAGTCAACATCAAGCTGGTGACACAAAAAACTCACTAGCATCGAGCGCATCCGAAAATTAATGTAGCCAGTTTGATGTAGACAACGCATACAAGCGTCAATTAAAGGAAAACCAGTTTGACCTTGCTTCCACGCCTCTATATTAGTTTTGGCTAGTTCACTTTCATCATATTGATATTTTTCATATGCTCGATTAACAGGGCGAAATTGCATCTCAGCTTCACTCTCAAATTTTTGCACAAAATGGCAATGCCAATGAAGTCTCGAAGTAAATGCAACAAGTGACCTGCGCCAGCCTTTTTTTTGCCAATTGCTTAAGGTGAATTGATAAACCTGCCTAAGGCTAATATTTCCCCAAGCTAAATAAGGGGATAACCTTGAACAAGCCTTACGGCTAGCTGATGGACTAGAAATTGAATAAGCATAATCCTTTCCTCGCTCGGTAAAAAAGTGATGCAATGTATGCCATGCTCGCTTTTCACCACCCGCCTGAAACTGTGGGTTGGGTGTTTGCCATGGTTTTGGAATATCCAGTTGTTGCTGTTGAAAAATGGGGTGTGTAGCTGCGACAAAGTTAATATTTTCTAACGGTCTGTCAAAACATTGATGACGCATACGTTTTTGCCAATTTTTATCCCAGTCATGGCGCTGAGTTAAGCCGCGGATTACTGCCCCGTAGCTAAATTCTGTCCATGGTATAGTTTTAGAATCACACCATAAACGTACTCTTTTATCTCGGTCGAAGGTGCAAGTTAAACCAATTTCTTGATGGCTAAAGATATGTTGAATGTCGGTGTGTTTTTGTAAATTCGAAAAAACCGTTGTGACTTCACCCCACAAGATAAGCAATTGGCTGTTAAACTGACTCAATTGTTGATTGATATCTTGTAGAGACTGCCAAATAAATCGCCAGTGACGGACATCGTAATGAGGGTCATCAATTAAAACCGGTTCTACTACGTAAACTAATAGTACTGGGGTCCCGTCAGCAGAAGCATTAAAGATGGCTTCATGGTCTCTTAGGCGTAGGTCTCGTTTTAACCAAACA
This sequence comes from uncultured Paraglaciecola sp., assembly GCF_913058035.1. Classification (GTDB taxonomy): domain Bacteria; phylum Pseudomonadota; class Gammaproteobacteria; order Enterobacterales; family Alteromonadaceae; genus Paraglaciecola. The sequence continues at coordinate 1,463 of NZ_CAJXPA010000125.1, read as the reverse complement.
AGATTAACGTTATCAAGTAACTCATCGCCATGGCTACTGCTGTTCACTACCTAACCATTTTTTTCTAAACACGGCATCTGGGTCATAAGTGGCCGTCTGTTTAGCTAAATTAAAACGACGGTGTGATTGTGGATCAGCACCAACACCTGCAAGGTATTGCCAATTACCCCAGTTGCTTGCCACATCGTGGTCTATTAATTGCTGTTCAAAATATGCTGCACCATAGCGCCAGTCCAGACCTAACTCATGCACAAAACAACTTGCGACGAGCTGTCTACCCCGATTTGACATATAGCCGGTTTGATTCAGCTGGAGCATGCAGGCATTGACTATTGGGTACTTTGTCCTGCCATCACACCATCGCTTAAACGTGTTTTCATTAAAGTTAGTCGATGGTGTAATTTGTTTAACACCAGAAAATTGAAATAACTTACCTCGATGTTTGGCTAGATACCACTGGTAGTATTCACGCCACAGCAACTCGAAGTAAAGCCAATAAGTAGATTCATTTTCACCACGTTGTGACTCATATTGCTTGATAGTATGGTAGACCGTTCTGGCTGACAAGGAACCATTAGCTAGCCACATTGACAATTTACTGGAGCTGTCCCAATCATCGAGTGCATTTCTAGTTTGCTTGTATTGTTTGATTAAGTCAGTACCAAATAGATATTTATTTAGTTGTTCATTACCGGCAACTTCTCCTCCTCTTACCCTTCCTGAAAACGACAATTCTTCTGGCGCTTGGGGCATGGGTTCTATTGCATGTGGTAATTCCAAAAGTGCGGCAATTGGTGGATCAATTGAAATATTTTCAACCCTTTTCCTAAAAGGTGTAAATGTTTCTGGAAGATTTCCGAGCTCAAATGGTAAGTCGCTTTCATTAAAAAGGTTGTGACTGATATCAGTAATATATTGAACATGAGGACAAGATGCTTGGATTGCATCCAATGATTTTGTCTCGTAAATACCTGGGTGTTCCTCGACTCCCATGTGTGTAATGCTGTAGTTTTCAATCAAATCCACGATGCTTTGATGAGCGGGTGCATCGACGAACAATAAATACTGCTTTTTTTTCCTTAATGCGATATCTAATTCAACTGCACTTTCTTGCTCAAATTTATGTTTGAACCGCCCAGTTTCTCCTTCAGAAAAGCTGCTTCTGAATTCTTTTTCCTGACCTTTTACATAAACACAGATAAGCCGGTCGACTTCTGAGCAAAGTTTATTGAAGGTTCGGTTATCAGTTAGACGTAAATCATGTCTGAACCAATATAAGCCTATTGATAATTTCGATTTCATGAATGTTAAACGCGTTCCAAGCACAATCAGATCAATTGATATGTGGATTAATATTAAGGTAGGTTTGTATTGATCCACGGTGCTAAGCAAAGGTTATGAACTTGAATACTTAAAGCCTTTTTTTCTGGCCTAGGCTGTATTCTTATCAGCAACAACATTAT
>NZ_CAJXPA010000124.1 GCF_913058035.1 uncultured Paraglaciecola sp. | reverse complement strand
CTTAAAAAACTGCGAATTGGAGGACAATTTCAAGCGGGAGAAACTGATGCTTTGTTTGATGTGTTAGAGTCTGGTTTTGGTGTTGAAATTACACGTATAAATAAGGGGCACGTGCAGTTAAATGCAAAATAGTTCCAACAAACCAATTAAAATTATGAATCCGAGTGGCGGGTTTTTGTTGTTCGTATGTTATATACCATTGGATGCTTCAAAATTTTTTTATTTATTGATTTTAAAATATTTTAGAAGAGTGTTTTCTTTTGGTTTTTTATTGATTTTTTCTGCGATAGTTAATGCTAGCGAACAAATAAAGTTTCAGTTCGATATACCACAACAATCGTTAGCTAAGTCCTTAAATGCATTGTCAAACCATACTAAAACACTGGTGTTGTTTCCTTACGACCTAGTTGAAAAACGTCAAGGCAACGCTGTTAAAGGTCAATTCACTTTGGTTCAAGCAATAGACCAATTGTTACTCCATACGGGATTGCATGGTGGCCTTTCTAAAAAAGAAGTAATGATGATTAGTGAACAGCAAACTCTTTCACATAAAAACACACATAAAAACACACATAATAATAATAGGAACAAAAAGATGAAAACCAAAAAAAGTATATTAGCTACCACATTGGCATTTTTATTTTCAGGAGCAACGGTTTCAGGTAGTGCCTTAGCACAAGACGCAGCTCAACAAAGTCAAGATGATCAAGCCGAAGTTATTTCTATCCTCGGAACACGTGGCGCACCCAGAACGGTCACCGATTCACCAGTGGCAATAGATGTGTTTTCTGGAGAAGAATTCACAGCAAATGGTAACACTGCTGATATTACGGATAATCTAAAATCCTTAGTACCGTCTTTTACCGCAACGCCAGCAACCGGAGATGGTAGTGCATTTATTCGCCCTACTTCTTTACGTGGTATGGCGCCAGATCAAACACTTATTTTGGTAAATGGCAAACGTCGTCACCGTTCTTCATTGGTACAGTTTTTTGCACCTGCTGCTGGAAACGGTGCTCATGGTGTTGATATCGGCATGATCCCCAGTATTGCGCTTAAAAGTGTAGAAGTTCTGAGAGACGGTGCTGCTGCACAATATGGTTCAGATGCCATTGCTGGTGTTATGAACTTCCAACTGAAAGATGCTAGCGAAGGCGGCAGTGTAGTGGCTCAATTCGGTGAGTTTTATGAAGGCGAACAAAGCTTTATAGTAGGTGCCAATGCAGGTTTTGCTTTAGGCACGGATGGCTTTTTTAATATTAGCTTTGAAACGAATGATAACGAAGCTCTTTCTCGTGGTGTTCAACGTCCCGACGCACAACAGTTAATTGATGACGGTGTTCAAGGTGTGGGTTCAGATTCACCTTTTGGGGATGAACCTTTTGCACAAACTTGGGGCCGCCCAGAAACAAGTGGTACTCGTGTAGCATTTAACTCAGGTTACGAAATAAGTAATACTGCTGAGTTGTATATGCATGGTGGTTATGCAGACACAGACGGTCGCTATCGCTTTTTCTATAGAAATCCTGGTCATAGCACGCTAACTAACGTTGATGGCCTTCCGGCTGGATATACTCCTTATCTTGATGGTGCACAAAAAGATCTTAGTGTTGTGGCAGGAGTTAAAGGTGAAACTAGCTCAGAGTTTACCTACAATTTCAGCGCTGGTTTGGGTAAAAATGAATTATCTTATTTCCTAAATAATACTGTCAACACGGGCTTAATTGTAGGTGGAAACCCAGGTCAAAGAGATTTTGATATGGGCGGTTACGAGCAAGAAGAAGTTAACTTAAATGCTGATTTTTCTATGCCTTTAACGGATAATGTTTATCTTGGTTTTGGTGCAGAATGGCGCGAAGAGACGTTTACTACCGTTGCAGGTGAAGCTGCAGCATTAGTTGGTGCTGGTCCTAGCGGTATGACAGCTGTAACTCCTGCGGACGCAGGTGAATTTAGTCGCGATAACATCGCTTTATACGCGGATGCTGAATTTAACGTATCAGACGACTTCTTAATCCAAACAGCATTAAGATATGAAGATTTTTCTGATTTTGGTAGTACTGTTAACGGTAAACTTGCCGCCAGATATCATTTGAATGATGATTTTGTGATGCGTGCTTCTTTGTCTTCAGGCTTTCATGCACCTACACCAGGTCAAGCCAATGTTAGTACTATTATTACTACCTTTGATGGTTCAACTGGTTTACAAGTTGAAGAAGGCTTATTACGTCCTAATAATCCTGTTGCTATTGAAAACGGTGCAAAACCTTTAAAAGAAGAAGAATCACAAAGCTTCAGCTTAGGTCTTACCTATAGTGGTTTTGAAAATGGTAATTTAGCACTTGATCTTTATAAAACTAATGTTGACGACCGTATTTATCGTACTGGTGATATTGCTTTAGAAGCAGGTGGTTCCGTATCATTTTTCACCAATGCACTTGATGTAGAACATCAGGGTATTGACGTGGTTTATACCACATCAATTGACTGGGGTAACGCTCTGAATACTAAGTATACATTTGCTTATAACCACAACACTATTGATGTGGTAGGTCAGTCTATGGTGAATGGTACTTTTCCGGTCAGTGATTCCTCTATAGAAGACATCGAAAATAATTACCCAGAGAATCGGTTTGTTGCTACTGCTGTGACAGATTTCTCTGAAAATTATCAACTAATGTTACGAGCCAATTTTTACGGTGAACATTATGATGAGCGTGGCACAATTGATAATGCAAGTTCACCAAGTGCTCTGGTTGATTCAGTCATGTTTTTTGATATGGAATTGAATTATTTTGCAACAGATGATCTTACTCTAACGGTAGGCGCCTCAAATATCTTTGATGATTATGTTAAAGAAATTGGTACTGATAATGCTAACCGTCTAAGTGTAGGGCTACAGTACCCACGAAGAACGCCTGCTAACTACGAGGGTGGTTCTTGGTATTTACGTGCTAAATACCAGTTTTAACGTTTAGAAGATAAGCTTCAGGTAACATATTGGCCTGAGGCTGCATTTTATATTTTCTAACTTAGTATCAAAACGACCTACTTTAATCAAAAGATTAAATTAGGTCGTTTTATTTTGTGGTGTGATCGATGCTAGAAAATATTCTTGACCACAATATAAAGTTATCTCAAAAAATCTAAATTAAAAATTAAAATATTATTCAGTCAGTTCAAATTTTTAATCATGTTTATTCTTGTATTTACCCTCAAAAAGCAGTTAAAACTATTAGTTAAGCAATATACTTATGCTCGCACTTATCTCATTAAAGCTTTGGCGATGATAAAACTGGTTTTGAACTAGTCCATTAAAATTAATTGAAGTCGTTACATTAAATAATTATGGTGTTTTTCTTTGATGTTGGGCAATTGCAATTGGAATAATATTTTCAAACTGGCACGTTGTGTTTTTCAAATAAACACCACAAAATAGCTATTGCAGGAGCAAATTTTTGGCTCTAACTGAATGATTAATTATTGAGGCGATAAACATTGTGGTTTTAGTTTGCCTGCTCTTTCAAGTGTCGTAGCTGTCTTCACAAATGCGGCTGCCGCAGGAGATAAATGATGCATGTTCTGCATTGCTAAACCTATTTCTCTTTTCACAACAGGAAACATCGGTTTGATTAAGTAGGCGCCCAGTTTTCCTTCCAGTTCACTAGGTATGGCTAGCTCTGCTGTAATTGACACACCAGCGCCGTAAGACACCATGGATAGCATACTTATAATTTGAACATTGTTATAAATAATATTTTGTTCAATCTTCGATTGCTTGAACAGTTCAGTTACCATTTTTCCAGTTGTGCCTTCTGTCAAAATGAAGGGGAATTCACGTAATTCATTTAAGTTTACTTGAGTTTTGACGGCTAACGGATGATTAACTGGCAGAACCACGGATAGTGTATCAGTGGTTAAATAAATGTGGTCCAATTCTGACTCAGGCAAAATAATACATCCTAAATCTACTTTTCGAGCAGCAACCCACTCTTTGACTTTATGATCTTCCCCTTCTTCTATATATACTTTGATATTAGGATATCGCATTTGATATTCGGATAAGATAATTGGTAACAGTTTGGCAGAAAACGAGGGTCCAAAAGAACCTATTTTTAATACCCCTTGTTGAACACTTTTTATTTCATTAGCGGTGTGTTTTATAGACTCAAACAACCCCAATATCGAGTGTGCTTTTATTAATATATTAGAACCAACCTCAGTCAAAACAATCTCGGCTTTACCTCTGAAAAATAAATCGACACCTAAATCTTTCTCAATTGATTTTATCGCATGAGATACTGCAGATTGACTAATGCCCAGCATCAATGCTGCAGTGGTAAAGTTGTTTACCTGTGCAACGGTAACAAACGCATGTAGTTGTGCTGGGGTCATGAGTGAATGCTCATTATACTATGTATAGTGATTAGAACTATAAATGGTAAACTTTAATAAAAACAGGAATTATTTCATTATGTATCGCCAAATTTCACCTTCAAGTACTTTGTTGTTGAATGAACAATCTGCCGCGATTGAAAAAAATGGAAGACAGGTATTTAGGTTTGGATTTGGTCAATCGCCATTCCCAATTTCAGATGTACTAAAAACAGCCCTCATAGAACATGCTTATCGAAAGGAATACACGCAGGTGCAAGGGTTACAAGCGTTGCGTAATAAAGTGGCTGAATATCACTCTGTTTTTGAAAAACGTAAAATTAACGAAGACCAAATTTTTGTTGCCCCAGGTTCAAAATCGCTCCTATATACTATTATGTGTGCCTACACTGATGCAGCTGTGCTTATACCTGCTCCTGCATGGGTATCTTATGCGCCACAGGCAGAATTAATAGGTCATGCAACACTGATGATGCAAACCAGTTTTGCACAGCGTTACAGAATTACTCCTGACATCTTAGAAAGGTCCTTATCTGAAGCGGCAAAAAATTATCAAAGCTTACTGGTCATTCTAAACTCTCCCGGTAACCCAGATGGACTATGTTACACAGCAAAGGAGTTGCAGGCGCTAGCAGTAGTTCTAGAAAAATACCAAGCAAAGGTAATATCCGATGAAATATATGCGCCACTTCAACATGATAATCAACATGTCAGTATTGCCAGGTATTACCCGAAAGGAACGTTTGTTACTTCAGGTTTATCTAAATGGGCTGGTGCAGGGGGGTGGCGCTTAGGTATTGCTATTTTGCCTGAAGATTGTGATAGCCAATTAAAAGACGCAATGTTAGGGATTGCATCTGAGACTTATTCCTGTGCCTCTTCTCCTATTCAATATGCTGCTATCACGGCTTATTCTAATAATGTGACGATGAGTTTATATGTGCAGCATCAAAGGACAATTCTCAAAGCAGTAGGTTTGTATATTCATAAGGCCGTCATTGATGCAGGTTTGCATGCTCACGCCCCTGAGGGGGGATTTTATCTTTTGCTTGATTTCACCGCTTATCGACAATCACTAAAAGCTATTGGACTTAATACTGATTCAGAAATTTGTAATAAAGTGTTGGAGGATGTGGGTGTCGCATTATTGCCAGGTATATCGTTTGGTCTTTCACCCAAAGCTCTGTGTGCACGCCTAGCTTATGTTGACTTTGATGGTACTCTGGCGTTGGAAGATATTAGTGAAGGTGAATGGTCAGAAACGTTGACTATTAAACATGCACAGAAAATGTTACTGGGCATAGAAAATTTAGGGAGATACCTAAAGCAAATAGATCAAGACAACTAATATCTAATTACAACTAGTATTGAGTAGGTATAACCCTAGGGCATCACGGTTATACCTAATGTCATTTTAAACGTCCAACTAATTCAAGACCCTCTGATTATCCAAAGCCTGCTTAGCTTGACTTTTAATCTGTATAGCTAGATCCAAAGGTAATCCTAGAGCACTGGCCAGCTGATTTAAATAGGTATGCTCAGCTGTGTTATCTAAGTCAATCGTTAAACAAGAGGCTAAATACACTTCAGATTTTTGCTCCATACCTTGCGCGCCATGAGCTAACTCCTCAATATAAATCGGCTGTCTTAGCAATTCAAAAACTAAGCCTTTCATCTCACTACTCAAGTTCATCTGTTTTACGGCGTCGAAAATTCGTTTCTGTTCTGCTTCATCAATGTGTCCGTCAGACTTGGCTGCACCAATCATCGCTTTTATTAAAGTAAGCTGGAAATCTTCCGAAATCTTAGTTGATGCCACTTGATCGCCTGAGTAATGCAGCGGCGGTGTTGTACTTTGAAGTGACGATTGTTGGTTGTTCTGTTGCCAATTTTTATAAGCTTTAAAAGCGATACCACCGATTAAAGCCGCTCCACCGACTGTGGCGGCCTTTCCAGCAAACTTTCTACCTTTTTTACTTCCTACTAGAAGACCCATTACGCCGCCGGCTGCTGCTCCTCCCATTAGACCAGAAGTAAGACCACTACTTTTAGTATTTTGACGAGTTGATGAACCACTAGTACTCGAACCGGTAAACTGATTTAGTAAATTTTGAAAATTCATGTGGCGACATCCTTAAATATGAGTATTGAAACTAAGTATCAAATACTAGTACTTGGCACTCTATGAAAACACATGATATTTATTACCGAAGCACAGTAAAAGTCGTATTTTATTTAAGTAAAGTTCGAAAATAACGATGTTTATAATTAAATGTCGTCTGCCTATACAATGATGCAATGCTTACCAAAAAGGATGTTTAAAAAATGTTGGAAAGTTATGCAAATAAAAATGTGCGAGCAGTATCACAAATTGCTGCCACGGCTGGGTGTTTTACTTTTCGCTCAGCGGTAATCGCATAAAACGTTTGTTTAATTGCTTCGACCTTGCCAACGATTTCTACATTAAAGTTAAAACATACTTCTTCTGCAATAATGGTCGGCATAAAAAATATCCCAAGTCCCGCTTGTCCAAAAGATTTCATTAAAGCGCTATCATCAAACTGACCACGAATATTTGGATATATTTGTTGTTCTTCTAACCAGTAATCCACTGAGCGGCGAATGGCATACTGAGACGTTGGTAACAACATGGGCGCATGATTAAGAGAGTGGGGAAAACCAGGTCTATATTTTTCTGCTAGTATTTTGCTAGCAAAAAAGGTCAAACTACTCTCGCCGAGTTTGTGATTATATGCTTTGATGCTTAAAGACCCAGTCAAAGGTGTATCACTAAGCACCATATCTACTTTGTGGATGGCCAAATCAGCTAGGATATTTTCGACGGGCCCTTCACGACTTGTTAGGCTAATGTCTTGATCAATTTGTAATCCAGGTTCAATAATCTTTTGTACAATTGTTTTTGGTAACGCACTGGCAGCACTCACTATGAATTCAGAAGGCCCTATTTGAGGGTTACCGCGCAACACATCGCCTAGCTCTCTGCCCAAATCAAAAATTTCATCTGCGTAACTCAACACTAAACGACCCGTTTCGGTTAAACGTAATCCGCGGCCTTCTCTAGAAAATAGCTTATTTCCTATACTATCCTCTAACAGTGACAGCTGGCCACTAATCGTCTGTGGAGTGATATGTAACTTTTCACTAGCTTTAGCAATACTGCCTTCATGAGCCACCATCCAAAAGTAATGCAAGTGCTTATAATTAAAGTTAACAGCCATTTTTACACCTCAGTAATCAAGTTTAGTCATCGATTTAAACGATGCATTGATAAATTATAAACGAATTTTTCTTTGTATTGTATGTTGCTAGATTAATTTAGCAACATGCAATTATTACTTCATATCATTGTGGGGTAGTGATCACATTATCGTAATTGAGAGGTTTTCTTTATGTTAGTTCATATTCAATCTAGACATTTTTCTCTATCCACAGCCTTAAGTAAGTATATAAAAACTAAGTTGCAAGTCATGCTGGGTAGATATGAAGCGAAGATTATCAGTCTTAATGTCAGTCTATTTGACATTAATGGTCCTAAGGGTGGCGAAGATAAGTGTTGCAAAATTGTCATTAAGATTAACGGTACTAGTTCGATTGTGGTGCAAGAAACCGCTGTAGATTTGTACGTTGCAATTAATACCTGCTCACGTCGAGCGAGGAGGGCGGTCAAACGCCAACTAAGTGTGCATCCAAGAGCAAGAACAAAAATCAGCGATGTTTTACTACCAATTGACGAAGACCCTGATTTACAAAATACGATTATTTAACGAAACAATTGAGAGATGCAAGTGTCAACTGCGTTAATCGCGCCCTCTAAATATCCTGGATCAAGAGCCGCAAATTCACTTCCAATAAAATGTAAGTGAAGTTTAGTTAGTTCTTGTTGATGTTTTGAGATTGTAAATTCTGGGTGTCGAGACGATTCAAGCCTATCGCTTGCAGTACAAGTGAAATGATCAGTTGCCCAATCTTTAAAATAACATTCGGTAAAATCATTTGCATCAGGACCATAACAAGATACCAATTGTGCCAAACAGGCCTCTTGTAATAGTTGCTGTGTCATCTGGCGTCTGCGAGAGGCAGGCCAGCCGATAAAACCAAATAAGCCATGGCTTTGATGAACATCAGTTGACGCATCATGAATTTCAACCATTGGCCCTGTTTGACTAAATATTTGCCCTGAAAGTCCTTGTTCACGCCAAAATGGTGTGGCGTATGTCACTACAAATTTAGCTTGACCCGCCATCCAAGTTTGTGACTGTTTAAGGTCGGTTAATAGTAGCTTAGATCCCCACTGTTTGTTGACAAGATATGGGGCAATGATCCTCGGTGGCATAGCTAACATTAATTCATCGGCAATAAAATGTTTCTCAACGCCATTGTGCGAGACTGATAATTGCCACAAGTTTGATTGTCGTTCAATATGTGTCACTTGATGATTAAGTTGTATATTGTTCTGAGTAACGGTGTTTTGTAAAGCAGAAAGTAAAGCCTGACTACCGCCTTGAATTTTGAACAACTGCAGGCCAACCGAGTCTTTGATGCGGTTGGGTGGTCGATGTAAAGACGTTTGATAAAGTACATCTCCGGTTGAATACTGTTCAAAAAGAGAAATGCCAAGTTGTGCGGTCAAACGTTGTATCTTTTTTTGATGAGGAAAGATCCACGCAGGGCCTAAATCAAAGTGGTGATCTGTGTTCAATTTATTTTTAGCACCTAAAATGCGCCCTCCCAACCTAGATTGAGCTTCAAGAAGTACAAAAGGAATATGTTGCTGTTCGAGTAAGTATGCAGCGTACAAGCCGGCTAAACCGCCTCCTACTATAATAACTTTCTTATACTTCAAATGATTTCCTAAAAAAATGTGGTGCTGAAAATATAGAATTTACACGACTTAAGAAAATAAACTATCTTTAGACAAGCTTGTGAGGTTAGTTTTGACTTGTATGCTTGTAAAGTGATCCGCATACAATGGAAATTGTGAAGCAAGAAGGCCTAAAGATGTCTTAGAAATAAGCGTTAATAAAAGCAATAAAATAAACTTGGTTTTGGTTAACGCAGTAATTTTGGCTCTTTTTTGTTAAAAAGTAGATATGAGAGAAAGCAGTAATAGTGAGTATAGTGTTAAGCGATAGTAAATTTTTAGTTAAGTAACAGTATCTCCATAACAATTTATTAACATTCAAGCTAATAAAGTCGGTATTAGTGACTTTCAGTATGGTTTTGTTAGTTAATCCTTTATGCTCTTGTTATGGGTAATGTTCATTGATACATATGATCATCAACAATCAAAACAAAAATCATTCTGAATTAAAAAAGGTTATTACCGATATGCCGTTGAATTGTCGTTGCGGCGGAAAACCTAGCAAACCAAAGGCAATCCCAGAATGTAAAAATAGATGGATTATTCAGTGCCAAGTTGACCAATGTTATGCATATAATATTGGTCAAGGATTGACAGATACGATCCAAGGTTGGAATCGACTCAGCACACATTTTTACCGATAAAAATAAAGAGAAGATTACCTTGATTAAACTTTTGTTAGTAGATGATCATGAATTAGTCAGAACAGGTATACGTCGTATTTTGGAGGACGTACCTGATTTTGAAGTAGTGGGAGAAGCCACTAACGGCGAAAACGCGGTTAAGTTTTGTCGAAACCATGCACCAGACTTAGTTTTAATGGATATGAGTATGCCAGGTATCGGTGGGCTAGAAGCGACCAAACAAATTCTTCGTTTTTCTGAAAATACCCGTGTCATTGTTTTATCTGTACATAAAGAAAACCCGATCCCTGCTAGAGTTATGCAAATGGGTGCGTTTGGTTATTTAACCAAAAATTCTGACCCTGAAGAAATGATCAAAGCTATTTATAAAGTTGCTGCTGGGCAAAAATATATATCACCTGATATTGCCCAACAAATTGCACTTGGGCAACTTAATTTAAATAATAGTAATCCTTTTGAGCAATTGTCAGAGCGAGAGCTCGAAATTACTTTGATGCTGACTAAAGGTGCGAAAGTTCCCGATATAGCTGTATATCTCAATATCAGTGCTAAAACAGTGAACACTTATCGCTACAGAATGTTTGATAAGCTTAACGTCAGTACTGACGTTGAACTGACCCATCTGGCATTGCGGCATAAATTGATATTGACAGACCAATTATAAGTTTAGGACGTCAATGAGTAGCAATACTGTCGAACCTTTTGACCACCAAGCCTTCCTCAAAAATCTGACTAGCCAACCGGGCGTTTACCGGATGTATAATCAGAAAGAAGAAGTCATTTATGTGGGTAAAGCAAAAAACCTGAAAAAGCGAGTGGCTAGTTATTTTCGAAGTACTGTTGATAGCATCAAAACTCGGTCACTAGTCAAACAAATATGTGAAATGGATGTCACTGTTGTGCACAGTGAAGCCGAAGCTTTCATACTTGAAAACAACTACATAAAAAAATACAAACCTCGGTATAACGTATTACTGAGAGACGATAAGTCTTATCCTTTTATCTTTTTATCTGACCACTCTCATCCAAGATTAAGTAATCACCGAGGCCCTAAGAAGCTTAAAGGTGAATATTTTGGACCTTACCCGAGCGCTTGGGCAGTCCGCGAGAGTTTGCGAACTATGCAGCGCTTGTTTCCAATTCGCCAATGTGAAGACAGCTATTACCGTGCTAGAACCCGTCCATGTTTGCAGTATCAACTAGAACGATGTGCAGGTCCTTGTGTGGAGGGATTAGTCAGTGAACAAGAGTACGCACAACAAGTACAATACGCGCGGCTATTTCTAAAAGGTAAAAATAAACAGGTTATTGACTCGTTAGTTGGTAAAATGGAACAAGCCAGTATCGACCTTAGATTTGAGACTGCAGCAAAGTATCGCGACCAAATTGGCGCTTTAAATAAGGTACAGGAACAACAGTGGGTCAGTGGTAATCAACAAGAAATGGATGTATTCGGTTTTGCTTATCGCAACGGTATTGCCAGTATTCAAGGTCTGTTTATCCGAGACAATAAATTATTGGGTAGCAAAAGTTTTTACCCAAAAGTACCGGCACAATCTAGTGATGCAGAGGTGTTTCAATCTTTCGTTTTACAGTTTTACCTTGCAGGTAATAAAGTTATTCCCCAACAAATTGTGATCCCATGTGAGTTAGAAGAACAAACCGCAATCGAAGATATGTTAACTAAAGAAGCGGGGCGTAAGATTCAATTTTACAAGGGGGTAAGAGACGAAAAACGTCGATACCTCGATTTAGCGAATACTAATGCTGAAACTGCTCTAGAGTCGCGCCAAAATCATCAAAAATCTGTATTTGCTCGTTATATAGAATTAGAACAAATTTTATCATTTGAACAACCCATTCAACGCATGGAATGTTTCGATATCAGCCATACTTCCGGGCAACAAACTGTTGCGTCCTGCGTGGTGTTTAATAGAGAAGGACCTTATAAAACTGATTATCGACGTTACAATATTGAAGGTATTACTCCCGGTGATGATTATGCTGCTATGGCTCAAGCTCTCGCAAGGCGTTACCGAGATGTAAAAGACGAGAGTAAAATTCCAGACATATTGTTTATTGACGGCGGCAAAGGGCAACTTTCTCAAGCAGAAGACTACTTCGAAAATTGGAAACAAGATAAAAAACCTTTATTAATTGGGGTCGCTAAAGGCACCAGTCGAAAAGCAGGCCTAGAAACACTGATAATGGCAGGTAGTCACGCTACCATTCCTATGGCTGCTGATTGTGCTGCGTTACATTTAATCCAGCACATACGTGACGAGGCACACCGTTTTGCCATCACAGGTCACAGACAGAGACGTCAGAAAGAAAAAACCACCTCGAAACTACAATCAATTCCTGGAGTGGGTGCCAAAAGAAGACAAAGTTTACTTAAGTATATGGGCGGTTTACATGGAATATTGCAAGCTAGTAAAGGTGAAATTGCTAATGTACCGGGTATCAGTGGAGACCTTGCCGAAATTATTTATAACCATATTCATAATTGAGCTTTGAATTTATCTTTAGCTTGTGGGTTAATAGCGTTGTTTTAAAGCCCTAAATTATTCATTTTACGAGTACAGGGAATACAGAGAAGTTATATGTGGACCATTCCTAATATTATTACCATCGTTAGAGTTTTACTTATCCCAGTGTTTGTCTTTGTCTATTTTTTAGACTGGAAATGGGCACATCAAGCCGGTGCGTTTATATTTTGGTTTGCAGCTATCACAGACTGGGTTGACGGTTATCTAGCAAGAAAGTTAAATCAAACCACCGCCTTTGGTGCTTTTTTAGATCCAGTAGCCGACAAACTTATTGTAGCTGCCGCCTTATTATTAATTACACATAGCTATGAAACAGCTTGGATAACTGTACCTGCTATTTTATTAATGTCTCGAGAAATCTATATCTCAGCGTTAAGAGAATGGATGGGACAACAAGGCAAACAAGACTTAGTGAAGGTATCTTTCATAGGCAAATCCAAAACCACAGCGCAAATGTTAGCTTTAATAGGCCTACTTTCTGAAATGGAATATTTTATGGGCATACAAATATATTGGGTGTCATTAGGTTATATATTTTTGTATTTCGCGGCCATCCTTTCATTTTGGTCAATGCTTGTTTATACCAAAGCTGCGTGGGACGATCAAAAAAACCCTTGATTTGGCTACTTTTAAACACCACTTGTGCAAATTTAGCGCGTTTAAGCCAAAATTCAGCCAGTCAGTTCAAAAACCTAGTTTTTGTGGTTGACACCTTAGACTTTGAATGTAGAATGCAGCCTCAGATTTAGGGACACGAAGCGAAACACTGCGAAGCAACTTAGGTCAGACACATGGATGGATGAGAAGATAGGTGTAAGGGTTACACAGTTAGACGAAGCGGGAATAGCTCAGTGGTAGAGCACAACCTTGCCAAGGTTGGGGTCGCGAGTTCGAATCTCGTTTCCCGCTCCAAATTACTTTTAAATTAAAACCTAAAAGTAACATAAGATATTTAGCGGAATGGCGGAATGGCAGATTGGCTATGCAGCGGATTGCAAATCCGTGTATCTCGGTTCGACTCCGGGTTCCGCCTCCAAATATTCTTATTTATACCAGCTTGTATTTATACAAGACCCCCCCGTTGCCCGGGTGGTGAAATTGGTAGACACACGGGAGTTAAAATCCCTCGATCGTAATGGTCGTGCCGGTTCAAGTCCGGCCCCGCGCACCACATCAACGTTGTATACCATACTTTTATGTCTATCTACTGCACTACACAGTGATTTGTATTGCCGCTTTACTCCAGCACGA
>NZ_CAJXPA010000123.1 GCF_913058035.1 uncultured Paraglaciecola sp. | reverse complement strand
TGCATATATCTTCCATTGATGCATTATCTGGTGATGACAAACCTCAAGATGCCTATGGTGCTTCAAAAGCAGCAATGATTAGACTTTCAAAGTCTTTTGCCATTCAATTTGCATCTAGCAAAATTAGATCAAATATAATCTTACCTGGGCCAATAGATACGGGTATGCAGATTAGATGGAAAAAAAATCCTAATACAAAGAAAAATTTAGAAAAATTTATTAAGAAAAAATACAATATCAAAAACATATGACGCACCATATGCTATCAGGGCTGGATTTAAGTTGGACCAAAGAGCTACAACATTGTTTTTTGATCCGCGATCCAGCTCAAGTTGTTAATTCGTATACTAATAGCCGCGGTGTGTGTTCAGCCCAAGATATAGGCATCCAAAGGCAGTTCGAGTTGTATCAAGATATCACTAGGCTATCTGGGCAAGACATCCCAATTATTGATTCTAATGATGTGCTTAGATCCCCTGAGAAAGTCTTAAAGCTATTGTGTGAAAAAGTAGACGTTGCATTCATGTCTACAATGTTGAAATGGCCAAAAGGCAGTCGAACAAGTGATGGGGTTTGGGCAAAACACTGGTATGAAAATGTTGATAATTCCGAAGGCTTTGCGTCTTTTTCAGCTAAAGATCTGCAACTGAACGATGAACAACTATCAGTCGTGCATCACGTTCAGCCTTTTTATGATCAGCTCTATAAAAAAAGAATTGGCGCTTAACAAAACTCATCTAGAAAAATGAACAAGTCTGTTATTGAGTATTCACTCAGTTAAGAGCGTTTAGTCAAACTTCACTATTTTTACGTGCTGACCGAAATTACCCGTATTAATCACGTTTTTTATTAGCCTGTCTTACTCTGTGTTTTTTAACAGAGCGACGCATTCTCCTTATCTTAACGTGATCTAATTTACCAGGAGCAATTTTGATAAGAGTTTCTGTTTCTTCAGGCAGTTGTACACTTTTTCTTAATGTATTTAAATCGGGTAGACCCAACTCAACCCAACCACCTTGAGGTAAACGTTTTTGCAACTCTAAAGTACCATAACGAACTCTCATTAGACGGCTCACTTGTAAACCTTGCGATTCCCATAAACGCCTTACTTCACGGTTTCTGCCTTCAGACAGGCTCACATTATACCAAGTATTTTGACTTTCCTCGTCACCGGGCTTTTTAACAATATGTGTAAATTTAGCTTCACCGTCCTCTAATTTTACGCCATCAGTTAAACGCTTAAGCATTATATTTTCAACTTCACCAAATACTCGTACCGAATACTCGCGTTCTACTTCGTGTTTAGGATGCATTAAACGATTCGCCAATTCGCCATCATTGGTAAATAATAGCAAACCGCTGGTATTAATATCTAAACGGCCCACTGCAATCCAGCGCCCATTTTTGATACTTGGCAAACGGTCAAACACTGTTGCTCGGCCCTCAGGATCTTTTCGACTACAAAGCTCACCCTCAGGTTTGTTGTACATCAACACTCGACAAACAGGGGCGTCATTAGACGTGCTAAGAGCATTGCCATCCACTCGGATCTTATCTGCAGACTCGACCCTATCACCTAACGTTGCTAATTTACCATTAACTGAAATACGTCCCGCTTCTATCCACTTTTCCATTTCACGACGCGAACCTACTCCAGCGTTGGCCAGTACTTTTTGTAATTTGTCACTCATTAATGTAATTGCTCTGTTTCATCTGCATTGCTAGGTTCAATATTAGCCCTGTCTGCAGATTGTTGTGGGGGATTATCATCAGTGGGCCTATTGCTGGCCCCACTCGATAGAATATTAAGTTGATTGTCTGTTTCTTTGGATACCAAAAAGTCACCATTACTGGGTAAATCACTCAAACTTTTTAAAGAAAAATAATCTAGGAATGTTTTTGTGGTGGCATACAAGGAGGGTCTTCCAGCCACTTCTTTGTGCCCTATGATCTTTATCCAACCTCTTTCGCGCAAGGTTTTCATAATCTGACTACTAACAGACACACCTCGCACATCTTCAATTTCACCACGCGTAATGGGTTGCCTGTAGGCAATCAAAGAAAGCGTTTCAAGCATTGCTCGAGAATATCGGGGTGCTTGTTCTTGCCAAAGTTTACTGAGCCAGATGCTCAAGCTGTCCATAGATTGAAAGCGGTAACCCGAAGCTACTTCAACTAGTTGAATACCTCTGGTTTGGTAATCCAATTTTAGCTCTGCCAAAGTATCTTTGAGCATAGTTTTACTAATGACTAGTCCGTCTAAAACGGTTGACTGCATTTGCTCTTGACTAATCGGTTGCTCAGCTACAAAAATTGCTGCTTCAATTAATTGTTTGAGTTGGGCGCGAGAAATTTTGGCCATTAGGACTGCACTCCTTGCGAAAATCTAGGCGAAACACGAATATGAATATTAGCGTAAGGTCTTGCTTGAACCAGTTCAATTAAGTTTTCCTTACCTAACTCTAGGATCGCTAAAAAAGTCACCACTACACCAGCCTTACCCTCACTGGCTAAAAATAATTCATCAAAACCGGTGTAATGTTCAGAAGAAATCTTTTCTAAAATTAAACTCATTCGTTCTCGGGTCGACAGTGTTTCTTTTTCAATATGATGATGTTCAAAGGCTTCTGATCTTTGCATAGCCGATTGAAACCCAAAAACAATATCTTGTAAACTGACGCCGGGCAAAACACGAATTGGAGCCACTAAATCTGAAATTTGAGCCTGTGCAGGGAATATATCTCGCTCTTTGCGAGGAATATTATCTAATTCCTGCGCGGCATTTTTGACTAATTCGTATTCTTTTAAGCGTCGAATTAATTCAGCGCGAGGGTCATCTTCATCATCTTCTGCGTCGGGTCGCTTGGGCAGTAACAATCGTGATTTCACCTCGGCTAAAATAGCAGCCATCAATAAATATTCAGCAGCTAATTCTAATTTAATATCTTTCATCAACTCTACATATTCCATATATTGCTTCGTGACTTCATACACTGGCAAGTTGATTAAATCGAATTTTTGTTTGCGAATAAGGTACAAAAGTAAGTCTAGGGGACCTTCAAAAGCCTCTAAAATTAGTTCAAGTGCATCTGGGGGGATGAATAAGTCTTCAGGTTTTTCGATTAAAGCCTCGCCGTTAACAAATGCCAGTGGCAACGGTTGCTGAACTTGCACTTTACCTTGCTTTGCGGCTGAAAAAGAAGAATTATCCGTGGACATAAGAATAAATTAATCGTCTAAATGAAAGGGCTAGTGTCGCCACTGCCTTTTCGAATAATAATATTTTCACCCTCAGACATATCAATCACAGTGGTGGGTTGTTCACCTAAAAATCCACCATGGATGATTAGACCCACCTGTTTTTCTAATTCATCACGAATATCGTCAGGGTTCGATTCAGCCGCCAAAGCACCGGGCAAAATGAGCGTAGCAGACATTAATGGTTCTCCTAGTTCTTCCAACAAAGCTAAGGCAATTTTGTTGTTAGGTATCCTGATCCCTATCGTTCTACGTTTTGGATTCTGAAGTCTTTTAGGCACCTCTTTAGTTGCTTTAAGGATAAAAGTGTAAGGTCCTGGAGTATTGTTTTTGATCATTCTAAAAGCTGAGTTTTCAACTCTGGCATATTCAGACAACTCAGACACATCACGACACATAAGAGTAAAGTTATGGTCTTTGCCAATTTGACGGATACGGCAAACTTGTTCAAGGGCATTTTTGTCATTCATGTGACAACCAATGGAATAGCCAGAATCGGTGGGATATACCACCACAGCCCCTTTATGAATTAGCTCACATGCTTGTTTTATCAAGCGAATTTGAGGATTCTCAGGATGAATATAAAAAAACTGGCTCATAAATACATTCCTATTCTACTATCGCAGCAGTATTGCTTGTTAAGTATTATAAAAGCTGGCTGTTTTTTAGCCAGCACTTTTTTAACATCTATTCCTTAACCAGCAAGTAACCAGTCATGCCATATTGGTACAAGCTGTGTTGGTAACGTAAGGTTTTTACCTAATTCGGTCCAGCGATTCGGGTAATGAAAATCAGAACCGCTAGAGGCTTGTAAATCATGTTCTGTAGCCATGTCAGCCAGCAGTTTTTTGCGCTCCGGAGTAAGGTGAGAATGGATCACCTCCATGCCATTTCCACCAGCATTGGAAAACTCTTCAACCAAACGTTTTAGCCATTTACTTGTCATATCATAATGTCCAGGATGAGCTAATACAGCCTTACCACCTGCATCTTGTATCCATGTAATGGCTTCTTCTATTTCAATCCACTGGGGTTTAACGTGGGCTTTTTTGCCTTTGCCTAAATATTTTTTAAATACCGCACCAAAATCTTTCACCACACGGCGTTCTACTAATACTCTAGCAAAGTGAGCGCGAGTAATCTGGCCTTTTCCCGCCAAAACTTTTGCTTGTTCAAACACATTTTCAATACCCAATTTTTCAAGCTTGTCAGACATTTGCTGGGCACGACGATCGCGTTCTTCGCTTTGTTGACCTAAGCGGGATAAAAATTGTGTATTTTTATGGTCGACGTTTAAACCCAAAATATGAATATCAAAGTTGTGCCAAGAAGTAGAAATTTCCACACCAGATAATATTTGCATAGAACGCTTTTGCTTAGATTGGTAATCCATCGCCTCTTGAATTCCGTCAACGGTATCATGGTCTGTAATCGCTAACACATCGACTTGCATGTTGTGCGCGCGGTCGATCAACTCTTTTGGAGACAGATGCCCATCAGAATAATTGGTATGGCTATGCAGATCGATTTTCATTCAGTAAACACTCAGTAAACACTTTTTTAATGGCTTTATTTATGATTAAGATTAATTTGTGTGTTGACATAGAAGCGTATTTGTTTTCTTCTATGCGCTCAAATTAATGTTGCTTAGCTCTATTATACTGATTCACAGCTGAATAACATATTTAAACTTATAACGAGTACAATAAATAATGAAAAAAATTCAAACACACAATATATGGTGGTGGCACAACCTGAACTAACGGGCTGTGAGTGTTTGTGTTTTCGCAAATTAATTTCCAAAAAAGCCCGTAAATTGCGGGCTTTTTTTTGTCTGCTCTTCAAGATAAATTGTTATAGAGAATCAAAAGATGAGTTTAGCCCAGTTAACAGAGCAGTTTGGCAAAGTAGAAACATTAATAGTAGCCGCCGATTACGTGGCCGACCCACTTATGGCATTTCAATACCTATGCCAAGGTCGAAGTAATAATTTACTATTAGAATCTGCCGAAATAGATAGTAAAGATGATCTTAAAAGTTTGTTGTTGGTTGACGCTGCAATTAAATTAGAATGCCGAGGCCAACAAGTCTATTGTCAAGCATTATCAGACAATGGCCACGCTGTATTGCCGATGTTTGATAAATACTGTCCGGTTGGTGTGATACATGAGTATGACTCAAAAAACGGCTTAGTAACCCTTACATTTCCAGCACCCGATGCAGAGCTTGATGAGGACCGTCGTTTAAAAGCCCCTGCAGTATTTGATGCTTTAAGATTGATCACCAATAAAATTACCGCTATTCGCCAACACCCTCATGCGGTATTTTTGGGTGGTGCTTTAGCATATGATTTATTAGCCAGTTTTGAAAAACTACCAGAAGTTGAAGAAAGCTCTAATAACTGTCCAGATTTTGTGTTTTATCTAGCAGAAACGTTGGTGATTATCGACCACCAAACAAAACAAAGCGAAATTATTGGTAGTGTGTTTAGTGGCAAAGATGTTGGCAATAACTATTTCTCAGTGAGTCAACGATTAGAACAAGTCAAACATAAATTGGCCACAATGAAACCCCAAAGTGATCCTGAAAAAGTAAAAACAGCTGTGACTGTTGATGACTTATTAGTCAATAAATCCGATCAAGAATATATAGATGATGTAATTAGGCTTAAAGAAAATATATTGGCTGGTGATATTTTCCAAGTAGTCCCTTCGCGTACTTTTAGTCTGCCCTGTCTACATCCTCATGACGCTTATCGTGCCTTAAAACAACAAAATCCAAGTCCTTACATGTTTTTTTTACAAGACGATAATTTTTGTATGTTTGGCGCATCACCTGAGTCAGCATTAAAGTACACCAAACAAACTAATCAAGTCGAAATTTACCCTATTGCTGGAACTCGCCCAAGAGGTAAACGAGCAGACGGAAGTATCGACCTAGATTTGGACTCTCGTTTAGAACTCAACTTACAAGAAGATCAAAAAGAACGCGCCGAACATATAATGCTGGTCGATTTAGCTCGTAATGACGTAGCTAAAGTGTGTAGACCTGGATCACGATATGTTACCGATTTACTTAAAGTTGACCGCTACTCCCATGTGATGCACTTGGTTTCTCGAGTAGTTGGGCAATTACGTGATGATTTAGATGCGCTTAACGCTTACCAAGCTTGTATGAATATGGGCACGTTAGTCGGCGCACCAAAAGTCAGCGCTGCCACATTGATCCGTCAGGTTGAAAAACAACGACGCGGCAGTTACGGAGGCGCAGTGGGTTACATTAATAGTCAAGGTGATATGGATACATGCATCGTTATTCGTTCAGCATTTGTACAAAATGATACTGCCTATATACAGGCAGGTGCAGGCGTAGTGTATGACTCTGACCCACAGTCAGAGGCTGATGAAACTCGAAGTAAAGCACAAGCGGTAATAGGTGCCATTATATCAAGTTCGCAATCAACCACTGTCAAAGCAAAAGGAGCAGTATAATGACGTCACAAGCAGTTCAAACCAATAAACAAATTTGTGTATTTTTACTGGATAACTTTGACTCATTTACTTATAACTTGGTGGATGAATTAAGAACATTAGGCCTTGAATTAATAGTGTATCGCAATAGCGTTTCGGCTGATGTCATTTTACAAAAAATGCAAAACAAATCACAACAAATTGACAGAAACAGTCAAGTTAAACAAGTAATGTTGATGTTATCACCTGGACCAGGTAATCCTTCGCAAGCGGGCTCAATGTTAGAGTTACTAAACTTAGTGAAAGGCCAATTCCCAGTATTAGGAATTTGTTTGGGGCATCAGGCGATCGTTGAATCTTATGGAGGAAATATTATTCGAGCAGAAAAAGTGATGCATGGTAAGTCATCTTTGATTGAACACTGTGCTGATAAAATGTTTAATAACATGCCACAGCCTTTGCCTGTTGCTCGCTATCATTCTTTAATGGCTAGTAACATACCCGAGGAATTAACTGTATTGGCAAATTTTGCAGACATCCCTATGGCAGTGGTGCACCTGGAAGATAAAATGCTAGGCTTTCAATTTCACCCAGAATCTATTTTGACTTCACATGGTAGCCAGTTGCTTATGCAAAGTATTGAATTCCTGACCCAAGATAAGGTTTAGACCCCATGAACCAGATGATCCAAACAATTCTTCAACAACTCTATCAAGGCCAAGACTTGAAGCTCAGTGATGTCACTGAAGTATTTTCACAAGTAATTACCGGTCAGGTGGACGATATTGTTTTATCCTCTTTGCTTACTGCACTAAAAATTAAAGGTGAGCAACCGGAAGAAATTGCTGGAGCCGCTGTTGCACTTATAGCTAACGCAGGTGCATTTGCTCGCCCAGATTACGAATTTGCTGATATTGTGGGAACAGGAGGTGATGGTCATAATACCATTAATATCTCATCTGCGTCAGCTATAGTAGCTGCAAGCTGTGGTGTAAAAGTTGCTAAACACGGTAATCGTAGTGTCTCGAGCAAATCTGGTTCCGCTGACTTATTCAAAGCATTTGATTTAGAATTAACTATGCCTGCAGACACAGCGCGTCGATGTTTAGACCAATCAAATTTATGTTTTTTGTTTGCGCCAAATTATCACTCGGGTATTCGCCATGCGATGCCAGTGCGCACCACCTTGAAAACTCGCACCTTATTTAACTTGCTAGGTCCTTTGGTTAATCCAGCCCGTCCTACTCACATAATTATTGGTGTTTATGCTGAAGAGTTGCTGATGCCCTTTGCCAAAACCTTGCAGATATTGGGTTATAAAAAAGCCATGGTAGTGCATGGTAGTGGATTAGATGAGTTTGCTTTACATGGCAATACACAAATAGTGGAAGTGGATGGTGACGAATTGATACAAAGCAGTGTTTCTCCCGCTGACTTTGGACTTGAAAGTTATCCGTTAGACGCCATTGAAGGTGGCGAGCCTGAAGAAAATAAAATCCTAATTGAAAACGTGTTAGCTGGTAAAGGCCAAGCAGCGCATCAAGCTGCTGTGGCGATGAACACAGCTGCACTATTAAAATTATGTGGCAAAGTACAAACCTTCGCACAAGGGGCTGAGATGGCAATTAATGCTATGCAGCAACAACTTCCATTAGCCACAATTAAACTATCGGCTTCCATCAGCCAAAATCAATAAAGGACACTGTTAACAAAAATGGCCAATGTATTAGAAAAAATCGTCCTAGACAAAAAACAAGAAATCGCTCAACGCAAAATTGATTTTCCGCTAGCAAATTTTATTGGCAGCTTAACACCTTCAGACAGAAGCTTTTTTGATGCGTTGGCGCAGCCAAATGCTAGCTTTATATTGGAGTGTAAAAAAGCGTCGCCGTCCAAAGGAATAATTCGTGAAAACTTTGACTTAGACGAAGTAATTCAAGCTTACAGTCCATTTGCTGCTTGTATCTCCGTGTTAACAGATGAGAAATATTTTCAAGGTAAGTTTGAATACCTAGAGTATATTCGCGCTGGTGTGAGCCAGCCTGTCATTAACAAAGATTTTTTTGTTGAACCTTATCAAATTTATTTGGCTCGTCATCATAATGCTGATGCGGTATTGCTTATGCTATCTGTCCTTAGCGATGAACAATATACCGAATTGGCAAATATCGCCGAGCAATACCAACTTGACGTATTGACCGAAGTCAGCAATGAAGAAGAAGTATTAAGAGCCTGTGACCTGAAAGCTAAAATTATTGGCATCAATAACCGCGACTTACGCGATCTTAGTACCGATTTAGCAACGACTGAGCGTTTGGTGCCTCTAATAGAACAACATGCTAAACATGAACATGTAATCATCTCTGAGTCGGGTATTTATACCCATCAAGATGTTCGCAGATTAGCGCCACTTGTTGACGCATTTTTAGTAGGTAGTTCATTGATGGGCGAAAAGGATATGCAATTAGCTGCCAAACAATTGATATACGGAACAATAAAAATTTGTGGTACAACCAGTTTATCTGGAGCTAAATTAGTCAAAGATAGCCCTGCCAGTTTTGCAGGTTTGATTTTTGCCGAAAAATCTAAACGTTTTGTGACTTTAGAGCAAGCCAAACAAATTACTTATGCTGTGCCATTTTATTATGTCGGGGTGTTTGTTAACGCTCCTATTGAGCAGGTGATAAGTTATGCAAAAGAACTACGGTTGGCGGCGGTTCAGCTACATGGTCAAGAAAACCAAACTTATATCGACAGTCTGCGTATCAAATTGCCTGCACAGTGCCAGATTTGGATAGCCAAAGGGGTGAAAAATACATTACCCACACTGGAGGAAAGTGACGTTGACTACTTTCTTTTGGATTGCCAAATTGGTGAACAGTCAGGTGGTACAGGCCAAAGCTTTAGTTGGCAATTACTAGATGCAATAACCGACAAGTCTTACATTGTGCTTGCTGGAGGCATTACCCCAGACAATATTAAACAAGCAGCTAATTTGCAGGTTGCCATGCTCGACTTAAATTCTGGAGTGGAAAGTGCACCGGGTATTAAGCAGCAAGACAAAATTAATTTAGCTTTTAGCCAACTTAGAGAGTATTGAAAGTAGTCGCGACTATTTTACTTCGAGTGAAGAGCTTAAAGTAAATCATTATTAATTTAGCTCGTAGCTAAAACAAACCGTTTTAAAAAGTGAGAAATAGATGAATCATTTAGACAGTAAATTTGGTGACTACGGCGGTATGTATGTACCCGAGTTGCTAATGCCTGCACTCGACCAACTCGAGCAAGTTTTTATTGATGCTCAGAAAGACCCAGAATTCCAAGCTGAATTTATGGGTTTATTAAAAGATTATGCAGGCCGTCCAACAGCTATGACTTTGTCCAGAAACTTAGTCAGCAACCCCAAAGTAAAACTCTACCTTAAGCGTGAAGATTTATTACATGGTGGCGCGCACAAAACCAATCAAGTATTGGGTCAAGCGTTGTTAACTAAACGCATGGGCAAAACCGAAGTCATCGCCGAAACTGGCGCAGGGCAGCATGGCGTAGCGACTGCATTAGCTTGTGCATTGCTAGGCTTAAAAGCACGAATTTATATGGGTGCCAAAGACATGGAACGCCAAGCACCTAACGTATTCAGAATGCGTTTAATGGGTGCAAAAGTTATTCCAGTTAATTCGGGCTCTGGCACTTTAAAAGATGCCGTTAACGAAGCTATGCGCGACTGGTCTGCAAGCTATGACAAAGCCCATTATTTATTAGGCACAGCTGCAGGACCCCATCCGTTCCCTACTATAGTCCGTGAGTTTCATCGTATGATTGGTGAAGAAACTCGCGCACAAATCATGGAAAAAGAAGGACGTTTACCCGACGCAATTGTTGCTTGTGTAGGTGGCGGTTCAAATGCAATTGGTATGTTTGCCGATTTTATTGATGAGCCCAGCGTTAGATTAATTGGCGTTGAACCAGCTGGGAAAGGAGTTCACACCAAAGACCACGGCGCAGCAATTGGCAAAGGTACTACAGGTGTCTTACATGGCGCGTTCAGTTATATCATGCAAGATAGCGACGGACAGATTGAAGAGTCGTACTCAGTTTCTGCCGGTCTTGATTACCCAGCTGTTGGTCCACAACACGCCCATCTATATGACATCGGTCGTGCAGAGTATGAATCTGTAACAGATGAGGAAGCCCTTAATGCATTTCAACTTTTATCCCAAAAAGAAGGCATTATTCCTGCCCTTGAGCCTGCACATGCCCTTGCACATGCTTTAAACATGGCTGATGAAGCAGAAGATGACACTATTATAGTGGTAAATTTATCTGGACGTGGAGACAAAGATCTAGAGCATGTCCGCAGTATTTTAGGAGATCAAAGCCATGATTGATTCTATTGACCGCTACGCTTCGATGTTCGAACAACTTGATGCAAAAAATGAAGGTGCATTTGTGCCTTTTGTTATGGTTGGAGATCCAGATATTCAAACCTCAGTGAACATTATTAAAGCATTGGTTGAAGGGGGTGCAGATGGATTAGAATTAGGTTTCCCTTATTCTGACCCTATTGCTGACGGACCCACTATTCAAAAAGCCAGTATTCGTGCTCTATCGAATAAGATTAAAACAGATGATTGTTTTGAAATTATTCGTCAAGTGCGAGAAACATATGCAGACATACCTATTGGGTTATTGCTATACAGCAACCTGATACTTAAACGCAGCATCGAAAAGTTCTATCAAGATGCGGCCAAAGCCGGGGTTGATTCCATTTTGATTGCTGATGTTCCGTTACGTGAAGCCGACCGCTTTATTGCCATTGCCGAGCAAACAGGTATTAAACAAATTTTGATCGCTCCGCCTAATGCAAGTGATGAAACGTTTGCACAGATTGGTAAGAAATCCCAAGGATATACCTACTTGTTAGGTCGTGCTGGCGTCACGGGGGCTGAGACAGCGGTAACTATCCCTGCCAGTGAATTAATAGACAAACTCACTCAATATAAAGTTGCTCCACCATTACTTGGTTTTGGAATATCAACACCAGCACAAGTGGAAGACGCCATTCAATCTGGTGCTGCAGGCGCTATTTCTGGCTCGGCAACAGTCAATATTATTGCTGAAAACCTAAGCCAGCCAGACGTCATGCTGGAAAAACTTAAAAGCTTTGTGAAAGAAATGAAAGCAGCTACTCACAAGTAGCCGTTTGTTTTCATAATTTATAGGATGTTACTATGTGGTATGTAATTTATTCAGAAGATATTGAAGATAGCTTGGCTCTTCGCAAACAGACTCGTGCTGCACACCTTGAGCGTATTCAGTTATTGGTTGACCAAGGACGTGTCTTAGTAGCGGGTCCCTGCCCTGCAATCGACAACGAAGATCCAGGCGAGGCTGGTTTTACTGGCTCATTGGTGATCGCCGAATTTGAAAGTTTAGAAGAAGCTCAGCAATGGGCAGACACTGACCCTTATGCTAGCGCAGGCGTGTATCAAAAAGTGGTCGTAAAACCTTACAAAAAAGTACTGCCTTAGATTGTTGAAGAGTCTTAAATGAGTTACAAGCCGAACATTGATTTACTGATCCCCGCTATAGATTTGAGTGCTATGCGCGCTCAGGGTGCTGGCGGTCAAAATGTGAACAAAGTGTCTAGTGCGATTCATTTAAGGTTTGACATTCAAATTGCGGATATACCTGAATACGTCAAACAAAAACTGCTCTCAGGCAAAGATAAACGTATCACCCAAGAAGGTGTTTTGATCATCAAAGCTCAAAGCCACCGCACTCAGGAAATGAATAAACAAGATGCATTTGAAAGGCTGACTGAAATACTGGTAGAAGCTGGAAAACTGCAGAAGGCCCGTCGTGCTACCAAACCCAGTAAAAATGCTCAAAGAAAGCGTGTAGACAGTAAAGTGAAATCTGGTCAGACTAAAGTGTTGCGTAAGAAAATAGATTTTTAATCAAGAACCCAATAGTCATCTTATGGTTTGAATAATTCATATATTTGTTAATACAGCACATAATTTTTTTGGCATAGTAAATATCTAAAATCAAAGAATTTACAGCTGTTGAGGTCGCTTTACTTATAGCGTAAATGTTCGTTTAAGCCTAATTCAGCTAGAATTCATACTCAACATATTAGTATTGCCCTAAAGTAACATTCGGGTGAACAGCTGAGATGTTTAAAATAAGTATATTGCTCCCTTCATTGCTCACTCACGTGTCATCAACACATTACTGTAGTAGATATCTTAATATCGATATAACTCACTGTGGCGAACTTAAAGCTAAGGTCATAGATTCGCTCCCTTTCTTCAAATATGTGAATGTCCACCAAGTATTAAAAAAACTAAGCATGTGTTTATTGTTTACCCAACTACCAACTTAAACAACAAAACAGTGTGGTTGCGAATACAAAGACCACTTATATTCGCACATTAGACAGTTTTAAAATGGCTCAGCAAATAGTATATTCGTATTTATGGAAAGACAAAATGTATGATTATTAGATATTTTAATCTCATGTCATAAATAGTTATTGCTTTTAAGTCGATTAATGACCTTTATAAACACATGTGTTAACAACAACCAATAAGAGCTGAACTTTGAAGCAGAATCCTTACATTAGATTTATGATTGTTTGTTTGACGGCGATATCGTTAAACATCACTCATGTTTGTGCTCAAAATACTAAGTCTGTACCCAAAACAAAATCTGAAGCAGCAAAAAAAGCGCAACAAAA
The DNA here is from genome assembly GCF_913058035.1 of uncultured Paraglaciecola sp. Classification (GTDB taxonomy): domain Bacteria; phylum Pseudomonadota; class Gammaproteobacteria; order Enterobacterales; family Alteromonadaceae; genus Paraglaciecola. The sequence continues at coordinate 285 of NZ_CAJXPA010000123.1, read as the reverse complement.
AATCAGTGGTAGGGTATTAAAAGTCGATCAAAGTAAAAGTAGATATCGAGTTAAAGTTCTACAAAAATCTGGTCGAGTGGTATCTGTAGATGTTGACAAAAAATCAGGGAAAGTGAGTAAAAAGAAGAAGAGGGATTAATCAGATATCCATTGTGCTGGAAGAAATGCTGTCTAGCAGATATAAACGTACAGGAAATATAGGCACTCAATGCGCATATTAATAGTAGAAGACGATAGCCGTTTACTTACCCAGCTTGACATATTATTGCAAAAAAATGGTTACAG
>NZ_CAJXPA010000122.1 GCF_913058035.1 uncultured Paraglaciecola sp. | reverse complement strand
AATTTACATAGATTTAACATTAGCGCAATGTTTGTTCAGAAGATACTGATTATTGTATGTATTTTACGCATCTATAATAATTTTTTGTGTGGATTCTGCTGGATATTAATAAATTTTTGACTCTTAACTTTAACTTTAGTTAATGTGCCGTGGGGCTTTAGCCCCGTGTTGATGTTCGCTCAAAAAGTACTTTTTTAAGCTTTTTATTAAGAAAGATGTTAGTAGATTAAATTTATGCGCATATCTTTTAGGAAACTCAAAAATATACATTTTATTCAGAGGTTCTCATCAAGTTAGATTGTATATGAGTGTAATTTGAAGGATTTATTAGCAGGAGTCTAATTTCCAATAGAGCAAAAAAAAGGCCTATCTTTCGATAAGCCTTTTTTATTTTTTGGTGGAGCTGGCGGGACTCGAACCCGCGTCCAGAACACGTCAACTGTCGGTACTACATGCTTATTTTGTCTTTTATTTAACTACGTGGAACTCCGACAAACAGGATTTCGTTGCAGCTGGCCTAATACTATTTCGCGGTTCACCCTTAGACAAGGTTCCCTCGCTATCCTGCTGGGATGACCTTCCGAACCTCTACTAGCAGAAAAAGTATGAGTGGAAGGGCACTGCCGGGTATTAAGCGGCTAGTGCGTAGTTTTCGTCGTTTGCGACTATTTAAATGCGGCTTTTATAGAGGCAAACCGCTCCTCTGCATGCACCTAAAGCGTCTAGAGTCCTGTCGAATCCAGAATCAGCCCCAAGGCGTTGGCTGCAAACAACCAACTCATACATTCTAGCATAGGCTGGTTAGCTGTGAATATAGTGTTTATGCAAATGTTGTCACAAACCTTGTGTGTGTTGTATCAATCCCAATATATTGTTTATAAACTAAGCAAGATTAGTAGACTCTGATATGGCATCTTCAATTTTCACTTCATTTACATTACCCAACGGTCAAATAATAAAAAATCGTTTGGTTAAAGCTGCTATGGAAGAAAATCTAGCCACCTTTGAACATTTGCCAGGTGATGAACTTAAACGTCTATATAAGTCTTGGGCTGACGGTGGTGTTGGACTAATCATTACTGGAAATGTGATGGTAGATCACCTAGCTATGACTGGCCCAGCTGGTGTGGTCTTAGAAGAGGATACGGATTTAACTTCATTTATTGACTTAGCAAGATTGTCAAAAACTAACAACACTAAAATATGGATGCAAATTAATCATCCAGGACGCCAAGTATTTAAAAAAATGGGCGGTAAGGTCTTATCTCCCTCTAATGTGGCGTTAAATATGGGTAAACATTCAGCTATGTTTTGTACGCCTAAACCAATGGATGAGTCTGAAATACAAGATGTTATTCAACGATTTACTATAACCGCTATTCGGGCTGAGCAATCGGGTTTTGATGGAGTTGAAGTTCATGCTGCTCATGGATATTTGCTTGCGCAATTTTTATCACCACTGACTAATATAAGAAATGACAAATGGGGTGGCAGTCTTGAAAATCGTGCTCGTCTATTGATTCAAATAGTTAAATCAGTGAAAGCGGCATGCAACGATAGTTTTGCGGTCGCGGTTAAGCTTAATTCGGCAGACTTTCAACGTGGTGGTTTTGATATAGATGATGCTGAATTAGTAGTAAAAATGCTCGGTGACTTGAACATTGATTGTGTTGAACTATCTGGCGGCAGTTATGAAGCGCCAGCAATGCAGGGCCGTACCGCAGATGGAAGAACGCTAGCAAGAGAGGCTTATTTCTTAGAGTTTGCTAGTAAAATTGCTAATAACGTATCCGTACCTATTATGACAACAGGTGGTGTAAGTCGATATGCTGTGGCTAAAAAAGTTGTTGATAGTGGCGTGGAATTAGTGGGAATGGCTAGTGCTCTGGCTTTAACTCCAGATTTACCAAATCAATGGCAAAATAACACCGCGGTGTTTAGTCATACACCTGCAGTTAATTGGAAAGATAAAACGCTTAGCGGTTTAGCTACTATGGCATTAGTTAAACAACAACTACGCAGGATTTCACAGGGTAAGTCGCCCAAAGTAACTGCGTCGCCGTTTTGGGCGTTAATTATTGATCAAGTTCGTGGAGTAAAATTAACTAAGCGTTATAAAAAACATCACGAAGACAAAAATTTGTGATTATCAATTATAAAACAACAACTAAAAATATTTAATTTATAGTTGTTAAGTGCCTTCAAATTTGACTGTTAATCAAAATCGTAGTGACAAGCAGCTTAATCCACCATCTAGTTTTTGAAATTCCGAAACTGATACTTCCAGTGTTGGATAACCTAATTGTTGGATCGTTTTCAGGGCCTTAGGGAAACCTTTGGGTACTAATATAGTTCCATTTACCCATACACTATTGGCAGCATAACTTTCTTCTTTGGCTATTTCAAAACGCTTAAATTGGCTGAAATAAGGATGGTTGTGCATCTCACCAAAGGTCAATAAATTATTGTTTTCTAGATAATTCACGCCTGTCTTCAAATGTAATAATTCAGACATTTCGACCATAGAACCACTCAAGTTGTATTTGCCCAGTATGTTAATAATTTGTTCAGCGCCTTGAACATTGGTACGTGCCGATAAACCAATATAAAAGTGACTTCCAACCATCATAATATCGCCAGCTTCTATAGTACCGGGCAGATCGATATGATCGGGTTTAGGGTAGAATTGTTCAACTGCTTTGACTATATGCTGCACTTCTCCAGATCGACTTAGTGCACCAGGTTGGGTAAGAATTGCACATTTTGATGTCAGTAGGGCAACATCTTCGACAAAACAAGAGTCAGGATAATTTTCTAATGGTGGTAAAACAGTCACTTGTAAACCGCACTCCTTTAAAGCTGCAATATACCCTTTATGTTGTTCGCATGCTAAATCGTAATCTGGTAAGCCCATTTCAGCTTCAGTAAGGCCCTCTAACATTGCTTTGCATGGTGTTCTAACAATTGCTTGACTAAACATAAATAATCCTAAGGGTTAGTGATATGAAACCCAATCTCACATGACTGTAATTGGGATAGTGTAGTGACAAGGAACACCATACATCATTTTATTTACCTTAATGGCTCACATTGTAAGCACTACACTGAAAATCGATAGCTGAGTATCTGATTGCTTACTAATGCTGAGCGTTTAATGATAATGATCTAGTTATCACAACTGCTGTGCGATGATTACTAGATAGCAATATGTGTCTGTCAGAATACGTTAAATATAGTGGTGCTATTGACGTTATGAATATGACCGATAAATTTCACATTCTAATAAAATGTATAATTGACCTAGACAACGATATCAAATGCTTATCAATATCGACAATCTAATAAAATTTGAGAGGCAACCAACAGAATGCTAGCAATACAAATACAAGTAAAATACTTGGATTAAATACAATTTTATGAGTAAGTTTGCTATTAAGTGACATGTACCTAAATAATTGCCGAGTTAATGGATACCACAGGGCTACATCAGTTAGAAGTCAACTATTATAACCTTGTGATAGTAGATGTTATTTTAAATAAATGTTTTAAACGCTATGTTTCATCATACGTTCTTTATCACGGGCCCAGTCACGGTCCTTAACTGCGTCTCGTTTGTCATGCTCATGTTTACCCTTACCTAAATAAACCTCGACCTTTACCCAGTTTTTCTTCCAATACATAGCTGTGGCAATTATCGAATACCCTTGTCGTTCAACTGAGCCGATTAATTTATCTAACTCCCGTTGTTTGAGTAAGAGTTTACGTTTACGTGTAGGCTCACATACTACGTGGCTAGATGCCTGGTTTAGCGGTTGGATGGTTGAACCAATTAGAAAGGCTTCACCTTTGTCTATGGCGACGTAACTTTCTGATATATTAACTTTACCAGAGCGAATGCTTTTCACTTCCCAACCTTGCAATGACATACCACATTCTAGTTTGTCCTCAAGATTGTATTCGTGTCGGGCTTTTTTATTAAGCGCAATGGTACTATCTGCTGATTTTGACTTCTTTTTATTCATGGGAGCTATTATAAAGATTGTATGAAGTGGCACAACTAAAAATCCACTGTATTGAAAAACTATTGGATCAAAACCTCGATTGACTTGTGTTAATCTAATGAAGTTTTAAAATTTGAACTGTTTTGGAGAGAGAATGGCGAATGTGTCTCGCAGTGCGTTAGTTGGCTACAGTGCTGAATCAATGTTTGATTTAATCAATGATGTAGAACAATACCCTAAATTTATTCCTGGTTGCTCAGAAACCAAGGTGTTAGAACAAGACAACGATACCATGCTTGCATCGCTGCTGATTTCTAAAGCCGGTGTCAGGCAGTGGTTTACCACACATAACTCCTTAAAGCGCGGCGAGTTTATCCAAATGAACTTAGTCGATGGGCCTTTTTCACGATTAACTGGGGGTTGGACAATTAAGTCATTGAGTGAGTCGGGATGTAAAATAGAGTTAAATTTGGACTTTGATTTTTCTAGTAAGATAGTTGAAATGGCGTTTGGACGGGTTTTCAATTCAATTGCTGCTAATATGGTGGTTGCTTTTACTGAGCGCGCAAAACAGGTTTACGGTCAAAAAATATGACAGACCAACAAATATCACTTGAAGTGGCATACGGTACGCCAAAAAAACAAGCTTTACTTGAAGTTGTCGTTGAAAAAGGTGCAACGGTTGAACAAGCTATTTTGGCCTCAGGTATTGTAAAACGATTCCCAGATATTAATCTTGAAGTTTTAAAAGTAGGTATTTGGAATCGCACATGCAAATTGACTGACCTGCCTAAAAAGGGTGATAGGATTGAAATTTATCGACCTCTTATTGCTGACCCCAAAGAAGCAAGAAGGCGCAGAGCAGAAAAAGCTAAAGATGAGGGACGTGCAAACAGAGTTACAGGTGGCAGAGCCAAAGCCACAGTAAATCCATCAGAATCTTAGTCCTAGCGCTTCACAAATAAACTTTTGAAATGGCTGAGCTCGTGCAAAACGACTAGCCACCATCTTGCAAAAATCTGGCTGATATAGTTCACTTTCTTCTAGTTGGCATAGAGCAATAAAATCCTTGCGTTTTATTTCTTCAATCAACGTATTTTCCTTGTCATAACCCTTCGGAGGCCTGATCAGTTTAGTGCCTGCAAGCTGGTAAAACTCAGTAAATGGCTGATGCTCAATGGCATCTAAATATGGTCCCGGTTTGGTTACGATATGGTCTCGAATAGCAGATAAAGGCTCTCTATCTGGCTGCCAAATTCCAACACCTAAAAAAATTTTATCAGCGGCGATATGCAAATAAAAACCTGGGGCATGAGCACTTTTCCCCACCTCATGACGGAACTTTATGCCTACATTTGTTTTGTACGGGGCTTTATTTTTAGAGAACCTGACGTCTCGATAAACACGCATCAGTGAACCGCCGATTTTTTTAGGGCTGGCTTCATAATGTGGAGAAATAAGTGGGATCCATTGTTCCATTTGTTCTATGAAAGCGAGAGCAGGGGAACGGACGTGGTCTTCATATTGTTGTTTATGATCATTAAACCATTCACGTTCGTTGTTGGCTTGTAAGCCTCGCATAAATTTTAATAATGAAGGGTCAAAATGACTGAACATATTGGTTATTCCTTAATACTTCTTTCTTTGTAAACCAGTTTGAGCCAATATTTTGGCTGAAATCTCTTCAATCGAGAACTTTGTGCTGTTCAGAAACGGGATTTTTTCCTTTCGATATAAATTTTCCACTTCTCGCAACTCCATACGACATTGCTGCAACGATGCATACTTACTATTCGCTCGTCGCTCTGAGCGTATTTGATGCAACCTATCTGCCTGAATAGTCAGCCCAAATAACTTATTTTTAAAACCCCGCAAAGATGCAGGTAAACGCAGAATATCTCCCATATCATCTTCGGTGAAAGGGTAGTTAGCTGCTTTGATGCCATATTGTAATGCTAAATAAAGACTGGTGGGTGTTTTACCCGACCTAGATACGCCCACCAAAATGATGTCAGCCTCGTTATAATCTTTTAAGTTAGACCCATCATCATTGGCTAGTGCATAGTTTACTGCTTCAATTCGAATATCATAGGTTTTTTCATGAATACTGTGAGTACGGTGTTTTTCTGGTTTAGACGGCACACCTAACACTTTTTCTAATGGTGTAACAAATTGGTCAAGAAAATTGTAATTAATGCCCACCGACTTTGAAACGATTTTTCTGACTTCGATATTGACGATGGTGTAAAAGACCAATGGCCTCTGACCATCATCTTGAAAACTTTCAGATATTTTTTGAATGACCTCTTCAGCATGTTCAGTTGTTTCGACAAAGGGAACAGTAATGTGTTTGAACTCGATCGTAAACAGGGAGAGCAATGCGTGGCCAAATACCTCTGAAGTAATAGCCGTTCCGTCTGAAATATAATAGGCAGATCTCAAAACATTTCCTTAACATTGTTGTAATTTAATTACGAAAAATAATTAAATTTTACTTTCAGGATAACAACATCTTAAAATCACCACTACAAACTAAATGGCGTTATAAGAAAGTCATTTTTTATTCTGTTTTTAACAGTTTATCTAAGATGATTAGCCTAAACTAACACGATAATAAAATAACCAAACAATCATTTGGAGAAAGTGAGAATGCAAGAACACGTTTTATGGTACCAACAGCTGGGAATGGGAGACGTTGGAGTCGTTGGCGGCAAAAACGCATCGTTGGGAGAGATGATTTCTAATTTGGCCAATGCAGGGGTGCAAGTGCCTGGAGGATTCGCGACCACCGCTCATGCATTTAATTTATTTCTCGAACAAAGTGGTTTAGAAGCTCGGATCCATGTTTTGTTAGACGACTTAGATGTTGAGGACATTGCAGCGCTGGGTGAAGCTGGCGAAACGATCCGTAACTGGATCATTGAAACACCTTTTTTACCCGAGCTAGAAAGCGCTATACGTATTGCATTTAAAACATTACAAGGTGAAGCAGGTGATGAGGCTTCTTTTGCAGTTCGTTCTTCAGCAACAGCAGAAGATATGCCAGATGCTTCTTTTGCTGGGCAACAAGAAACTTTTTTAAATGTGAAAGGCTACGACGCAGTGATGGTCGCTATTAAACACGTATTTGCCTCGTTATTTAACGACAGAGCTATTTCTTATCGAGTGCATCAAGGTTATGACCACAAAGGTGTAGCTTTGTCTGCAGGCATTCAACGTATGGTACGAAGCGATTGCGCCTCTTCGGGCGTAATGTTCTCAATTGATACCGAGTCTGGTTTTGAAGAAGTAGTGTTTATCACATCATCTTATGGTTTGGGCGAAATGGTAGTTCAAGGCGCGGTCAATCCAGACGAATTTTATGTACACAAACCAACTTTGGCAAAAGGCTTTCCAGCTGTAGTTCGCAGGAATTTGGGTAGTAAACTCACCAAGATGATTTATTCGGATGACCTAGAGCACGGTAAACAAGTTGATATTGTTGATATTGATACCGCGGATAGTCGCCGGTTTTCACTCAATGATGATGAAGTAATGGAATTAGCCAAACAAGCCGTCATTATAGAAAAACATTACAAACGGCCAATGGATATTGAATGGGCCAAAGATGGCATAGACGGCAAACTTTATATAGTGCAAGCACGCCCAGAGACTGTGCGTAGTCGCGAAGATATGCAAGTCATAGAACGCTATATGTTAAAAGGAAAAGCCAAGGTTGTCTGTGAAGGAAGAGCGATCGGTCACAAGATTGGTGCTGGCGTGGCAAAAGTGCTCAAAGGCGTCGAAGAAATGGACAAGATCCAAGCGGGTGATGTGTTAGTTACTGATATGACTGATCCCGATTGGGAGCCCATCATGAAAAAAGCTTCTGCAATTGTAACTAACCGTGGCGGTCGAACATGTCATGCTGCTATTATTGCCAGAGAATTAGGCATTCCTGCGGTAGTCGGTTGTGGTAATGCCACCGCTTCAATCGAAAATGGAGACAATATCACTGTGTCTTGTGCCGAAGGTGACACAGGGTTTATCTACGGTGATGTGCTGGACTTTGATGTTGTGACATCGCAGATTGATTCAATGCCAGATATCCCACTAAAAGTTATGATGAATGTGGGTAATCCAGACAGAGCTTTCGACTTTGCTCGTCTACCTCATTCTGGTGTGGGATTGGCGCGACTCGAATTTATTATCAACCGCATGATTGGGGTTCACCCTAAAGCGTTACTTGATTTTGATCATCAACCTAACGAATTAAAGAAAGAAATCACTGACATCATAGCGGGTTATGCTTCACCAGTAGAGTTTTACATCGAAAAATTAGTCGAAGGTATTTCAACTATCGCTTCGGCGTTTTCGCCTGAAAAAGTCATAGTACGTATGTCTGATTTTAAGTCTAATGAATACTTTAATTTAGTTGGCGGTTATCAGTATGAACCTGATGAAGAAAACCCTATGCTGGGTTTTCGTGGTGCCAGTCGTTATATTTCTGAAGACTTTCGCGCTTGTTTTGCCTTGGAGTGTGAGGCGATAAAACGGGTACGCAATAAAATGGACTTAACTAACGTTGAGATCATGATCCCCTTTGTGCGTACTCTTGAAGAAGGTAAAAAGGTATTGGAGCTGCTTGCTGAAGAAGGGTTAGTACAAGGTGAAAATGGCCTTCGCGTTATTATGATGTGTGAATTACCTTCGAATGCACTTTTGGCTGACCAATTCTTGGATATGTTTGATGGCTTTTCTATTGGCTCCAACGATTTAACTCAGCTAACGCTTGGATTGGACCGTGATTCGGGATTGATTGCTCACTTATTTGATGAGCGTAACCCTGCGGTTAAAGCTTTATTGTCTATGGCTATTCAAGCCGCTAAAAAGCGGGGTAAATACGTAGGTATCTGTGGTCAGGGCCCTTCTGATCACGAAGATCTGGCACAATGGCTAGTTGAGCAAGGTATCGATAGTGTGTCACTTAATCCAGATACGGTAGTCGAAACTTGGTTGTATATTGGTGAAAAACACGGAAAGTAAAGTAAAACTTTAGATTTAAAAGGCCGCTTGCGTTTGTGCGACAGCGGCATTTTTTGTAGTTATACAAAAATTAAGAGTACGAAAGTTTTAACTTTTAACCTTTAATTTTTTATCAAGGATAATTTTGTCTAATTTCCTAGCTGACTTTGACATCAATTTTTGACAGGTGCGCAACCAGTTTCTCGCTTTAGGCACATCATAACTGAGCATTAATAACCCTGATAACAAAACGAATATTGAACCAGGCAAAACAAAAAATATTAATCCAAACATCGTTAACAAGGCACCAATTGCGATGCGACAATTTTTTTTCATGTTATTTTCCTGAATGTTGTCAAAGTAAATGCTCTAGTAGAAGATTATAACAGTTCATTTTTAATTGAATATCTTCAGTTGTTACAAACTATTTGCAGTATATGAAAAATCAATAGGGCTAATGTCAAAGTGATATAGAGTAGGGATGATCATTTTAGGTATACTCATCGTTATATTAATATGTCAATTACTGAATTTTCCCTATGCTGCCAGCGTTAGACCCACAAGCTCTTATTGAAAGCAATTATCAGGACTTTTTGACCCATTTGGGCAAGTCCAAATTTTCTGGAGATATTGAATACAGTTATGCGAGCCGACTTGCTGTGTCTACCGATAATTCTATCTATCAACAGTTACCGCAAGCCGTTGTTTTTCCTAAAAGTGTTGAAGATTTATCACTAATTGGGAAAACTGCTCATGCTTATGAAAATGTTAAGTTCTCTGCTAGAGGTGGTGGTACTGGTACTAATGGTCAATCACTCACAAGTGGTATTATTGTTGACGTTTCTCGGCATATGAATCAAGTTTTAGAGGTCAACACTCAACAAAGTTGGGCCAGAGTGCAAGCCGGTGTGGTTAAAGACCAGTTAAACGATGCATTAAAACCTTTGGGATTCTTTTTTGCACCTGACCTTTCCACCAGTAGCCGAGCAACTATTGGTGGCATGATCAGCACTGACGCTTCAGGACAGGGATCTTTAGTGTATGGAAAAACCAGTGATCATATATTGGGTATTACATCGGTTATGGCTGATGGCACTATTTTAAATACGGCACCTATGCCACTCAGCGATGCAAAAATACTGAGTCAAAAACATACTCCTTTAGCAAAGATAACTCAGCAACTACTTGATACTTGTCTGGGTAAACGCCAACAAATTTTAGATAAGTTCCCTCGTTTAAACCGCTTTTTAACAGGGTATGATCTAGAGAACACGCTTGATAAAGATTTGACAACATTAGATATTAGCCGAGTGATTACCGGCTCTGAAGGCTCACTTGTTTTTGTGGCAGAAGCAAAAGTTAACATTTCGCCTATTGCCAATTTCAAAGCCTTAGTCAATGTGAAATACAATTCTTTTGAGTCAGCTTTAAGACATGCACCTAGCATGGTGGCTGCTAATGCAACATCAGTAGAAACGGTGGATAGTAACGTTCTTAACTTGGCTAAGCAGGATATTATTTGGCATTCGGTTGAAAGCTTGATCACTGAGGTAGAAGGTAAAATTGTACTCGGCTTAAATATGGTGGAGTATAACAGTAACGATCAAATTGATATCGAACAGAAAATTGCGACCTTAAGTGCTAGCTTAGATGTAGCAGAAAATCTAGGCGTGATTGGTTATCAAATTACTTACGACAAAACTGATATTCAAAAAATATACGCTATGCGTAAAAAATCAGTGGGTTTATTGGGTAAAACAAAAGGCTCTAAAAAACCTATCGCTTTTGTCGAGGACACGGCTGTTCCACCTGAAAACTTAGCTGATTTTATCATGGAATTTCGGGCTTTATTAGATGGACACGGTCTAAATTACGGTATGTTTGGTCATGTAGATGCAGGTGTATTACATGTGCGTCCTGCATTAGATATGTGTGACCCTGTTCAAGAAGCTATGGTGCCAGACATTTCAGAGCAAGTTGTTGCATTAGTCGCAAAGTATGGTGGCTTGATGTGGGGCGAACACGGAAAAGGATATCGTAGTGAGTATTCACCGCAGTTTTTTGGTAAAGAGCTATTTACAGAACTAAGAAAAATAAAGACGGTTTTTGACCCACACAATAAAATGAACCCTGGAAAAATATGTACCCCAATAGAGTCAACAGATTCTCTTGTTAAAGTCTCAGGTCAAAAACGTGGTGAGTTTGATAGGCAGATTCCCATTGAAGTTAGAGCATCTTTCGAACCTGTAATGAGCTGTAATGGTAATGGATTATGCTTTAATTACGATACCACTTCACCGATGTGCCCTTCTTTTAAAATAACTGGTGACAGACGCCATAGCCCTAAAGGTAGAGCAGGTATGGTCCGTGAGTGGCTGAGGTTATTGTCGAATCAAAATATTGATGTCAATGCATTAGAACATAATGAAGATCCTCCTAGTTGGTTTGAGCGCTTTAGAAATAGTACTGATAAAAGAGTTGATAATGACTTTTCGCATGAGGTGCTAGAAGTAATGGAAGGCTGTTTAGCTTGCAAAGCTTGTTCTAACCAATGCCCAGTTAGTGTTGACGTACCAGGATTTAGGTCACGTTTTTTAAGTATGTATTATCAGCGCTATATGCGCCCGGCGAAAGACCATTTGGTTGGCAATATTGAAATAATGGCGCCTTTGATGGCAAAAGCGCCCGGGTTTATTAACTTTTTCTTACGCCAAGGCTGGGTTAACCAAGCAATACGTCGATTTATTGGTTACATAGACACGCCAATTTTATCCCAACCAACCCTTAATCAAAGGCTTAATAAAAATGTTGCCATTCAGCTTGACCTAGCGATTCTGCAGAAGTTAAGCCCAGCGCAGTTAGCGAAAAAAGTGTGTATTGTACAAGACCCCTTTACTAGTTTTTACGACGCAGAAGTGGTTGAGTCTTTGGTAACACTAATTACTAAGTTAGGTTATGAACCGGTGTTGTTACCTTTTATGCCAAACGGTAAACCTCAACACGTAAAAGGTTTTTTGAAGGAGTTTGCTAAAACTGCTAAAGATGCGTCAGATTTTTTGAATCAATTAGATGATTTAGACTTACCGATGATAGGTGTCGATCCATCAATGGTACTTTGCTACCGCGACGAATATGAAAAAGTATTAGGGAAAGCCCGTGGCGAATTTAAAGTACATCTCGTTCACGAGTGGCTATTGCAGCTTGAACTACCGAAAGTATCTCAAAGCAAAACCCAAAACTACGCATTGTTTGGCCATTGTAGCGAAAAAACGGCTCTACCTACCAGTGAAAAACAGTGGCAACAGATTTTCCAAAAATCTGGCTTGAAACTATCTGCAGTGTCAGTTGGATGTTGCGGTATGGCAGGTACGTTTGGACACGAAGCCAGTCACATAGAAGAATCCACAGGTATTTATCAATTAAGTTGGCAGCAAGCCGTTAGTCGATATCAGCCAGAGCAAATAGTCGCTACGGGTTATTCCTGTCGCAGTCAGGTGGCAAGGTTCGAAAATTTCAAACCTAAACACCCATTACAAATATTGGCAATGAGCATTGAGTAGGCAAGGATAAAATGGCAAAGGTAAGATTAGGTGTAGTTGTCATTTAATCTTGCTTTGGCTGGTGTATGGTATTTTTTAGCAATGTCATTCATTTGTGCTACACATCATTGATATTTGAGTTAAACCTGCATTCATGCCTTCGATTACATTTACAAATACCTACCCTTACCTTTTACTTTTAGCTTTTTTAGGTGCGCACTTTGGCATTCTAAATCGACGTTTTACAAATAGAAAATATGAAGGGTGTTTTTAATCAGTGTACCAATACCCTGCGTTGACCAATGTGGCGACTAACTGTGTAAAGTATATATTACTCTTATCTAGGTCTGTATTTTCTAAGTGAAAAGTTGGTCGGTTTAAAAAATCTAAAACTAAATCTTTGCTTGTCAGCGGCACTGAAAATGCCTCAGTTTGAATATAAAAGGTAAAATCTTCGTTATTAAAAGGGCTCTGCTCAACGAAAACAGCTTTAACGCCGGGACACCTAACAAATTGCGAACCTGATTTTAGTTTGCCATCAACATCTTGATAAGAAAAGTGCTGTATATCTTGTTCGTCAAGATCTTGTTTTTCACCACCTTGGCTTAAAAATTGAGCTGTCCAATTAGTAAATTGCTCGGTTTCTAACAACTGCTGCAGCATGTGCTTAAATCTTGCTATTTCCTGCTGTTTTATTTCACCACTAAAATTACGGGGGGCAAGTTCTTGATCTGTATAGCGTTCATTGAAGAGATTGTTATCAATAGCAAAATCGGCAAATGAAGATAACATTTCTTGCTGTGTAGGCGCTCGGAAACCGACTGAATAGTTTAAACACTCCTCCAATGCCACGCCGTTATGTGGATGATTGGCTGGGATGTAGATTATGTCACCTGGCAACAGAATTTGATCGATTATAGGTTCAAAGCTAGAAATTTGAGATAAGTCTTTATGTGGTCTTATTTTGTCAAAATTTCCTGGTAAACCAACTTGCCAGCGTCTTGAGCCTTTGCCTTGAATAATAAATACGTCATATTGATCGAGATGAGAGCCAACACCAGCATCTTTATTTGAAAAGCTCACCATCAGGTCGTCCATTCGCCAGTGTGGTATAAAGTCGAAGGCTCGCATCAGTTCGTCGGCTTCGACGACAAAGTGGTCTACTGATTGAACCAACAAACTCCATGCCCCTGAACAATGTGCATTCACATCTTCAAACGGACCGTGACTCACTTGCCATACATTGTTTGTTTGACTTACTATTCTTGAGTCAATCGAAGGTTCTTGACTCAAGCCTGCTAAATCGTGTTCATCGAGAGGATCAATAAAGTTTTTTAAACCCTGTTTGATC
>NZ_CAJXPA010000121.1 GCF_913058035.1 uncultured Paraglaciecola sp. | reverse complement strand
ACAGGAGCTAGTTATGTCTGGTTATAATTTGCCAATTGCAGAAGTTGATAAGGACAGAGTTGACTTGCAGCTTCGAGCCTAATACCGGACAGTCGAGTGTTAAACCTGAAGGAGAACTTTGTGCCAAAAGCGGCTGTTCACGTTCTACCCAATAAACTATCCCAATTAGTAGTAAGGAGACGGTCAGCTCAGATGCTGGGATTTACGCTTTAGATGAATTGTCGACATAGAGCCTTATGTTAAGTTAGTCTCCATACAGCAACAAAATAATGATTCGTTGTATAGATCAGACCTAACCTTTACTCTTTTTATACCAGTTCATACTGCAAGGAAAACATCATGAACAAAATCTTTAGTTTAATTTTCTTTATTTGCGTAAGTAGTGTTTCGGCTCAAGGCTTTGATAAAGCCAAACTTGATCAATATCTGGAAACCCTCGAAGCACATGAAAAGGCTATGTTTAGTATGGCGGTGCTCGAAAACGGTGAACCCATTTACCAAAAATCTATCGGCTTTGCTTATGTAGAAAATAAACAAAAAGCCAATAAAGATACCCAGTACCGGATAGGTTCCATAAGCAAAGTTTTTACCTCCACTATGATTTTTCAGCTGATTGATGAGGGTAAACTCTCCTTGGATACCAAGCTGGCCAAGTACTATCCTAAAGTGAAAAATGCGAAAAAGATCACGATTTCTATGCTGTTAAGTCACAGAAGTGGGATCCACAATTTCACCAATACGCCTGAATATAATCAGTATATGACTCAAGCTAAAACGAAAGCCGAGATGGTAAATTTAATCGAGGATTTGGATAGTGACTTCAAACCAGACAGTGGCGGAAATTACTCAAATAGTGGCTATGTTATGCTGGGTTTTATCCTAGAAGACATCACACAAGACACCTACGCCAACCAACTACAAAAGCGTATTTCAACAAAGTTGAATCTTAAAAGAACTGTGTATGGTGGGCCAGTCAATGTAAAACAAAATCAGGCGAAGTCTTACACACATAACACAACAGCTTGGCTACCGGACACGGTAACGGATATGAGCATACCTCATGGTGCTGGAGCCATAATATCTACCCCCACTGAGGTAACAACATTCCTTTCCAGCCTCCTTACTGGCAAGCTCGTTTCTGCCGATTCTCTGGCCAAAATGAAAGAGCAAAACCAAGGTTTTGGTCGAGGACTGTTCCAATTCCCTTTCTACGATAAAAAGGCCTATGGACATACCGGGGGCATTGATGGTTTTCGTTCGCAATCTGGCTATTTTGAAACTGATGATGTAGCTTTTGCCCTTACTTCCAACGGTTTAAACTATGCTATGAACGATATCAGCATAGCCATTTTGAGTATTTATTATGGTCGTCCCTATGACATTCCAGACTTTGAGCAAAAAGCCATTGAACTGTCAGAAAGAGACTTAGTTAAATATGAGGGGATGTTCGCTTCTCAAAAAATTCCGATTACAATAAATATTAAGGTAAATGGTGGCGATATCATGGCACAGTCCCCTGGTCAGCGTGCACTTAAGCTCACACCATATTCCACCAATGAGTTTCGTTTCGATCCGGCTGGTATTGTCATGATCTTTGGCACAGACAATAACTTGGTGGATTATTCCACCTTCCAGTTGAAGCAAGGTGGGAAGAAATTCAAATTTATCAGAGAGTGATGTAGTGAGTTGCCGACAGGAACATGATAGCAAAAGTACAAAAAAGCTTTTTAACTCAATGTTGTGTGACAGATTAGTATAATTGAATATATGTAGACGTTGGGGAATTACTTAGACTTCTACATAAACCCTGTTAGGTGTTTTCACGCCTATAATATGATTTTGATTAATCCATATAGTGTAGAGAGATAAAATATGAAAACCGTAAAATTATGTGCAATATTTCTAGTCGTCATTTTTTTTGCAACTGGTTGCGGTGGCAGCAGCAATAGCAATGGTGATAGCAACTCAAATTCTAGCGTCCCAGCCCCAAGCTCGTTAGCAGGTAAATCGTACAAAATGACAATTGATAACGGCTCTGCTCCATTCGCAAGTGCTGGTATTTCGATGGTGGTATTTTCAAATACAGCAATGACTTATAAGGTTTTAGGTGATGGAGTTAATACCTTTAATTCGTCTGGTTCCTACACTTACACAACGATTGGAAGTCAAGGCAATGCAGCCATAGTTGATTCAGCTATTTCGAATGGTAATTTCACTCTTACTTTTATTTCATCAACAACTGGCACATTCCAAGCAACTGCTGAATTAGCCGCAAACTCAAACCAAACGGGTTCGTTTATTGTGCTATAGCAATCATCACCTAACAAGTGACTATGGTAAAAATTTCACATATTGCAAGCGCTCCTAAAATCCCACATGCAAAGCGTTAATGTCTGCTTTAGACGATCGCTCAATCAAAAACCGAATATACTCATTGACTGCTTTTCGCTCTTTGCAGTCAGTCAAATTTGATAAATCGTATAATTATTTTGGCTCAATATAATCTGATAGCTCGAATTCTTTTTCGACCGTTTTAGGTCGATAGCTTCTTCTCTTAGATTAGAGTCTACTGTCAAAAATGTACTTGAAACTGCCTGTTGTAATGCAAACCAGTTTCAAACATTACTAAATTTTAGAATTGTTATTCTCAGAAGTTTAGATCGGTGTAGAGTTTCATATTTTAACCTGGACAGAAAAAATGGCATAACGTAACACATTTATATTCTTTAAATTGATAAGAGCTAGCCACTATTTAAAAGTAATAGGCTAAACGCTTGAAAAAAACAGTTATTCTCTCAACTTACCCATTATAAAACAGCTCTGAAGTACACGATTTATATTAATTTTTCATGCTGTCACTTAATGGTCTCAGATAAATGTGAATGTTTTAGCCATTATTGACTTAATATTTCAAGAATGCGATGAACAGTTTCTGCACTGCTATTTTGGTTTTGACCTGTGACTAAATTACCGTCTACCACCACATGTGTCGCAAATATATCTCGGAACGCCGTATTAGATTCATAATGAGCTTTGGCTTTTCTTAGCTCAGTTTCTGGATGCATAGGGGTAATATCAATACCCAGCTGTTTTACCTGCAAATCGGTTACCCCGGTTACACTTCGCCCTGCAATCAAAGACGAACCATCTTTTGCTTTGGCATTGAGTAAGCCTAATGCACCATGGCACACAGCACTAATCACTGCATCTTTAGCATTTGCTTTGGTCACAACATCTGCTAATTCAGCGGAACGCCCCATATCATAGGCGGCTCCCCAGCCTCCAGACATAAAAACAACATCATATTGAGTGGCATCAATTTGACTAATAGGGATAGAGTGGGCAATTTTTGCCAAGGCAACTGCATCTTTTTTAAAGCGCTTATCTTCAGCCGCAGCTAGTGGCCAGCCCATAGAGTTAGGTTCAATAGGAATTTCCCCTCCTTTAATAGATGCAATGTCTACTTCGATACCCGCATCCAACAAAGCATAATATGGAATGCTTAACTCTGAACTAAACACCCCTGTTGCTTTGGCCTCTTTGTCGCCAACTTTTTCACTTAATACACCGTGACTAGTGGTCACAATCAAGGCTCGTTTTCCGCTTAGGTCGTATGCTGGCATATCATAATGAGGATGCAATCCAAATATATTTAGAGCCTTGGGTAGCCCCAAATAAATAACTACGGTGACTGCAAAAGCAGTGATAATAATTAATCCAATTTTTTTTATGGTCATCACACTTTCCTTAAATTAATTCATGTTGTGGTGCAATTAGTTAAGTTTTTTTCGACTCCGCAAGTAAACCAAACCTATTACCAGAGCAACGATGAAAAAAAGATATGGTCCTATCACCCCTAATTGCTTGCGGATCATGTTTTTGATCACTTGCTCTCTATCATTTGAGTCCAAACTTGGTTGAATAACTCCCATCTCAGCGGCATATGCTAAGTACTCATTTAGCAGTGCTTGAAACAGTACAGGGTGTTCATCCTCCAAAGCATAAGCTTCACCTGCATCGAGTGCCAAATTAAATAAATGCCACTGACCATCCCCTGAAGGAGAATTAACTCGTGCAATTTTCCAGTCGCCTCGATACAAAGATGCATTGCCGCCCACCTCAATAGCGTAAGACTCATCGGAGCCATAAACTTGCTGTGACTGGCCGCTAATTAATGGCATCAAACTTCGGCCGTATAGCTCATTTTGCTCGAATGGAATATCAAGTAGATCAAGAATAGTCGGCAGAACATCTACCATATGAGCTCGACCTTGAAGAAAGTCAGTTTGATTGATAATGCCCGCGCCCGAAATAATTAGAGGAACACGTTGCCCGCCTTCTGAACTATTAAATTTAAACAGCTTAAACGGCCCAGATGACACGGAAGCCCATTCTGGTCCAATGGTAGTGAGGCCATTTTTACCCCCTATATCTTCAAATTCGGTACTCCAGTTGTTCATAGACATCCACGCACTAAACGCAGCGCCTTGTAAGCCTTTGTCAAAACCTACTGTACTGCCTTCTGGTCCGTTGTCTGATGTCACTATCACGAGAGTATTATCTAATTGGCCCTTCGCTTCTAATCGCGCTAGCAGGCGACCTAAATGAAAGTCTGCCGCTTCTAGCATACCGGCATTCACTTGCATGGCACGGGCCCAGTAGGCTTTTTCTGGTTCAGACAATGAGTCCCATTTGCGATGTGTTTTTAATGCTTTAGCTAATTTGGTGTCACTGGGTACAAGCTTTAAATCAATGGCTTTTTTTAAACGCTGTTTGCCCATGACATCCCAGCCTTTATCAAACACGCCATTATATTTTTCAATGTATTCTTTGGGCACTTGTAAAGGCATGTGAATGGCCATAAACGGTAAATATGCAAAAAAGGGCTGCTCACTTTCACCCTCATCAATATAATCAATCAGCTTATCGACTAAATTACGCGAGGAATAAAAATCATCTGGCAGCGTGGTCCGCTCTCCGCCTTCAAACCATCTCGCCGCTGTGTTAACTGGAATGTATGGACGCTCGTCATAGTTGCTCGCGCCCGTTGCATCTAATACAAATGAACGATCAAATCCAAACTTACTGGGTAAGTTAGCACCAGACTCGCCTATGCCCCACTTACCACTAACAAAAGTTTGATACCCTGACGCCTTTAACCGAGTTGCCATGGTTTGGGTATCGTCATCCCATATCATGCTGTAAGCAGGATATTGTCTTAGGGCCGGATCTAAGGATTCTATGATAGAGCCAATACCCACTTGATGATTGTCTTTGCCCGTCATCAACATGGCACGGCTTGGCGCGCATTGCGCTGCCGTATAAAACCGAGAAAACTTGGCCCCTTGTTGCGCTAATTTATCAATGTTGGGTGTAGCTGTAGTTCCACCATAGCTACCAAAATCCATAAATCCTACATCATCTAACAACACCACTAATACATTAGGTTTTTGCTGGGCAGCTATCGTACAACTGCTACTGAAAACCATCATGGTCAAAATGAACTTCAATACATAATTTTTCAAACTATTATCTCCGTGGATCCATGTTAAATCGGCCGCTATAATTTGGTATTTAATTTATTCCCGTCAAACAGTTGTTGCATTTTTACACCTCGCTCTAGCGGATCAAAAGAACAACACTTAAAATACTCTTATGATTTTTTACCTTGTTCGTCTCTTAGGATCTGGTTTTCCATGATGCTAAATCTATCCTGTCCCCAGAAGTGATAATCGCGATAACATATGGTTGGCACTCCCCAACAACCCACCGAATACATTTCTTCTAGATTTTTGTCAGCTAATACCCGCCAATTTTGATCCTTCAGTTTGTGTTTTGCTATGTTCCAATCCAACCCACAACGCGTAACTATGGTCTTCAACCCCTTATCAGTCTCAGCCCTAATACCTTGTGAGTTCACCCCTTTGGCAAAACTCAACAGGAAGTCGTGATACTTATTTTCGGATTTTGCATACTCAACTAGAGAGTAACAACGCTCCACTGCTGCGCCCAATGGGTCGGCCACACACCCATAAGGCAAACCTAGTTTCGAAGCTTCTCGTTTAGTATCTAAAAAAATATAGATTTTTTTTGTATCAGGAACATTCATACCCCGCATCATCATTGGTAATACAGGTTTAATCATTAATGGAATTTTGTAGTGAGCGCAGAGCATAATTGCACGCTCCAAAGCGATGTATGAATATGGACTTCGAGCAGACCAATAAAGCACCAAAGGCGTTTGCTTGTCGCCTCCCATAGCTGATGATGGCGCTTTACAAAATGTTTCATAGGTGCGGTCGAAATGTACGCTTTCTTTTTTAGAGTGAGTCAAACCAAGAACAATCAAACGTTTTTCTAAGTGATCAAGACGATCAAGGCCCCAATACCACTCACCTTCAAAATACACCATAGCACCTGAGTAATGACCAGACTTAGTCAGCAATACAAAATTTTCAGACAACTTTCGTTGGTTTTGTTTAATCAAGACATCGTCCACAGCAGAAGTTGTAGCGTGAAACCAGTACTGTTCGAATAGCTTTATCGATTTTGGTATAAATTCTTTATGGTTTTCAATATTGACTAAAGCCAGCGATAAATTATTTGTTAATTCTTTATTAATGACGGGGAGTTCGTTTTGACTCGGAAAACGCAGATCATAAAGTTTTGCTAAGTGATAAGCATCGTATTTTGTATAGTCCAACCACATATCAAAACGGGGATACATGTCGCTGTCAATTTCTTGAAATACATGGAATTTGAAAATAACTTCAAACCGCTTTTCAATAGAAGATAAGGCTTGCAACAGCAAGTAGCTATATGGGTCGTCTGTTTTTAAAAATATATCGAGGGTTGCAGGTTGGCCCTGTAATTTTCTTTTGACTAGACGCACTTGCCTCTTAACATCGCGGAGCAAGTCACTAGAAACAGCTTTTAAAAAAAAGGGCAATAAGGTTTTCATCATTTAGTTTGAGCCAACGATATAGGTATCACCCTATTCCATTTAAACATAAAGCATACTCTTTTTGATTAGATAGCATGATAATCAACCGCATATATATTGTCATGCAACATGTCATAACTCAACTTAAATAAAGTATTGCTTATCATCATTAAGTATCCGCTCCACTGCTCCTTTTACTAATCTTACTAATCTTACTAATCTTACTAATTTTTCTACCTACGTTTTCTCTATCATCAGATTACGTCGTAAAGCATCAACCAAGGCAGTTACTCGTTGATTTCGGTAGCGACAAAGGAACTCAATTTTAAGCCCGAGCGTCAATAAGAAAACGACTCTCTACTTCTGTTTCTTACTACCAAGTATATGTTTGCTGGATGGCCACCACATTATTTTCAGGTGTTATGCGCTCACGTAGATCTGCTCTAAAGCCTGACGTCTATCGGTCAGCATAATATCGATCAGCATAGATGTGCATCACCACACACATAAATTAATACACCTTGTTGCTACACAGCTCCAATCTGTTGTGCGTTGGCAGCGATTTTCTCTAGTAAATAGCGGCGCGTATGCTCAGGTGTTCATTAACAGGCAATTATACATTCAACAACACCCACAGTCTGAAGTCTGGAAAATTTTTTGTCGTATAAATGTCGTCGACAACCAGACCGCAACAATCAAAAACAACCATGCCTTACTCAGGTTTTACCTCTGGTTCTGATGATTCATTCGGTCCTGAATAAAGTCACCCAATGGAGCAGCACCAATTTAACAATGCCGTTTAAGAACGTTTGTTATAGGGCAATAGCATGGCTCTGTCCCTTTAATTATTAGGTCTACTGTGCTGTGTTACGTTGATAGGTGTTCTGAAATTCGTCTTGAATGATTTCTGTTTTTCCACCGGATGCCAAAACGAGTTCCTCTTTAAGCACATCGACTCTGAACTGCCAACCTTGTGGTAACACCAATCGGGTGCCGAGTTGTTCCAATTGATCTATGGTTTGATCCTTCGCTATAGCCCGTGATGCTGCCTGCATGGTAAATACTTTGCCTGTTGAGTCGATCAGCCGATAGACTTTTTTGTTCGAAAAGTAGGTATAGATAGTGTCTCTTTCAACCGTCATTACTGTATAAGGTTTTCTAGACACGACGTCCCACATTGAAACTGATACATGCCCGGGCACTAAAAACTCATGCCCGCCGATACTTTTGATGGGTGTTTTTCGATATGTTTCTATCTTATCCAGAACCCAATACCGATGGCCATTTTTAATCAACCGGCTTGCCCCAGTTGTTCGCTGGATTGCATCAAAGTCTAAAGAGTCAAACTCTTGGTCCGAGAGCACGTTATTTAGGTCGTTATAGATGATAACGTTAAAATCAAACCAGGATCGGTATGCAAGTAGGATCTCATTGTATGGGATGGGCCTTCCACTGTAGCCATTTAACACGTCACCATACGAGGCTGTATCTGGGTATGGAATTTCATCCTGGGGTACACCCCTTAATAAATAGAGTCCGACACTGCCAAGAATAAAGAGGATGAAAAAAGATGAAAAAAGTTTGATGAATCTTATATTTTGAAACGCAAACTTGCCTTTGTTATCTATAGGCGTTACTTGTATTGTCATCAGTTATTCTCTTTAACCATTATCTATACTTCTAAAACTAAAGGCATAACGATACTTATCGTCATAACGCATGTCAATATACCTCACCAAAACTGAATATTATTGTTTTTGACTCGAAATATTTCATCATTCATAGTGGCATAACAATGAGTATCTGCGGGATTTTCAGAATGCTTGAAATTTAGCCGCTAGCGGTTCAGGTGAAAATATAAAATAAATAAAGTGATTATTTTTTTGTAAAGGGTTTCAAGGATGAAAAACATGGTCAGGCTTATCCGATTAAATACTTCAATATTTTTAACATATACTTTGTTTTAACACGAAGAAAGCGCTCTGTTCCATTTAAACATAGCGCACATTCACTTCGATTAGATTGGATAGGGCTGAATTGGGCTGGATTGGATTAGATTGGACTGCATAATAATCAAGCAACAACAGGTACTGTCATGTAACATGACAATAATGTATTTGAATAAAAACCGTTTATCATCGCTATGCACAAAGCCCAGACAACAAGGTGGTTCAGAAGCGTCTGGTAACTTTTTAGGCCAATATCATTATCGCGAGTGACTAAAATTAAGTTGTCAAAATTAAGTTGTCAAAATTTAAAAATAGAGAGTTAGATATGAAGTTTTTAAAATGGATAGGTATCACCTTAGTGCTTATTGTTGTCATCGGCGTTGTCATGCGAAAGCAAATCATTTTGCATGCCCCAGGTGTTCTCAATAAACTAAAGCACCCTGTGGCCGAACATAAAGAGATTCAATGGACACCTCAACCTGCTGATTTAACTGTGGTGCCTGCTCATCAACGTAAACCTAATATTATTCTCATCATAGCCGACGACTTAGGTTGGAATGACATCAGCCTAAATGGTGGTGGTGTCGACAACGGCGCACTGCACACCCCAAACATTAATGAACTTGCCCAAAATGGTGTTAATTTTACCCGTGGTTATACCGCAGACGGTACCTGTGCCCCATCTCGAGCGGCCATTATGACGGGGCGTTATGGCTCCCGTTTTGGTTTTGAATCAACCCCCGTACCAGATGGCATGTCTACCGTTATGAATGCATTAACCGAGCAGACAGAGTTTGCCCCACCGATTATTTTTACAGGCGAAGATGACCGTCTACCTTTTGAAGAGTTGGGTATGCCCAATAGCGAAATTACCATCGCCGAAATGTTAAAAGATGCAGGGTATCAAACTGGCCACATAGGCAAATGGCATCTTGGCCGTGGTGAAGGCATGTTGCCACACCAGCAAGGATTTGATGACGCATTACTCATGGCAAGTGGTTTGTATTTACCAGCGGACGATCCTAATTCAGTCGCTGCCGAACAAAACTCAAACCCTTACAACAAATTTCTCTGGTCGATGATGTCATATGCCGCCAGCTTTAATGGCTTAGACTATTTCAAACCTGATGGCTATATTACTGACTACTACACAGACGAGGCGGTTAAGTTTATTGAAACCAATAAAGATCGACCGTTCTACTTAAATCTGGCTCACTGGGCGCCCCATAATCCTTTGCAAGCATTGAAATCAGATTATGATTCACTATCGCAAATCAAAGATCATACACAACGTGTTTATGCCGCCATGATTAAATCGTTAGACCGTAGTGTGGGTCGAGTCACTCAAGCACTCAAAGATAATGGCTTGGAAGACAATACCATGATCATTTTTGTATCCGATAATGGCGGTACTAACATGATTAATGTGGCGGATATTAATAAGCCTTATCGTGGTTGGAAAGTCACTTTTTTTGAAGGTGGTATTCGTACTCCGTTTTTTGTTAAATGGCCTGCTCTATTTTCCAAAGGAGAACAAGTAAACGACGTGGTTCACCACACAGATATTTTCCCTACTATTGCGGCCGCAGCTGGAGCCTCAGTTCCTAGTGACCGAACCATTGATGGTAAAAACTTAATACCTCATGGCAAAGGAGAATCCAGCGGAAAATTACATAATGCATTGTTTTGGAAACACGATCATTATCAAGCAGTATTGTCGGATGGCTGGAAACTTCAAGTCAGTAAACGTCCAGGTAAAACATGGTTAATTAATTTAACTGAAGATCCAGGCGAGCAAAACAACCTTGCAGAATCCAACCCAGAAAAAGTTAAACAACTAACAACATTACTCATCGCCCATAACTCTGGACTTATGCAGCCACGTTGGACCTCAGTTTTAGAAGTGCCAATCAATATAGATAAAATGGATAAAGAAGGTTGGGCCGATGGGGATGAGTTTATTTACTATCCAAACTAATGAGTTCATCAAATACAAAAGCTAAGTTTTAATAGGGACGTTAATTTACTGTACCTAAATCTAGCAAAATCAAAAATGATGATGAGATCAAATACATCATCATTTTTTTCAGATGGAAGTTTTACATGGCAAAACGCAATTTAATATTGGGATCCGTAGGCTTACTTCTTGCGTTTCTTAGTTATCAGATGTTTGACACTCAGATGTTTGACATTCAGATGCAAGATTCAAAGGCATGCACAAAGCCAGCAGGAATGGCCTTTATTAAAGGAGGGACTTTCACAATGGGTGCGGGTGCGGTATATCCAGATGAGATGCCCGCCATAAAAACAGTCGTACAAGATTTTTATATGGATCGTCATGAAGTCACTAATTTGCAATTTTCTGAATTTATTGAAGCAACGGGTTATATAACGATAGCTCAAAGAATCCCTAACGCTGACGATTATCCTGATATTCCTGCTGATTTATTAATACCCGGCTCTGCAGTGTTTATTAAGCTTTCACAAGCAGTTGGAGCCGCTACATTTATGAACTGGTGGCATTTTACTGAAGGAGCTAATTGGAACAATCCTCTAGGCCCAGATAGTAATATTAAAGATAAAGACCACTTTCCAGTCATACATATTGCCTATGACGATGCGTTGGCATATGCCAAGTGGAAAGGAAATCGACTACCTACGGAGGCTGAGTTTGAGTTTGCAAGCAGAGGGGGCATAGATGGCGCTAAATATGCGACCGGAAGTTCACTAACTGAAAATGGAAAATATATAGCGAACACATGGCAAGGTTTATTTCCTTTTAACGACACCGCAGAAGATGGTTATGTAGGATTAGCACCCGTGGGTTGTTATCCTCAGAATCACTTTGGCATTCACGACTTAATTGGAAATGTATGGGAGTGGACTCAAAGCATCTATTACCCTCGTCATTTTGACCCGAATCAGTTGCCTCCAAATCTTCCCGCAAAAGGGTATGATGCAAAACAACCGGGGATTGCGGTTGGCGTTATAAAAGGAGGTTCATATCTATGTGCAGAGGATTTTTGTATGCGCTACCGCCCGGCAGCGAGACATGCACAAGATACTGGGCTGGGAACCAGTCATATTGGTTTTAGAACAGTAAAAGAACCTTAATTCCTTAAAATGACTCGTTAAATTCCTGAAAAGAAAAACACCCAAATCGACACGACCCTTTGACACCACATTGAATTTTCATCTATGAATATAGACCCTGAAAAAGACGAAAGACAGAGTCTTAACCGGTGATATAGGTTTAATAAATACCAGCTTTGATACAGGCTTGCATCACAGCTTTGGCGTGAAGCCAGCAAGGCCGCAAATAATGGCTCACGGCCATCACATCGGCCAACTGTTCAGCCACTTTATCAATGTGGCTAAAATCAAAGACGCGAACCAGCAGATTAAATGCCTTCCCAAGCGCCTCATTCTCCGTTTAATTGCGGCCTACCAGAACCCAGCTTTGCCTTGGTCGACCGCCTTTGTGTCACTATTTAACACTCTAACCATAAACGTTTTAGATCATCCATTATGATTTAATTCATTTTAGTTTTAAGGAGCCAAACAGCATGGTTAACAAATAATCCCCTAGCCCGCGCATCTTTTTTCTAAATACCACCACATCAGTAATATGAGCCATCAATAGAAAAATTCCGATTCCCTAAAATACACCAGAAAATGGCACTTTCGAAGGAGCTATCACCGCAGCCGCAATGAACAACCAAACAATAGATACAATTACTTTTTCCATATTGTTCTGCAGTGAGCCTACGGGGTCTAAACCTGCGGTATCAGGTTCGTTAAAACGTATTATTTGTCATAAAGTTTACCGTTTTGACTAATTTTCAAAATGTCTGTTAATCAGCGATAATGCAACGGAATAATTTCAATTGTGATAACCAATTTTTAACGAATACAAGCCGAAAATCCGTTTATGGATCAGTCCCTCCAGTCAGCCTAAATCGACAGGTTAATGCCATTTTCGGTCTTAGCGGTGGCTCGATAAAATAGGTTTTAATAATCGTGTGGGCCACCTTTGCGGCCGTTTACATAATTGCTGTGCAATGACTTCAAAGTAAAAGCAGAGGCTGCCGGCATCAGTAACTGTCACCTCATTGAACGCTGTATTTTATTTAGATACAATGTCATTTAAATGTCAGCTAAATATCGACTAAAAAGCGACTATTAATGCATTTGCGAATTGTAAAGCTACCAGCAAAATGCGTGCCTAGACTAGTGAAATTGCATTTATATGGACAATTTTTACAACCTTTGCTGTAACTTATGACTCAAAATATTTATCAAGGTTCTCGATGTTTTTTTCAAACAAGTATTTTATCATTATTGTTATTTTGTTTTTAAACGCCTGTGGAGGTGGGGGTAGCAGTGAATCGAAAGTTCCTCCTAGCAACTCTTCAACTGCATCCATATCAGCAAATCTAACTAAAGTATTTCTAGGTAACTCAGCTGTCATAACGTGGAGTAGTAGTAACGCATCTTCTTGTGCTGCCTCAGGGAATTGGTCTGGTGATAAATCAACATCTGGTAGCGAAACTTTCGCTATGACAAATGAAGGAGAGCAAGTTTTTACCATCACCTGTGGAGATATATCTTCTAATGTAGCCGTCACTGTCAGTGCCCAAGATTTTGAAGGATCTTGTGTGAATCCGCACAACGCAGGTATACCGAGGTCATACATAGGAGAGTATGAAATCCCGTTGCCTCAAAACTCATTCGGTGATGAACACCTAAAAGGGATGGGATTTAAAGATTATGGCGTTCAATGGATCTATCAGGCTTATTCAGATAGTTATTATTACGATAAAGATCAGAGTGCTTCTTGGGTCAAAGATTGCACAAAAACAGAATATGTCCATCTTATGTATAGAGAAACGTTAAGACGATTGAAAGCACATGGAGTAACAACAGCATCGATTTATAATTTTGGTTCTTGGAATGATGACGAAGCATGGAAAGTCGAACATAGTACTAAACATTTATCTGATGCGGATATAGAATTTATTGTTTTAACTGCACATGATTTGGGGATGAATGTGCATTATGTATGGCAATTCAACATGAGTGTTGCGGGGGAGCAACGATTGTTATTTCCGTTTGATGGGAGTGTTAAAATTGACATGCTACTGCTGAAGAAAATTATGGATGCTCATGAGGGGCATATGTTTTGGGAAGCAGAGCAATTAGAGAGTATTGGTGTAGGTTCTATGTCTGCTGATTGGAGTGCCATGTGGTTATGTTTTAGTTGTGGGGTAGATAACCAAGGACATTCTCAAGCCGAAACAGACGAATTAAAAGATTTCTACATGGAACGAATGGGAGACATAATATCTGGAATTAAAGAAAAATTTTCAGGGAAAGTATATGTTGGTGAAGCCCCCCAATGGAATGACGCGCGAGTTGTCGATCAAGTAGACGGGATTATGTTTAATTTTCCAAATTTACTTACTGATAATGAAGTTGAATCTGCAACCGTTGATTTAATCGAACAAAAAGCCACTGCGCATATAGAGCAGGCCTATAACGCTTATTATTGCTTAGACAACCATCCTTGTTGGAGTAGAACAAGTTCTGATACTGCCAAGCAT
>NZ_CAJXPA010000120.1 GCF_913058035.1 uncultured Paraglaciecola sp. | reverse complement strand
CGTCAGAAGTTTATAAGAGACAGCCCCATATCGACATAACCAAAGGCCGCGCCCGCTCTACCAGGATTAACGTTAAGACAAACACCTGTGTTGCCTTCACGGCAGTTTCTGCAACGTCCACAGGCGATATTAAAAGGCACAGAGACAATGTCACCCAGCTCAAGATATTCTACATCGCGGCCCATCTCTACAACCATACCGGTTATTTCATGGCCTAACACTAAACCCGGTTGGGCTGTAGTCCGGCCCCTAACCATATGTTGATCGCTACCACAGATATTGGTTGTGACAACTTTTAAAATAACACCGTGATGACAGGAACGGTTGCCTATAGCGAGCTCTGGATAAGCAATTTTTTGTATCTCAACGTTGCCTGGTCCAGTATATACCACGCCACGATTTGCATGATTTGAAGACATAACTGACTCTCTTTTTTGGTTAATGTTACAAATTTGTTACTGTAATTTAAGCCTTGTAAGGGGCCATGACATTTCCATTCAAGACCAAAAGATGTCTAATAAAGACACTGAGAGAGTATTTATGTCGAATTTATAAGCAGATTTGTGGTTGAGAAAGCTAGCAAATAAGCCTAATAAGGAACCTGATTTGGCATTATTTGTAAGGGGAAAAATGCCATGAGTGGCTGACCAGAACACCCTAATGTGCCTCTTTTATTTTCACCTATTGACAGTAGTCGATTTTGTGACTTGTTGAACGTTATAGTCTGTTTGTGAAGTGAAAACTTGCTTCATGATTTATAATGAAGATAGCAACATTCAATACCGATGTTTAGGTCTTTATGTTGCCAATGAACAGTGATTTTGTTTTCATTATCCACAGAAAAAAGCCGCAACTACGAATCATTTTGCAAAAACCACCGTTTTATTTTCGTGTAAAAAAATGCGCTTTTCAATATGATATTGTACCGCCCGAGCTAGGGTTAAGCATTCTATGTCACGCCCTGTTGCCGCTAAATCTTGTGGGTAGTAGCTATGATCGATGGTTTTTACTCCCTGACTAATAATGGGGCCTTCATCTAATTGGTCACTCACATAATGGGCGGTTGCGCCAACCAGTTTGATACCTTTTTCGTAAGCCTGATGATAGGGTTTTGCACCTTTAAAGCCCGGTAATAATGAATGATGAATATTGATTGCCCAACCCGCTAGTTTTTGACACATCCCGTTAGATAATATTTGCATGTACCTCGCAAGTACCACTAAATCAGTATCAAATTGCTGCACTATTTGCCATATCTGTGCTTCTTGTTGGGCCTTCGTATCATTAGTAATAGGAAAGTGGTAATACGGAATATTGTGCCAAGTTGCCAAGTCTTTACAATCAGGGTGATTGGAAATAATCGCTTGAATATCGACGGCTAAACTACCAATTCGCCAGCGATACAGCAAATCGTTGAGGCAATGATCTTGTTTGGACACCATTATCACAACCTTGGGTTTATAAGACTTAGGTGATAATTGCCACTCCATAGAAAATTTTTCGGCTCGCGGAGCAAAACCTGTCGTAAAGCTTTGACGATCAAACTCAGCTTCACTATCAGGACGAAATTCAATACGAATAAAAAACTGTTCTTTATCCGTATCATCAAAGGAATGAATCTCAGTGATATAGAATCCGTGTTGATAAAGATAACCGGTAACCACATCTACTGTGCCGGGTAGACTCGGACAACTGGCAGTAATGATCTGTGTTTGAGCACCTTGCTTTAGGTGACTATTGAACGGTGACATATTTGCTCCTTGAAACTAGGATCTGCAGTTGAACAGGTTCTGAGGTGAGCCACATAAAACTTCAATATTTATATAAATCAAATATACCTATTACCTGCAGCGTTCATTTGTGATGCTTAGGTTGAGTGCTGTGGTAAACAGACATGTGCTACAGGATAACGCTGAGTCCATACTCTTTACTACTTTGTTGCAACCATAACCAGACGTAATCAGCAAAGCTGCGACGAATTATTAACTGGAAATCCTGTTCCCCTGTGCGCCTTATATGAGCAGACGATTTAGCTAATGCTGTGCCAATTACCTTATTGATTGGAAAACTATCTAAATGTAGATCATAACCTATGGATTTTTGTAAAAGCTGGAGACAATCTTTACCACTTATCTCTAACATAGTCTGCGCACCACTGATGTCAGATACTGCAAAATGTCCGCTAAGGGATTGTCTTAACTTATCTTCTACTGCTGCTTCAGAGCCTCCTTCAACGATGAGCAACCACTCATCAGGTGATAACCACATGATTGTAGTGTTGGCATTTTGGGTAGATGAACAGGGTTGTAAGGGGAGATCTAGATCTAAGACGTATTTTACCCCGTTTAAAAAATCTAGATTATTAGCATTACCCCGTAAATTTAAATGACCAAGTAATTTTGCCTCGCGTAAAATCACTCCGCCCTCAATATTTAACGCCGCCAAGCTTGAAAAATCTGCATGGTGTAAGGGGGATTCTAGTGTGACTAAATTAGACATTTTGACGTGCTCCTTTGGGATCATAAAAAACTGAACTACATATTTCAGCTTCCACTGTCGTACCATCAGCTAAAGGCAAAAATACGGATTGACCTTTGCGTTCGATGCCGCCTTTTATCACAGCCAGGGCGAAGGAGTAGCCTAAACAAGCACTGAAATAACTAGAGGTAACATGTCCAACCATGGTCATTGGGATAGCTTGATCTTTTTCAAAAACAATTTGCGCACCTTCGGGCAGGACGAAATTAGGGTCTTTGGGTTTTAGTCCAACCAGTTGTTTGCGATCGTTGCGTTGATTGTCTATGCGGGTCCACGAACGTTTGCCTAGATAACTAAATTCCTTTTTCTTACCCACGACCCAATTCATATCGAGATCCTGAGGCGTCACTGAACCATCAGTATCTTGTCCAATAATAATAAACCCCTTTTCGGCTCGCAATACGTGCATGGTCTCGGTGCCATAAGGCGTAATATTGAATTCTTTTCCTGCCGCTATAACTGCTTCCCAAGTATGCAGACCATAATTAGCTTGCACATTGATCTCAAAAGATAACTCACCAGTGAATGAGATACGGAAAATTCTCGCCTTTACCCCGGCAACTTGTGCCGGGATCCAACCCATGTATGGGAAGGCTTCATTGCTGACATCGGCCGAGGTGATTTTTTCTAAAACCTTGCGGCTGTTAGGACCAGAGATGGTCATGGTCGCCCAATGATCAGTTACAGTACTAAAATACACTTCCATTTCAGGCCATTCAGTTTGGTGCCATAGTTCTAACCAGGCTAATACGCCTGGGGCTCCACCTGTGGTGGTCGTCATTAGAAAACGGGATTCGTTTATGCAAGACGTTACGCCATCGTCAAACACCATGCCGTCCTCTTTACACATGACACCATAACGACACTTGCCAACCGCCAGTTGACTCCAAGGATTGGTGTATATGCGGTTTAAAAATTCTCTGGCGTCCTTGCCTTGAATGTCTATTTTACCCAAAGTGGATGCGTCTAATATACCTACGCTATTGCGAGTGGCTAAACATTCTCGGCGCAGTGTTTGCTGCATGGTTTCGCCAGGATGAGGGAAGTACCAGGGTCGTTTCCATTGACCCACATCCTCAAATTCAGCACCATTGACTAAATGCCAACTATGCATGGCAGTAAATCGAGCTGGGTCAAATAATTGTTTTACATCACTGCCTGCCAATGCACCAAAGGTAACGGGTGTATACATGGGACGAAAAATGGTGGTACCGGTCTCAGGTATCGTTTTACCCAGGGATTTGGCCGTGATCGCCATACCGTTGATATTACCTAGCTTACCTTGATCTGTTCCAAAGCCTAAAGCGGTATAACGTTTTACATGCTCTATAGATTCAAAGCCTTCACGATTGGCCATCTCTATCCCAGCAGCGGTAACATCGTTCTGATAATCTACAAACTGTTTAGGGGCGCGACTGGTGGGTTTAAAGTGGGGTATATGAAATAGCGCCATTGGTGCAGATTCAGAAAATTCATCTACTGCAGGTGATATGTTAAGGTGATCGTCAAAATCGTTGCCGTGAACTTTCCCCGCTTCTTTTGCCGCTATTGCGCCGCAGCTAAAACCGTCTTTCAATACATCAGATAGATTATAGACACCCTGTAAACCGCCACATGCATGTTGTGCCTGCACCGTTTTTCCGGGTACAAAACCCTGAACGTCGTCACGCCATACGGGCCTGCTGCCAGTATGGGAAGATAAATGGATCACCGGACTCCAGCCGCCAGAGCTGGCGACGGTATCGCAAACATAACTAACTGTTGCGCCAACCACTTTATCAGCGGTGTCGTTTAGTTTTGCAACCTCCACGGATTTAACTCGCTTACTGCCCTTAACGTCGATAATGGCATGGCCAAATACAATATTGATCCCACGCTGCAATGCCTTTTTAACCATGTCGCCATCGGAGCTAGCACGGGTATCAACAATCAATGCGACCTTTCTGCCGGCGTCATGCCAATCTAAGGCGGCTTTGTAGGCATAGTCATTGGTTGTCATTAGGGCTAAGGTTTTGCCGGGTACGACAGCATAGCGATTAATATAAGTGGAGATTGCTGAAGCTAACATACAACCAGGCACATCGTTATTGCCATATACTAGAGGACGCTCGTGAGCGCCTGTGGCTAAAATAACCTGTTTGGCCCGCACTTTGTGTAAACGTTGGCGGGTGCCGTTATGATCCAGTTCGCCTACATGATCGCTGCGGCGTTCATTTATGCCAATATAATTATGATCAAAATAGCCAAATACTGTACTGCGTGGTAGCAAGATGACATTTTTATTCTGGGCCAATTCACTTATGGTCTTGTCTATCCAGACTTGTGCCGTCTGGCCGTCGAGTAGCTGTCTGGTGCACAATAAGCTGCCACCCAATTCATTTTGTTCGTCAGCAATAATAACCCTTGCGCCAGCGCGGGCGGCTGACAACGCAGCTGACAAACCTGCCGGGCCTGCACCGACGACCATTACGTCACAATGATGATGCAACTTATCATAGCTATCTGGATCCGGTAATTGAGGACTACAACCTAAGCCTGCACCTTTACGAATAATTTTTTCATATGACATCCACATGGATTGGGGAAACATAAACGTTTTATAATAAAAGCCTGGTGGCATTGCTGCGCCACCTACTTTACCCACCGCCCCCATCAAATCGAAATCCACGTTCGGCCAACCATTGGTTGAGTGGCACTCTAGGTTTTTATACAACTCAGTCTGTGTTGCCCGGGGATTAGGGATGGTGGTGGCTTGAGTTGAACCCACTTGGAAAATAGCGTTTGGCTCCTGAGCATCAGCGGTGACAATGCCCCGAGGGCGACTATATTTAAAACTTCTGCCGACCACATCTACACCGTTAGCTAATAACGCAGAGGCTAGGGTGTCACCCTCAAAACCTTGATAGGTTTTGTTATTAAAAGTAAAAACTAAGGTTTTTTGCCGATTGATACGGCCACCATTATCGATACGGTTTATCTGTTTCATTTTGTATCCTCAGCACTGATACTGGGCTTTAAGCCCATCTTGTAGGTTTCCATGATCTGGTACGTTACCGTATGCCGCGTCATATTAAAAAACTTGCGACAACCGTGGCTATGAACCCACATTTCATGATGTAGACCACGAGGATTTTTTCGGAAGAACAAGTAACTTGCCCACTGTTCATCGCTGAGTTCCTCAGGTGCTTTTGGACGCACAATGTGTGCTTCGCCTACAACGTTAAACTCTTCTTCTTCACGATATTCTTCGCAGTAGGGACAATGGATATGTAACATGCTTAAAACTCCCGTACTTAGTGCGCAACACCGGCAGCGCCGTGTTCGTCAATTAATTTACCCGAAGTGAAACGGTCAATGTTAAAGGCTTTGGCCAGAGGGTGAGGCTCATCTTTAGCAACGGTATGGGCAAATACCTGTCCCGAGCCTGGTGTGGCTTTAAAGCCACCGGTACCCCAACCACAATTGAAATACAGTCCGTTAATGTGGGTTTTAGAGATGATTGGGCAAGCATCGGGACAGGTATCAACCACCCCTCCCCAAGCACGATTAAGCCTGACCCGACTGAATATGGGAAACATTTCAATAATGGCCGCAATGGTATGTTCCACAACATTAAATGAGCCCCGTTGACCATAACCTAGGTAGCTGTCGATACCCGCACCAATAACAAGGTCGCCTTTGTCCGACTGGCTGAGATAACCATGGACATGATTAGACATCACTACCGTGTCGAGTATGGGTTTAATAGGTTCAGATACCATGGCTTGCAGAGGATGGGACTCTAAGGGTAAATCTATGCCCACCATCTTGGCCAAGGTACTAGAATTACCAGCTGCAACACAGGCAACTTTATTCGCAGAAATAAACCCACGGTTGGTTTCTACGCCGCATACCGCGCCTTCTTTGCGACGAATACCAGTTACTTCAGTTTGTTGCAATAAGTCGACGCCTAAGGCGTCGGCAGCACGAGCAAAACCCCAAGCAACGGCATCGTGCCGTGCCGTGCCACCGCGGGCTTGCCAAGATGCCCCCATAACCGGATAGCGCGCGTTTTTGGAACAATCTAGAATGGGCACCTTCGCTTGTACTTGAGCGTTATTGAGTACTTGTGAATCAATACCATTGAGGCGATTAGCATTGACCCGCCGCTCTATGTCACGCATATCTTGCAAACTATGGCCGAGATTCAAGACTCCCCGTTGGCTAAACATGAGGTTATAATTGAGCTCTTGGGCCAAACCTTCCCATAATTTTAACGAATGTTCGTACAAGTGGGCGGCTTCGTCCCATAAATAATTGGAACGCACAATAGTGGTATTTCGCGCCGTATTCCCACCGCCAAGGTAGCCTTTTTCAACCACAGCAATATTGGTTAAACCATGCTCTTTTGCCATGTAATAAGCAGTCGCCAAACCATGACCACCGCCACCCACTATCACCACATCATAATGTTTTTTAGGCGTGGGATTACGCCACACTTGTTGCCAGTTTTCGTGATGAGTCAAGGAATGCTTTAACAATCCGAACCCCGAGTATTTTTGCATGGTAGACCCTTTTCTTAATTGCCTAGGGCAATACTTATTTGTTTATCAAACCCAATTTGTCTGGTGGCGATGTGTTTATTAGCTATAAACAGGATGCGCGTCACACAAGGCCAGCACTTTATCCCGCACTGAATGGATGGTCCCTTCGTTGTTTATGTCGTCTAAAATATCGCAGATCCAGTGGGTCAATTCAGAAACTTGCTCGACACCGAAACCTCTGCTGGTGACAGCTGGCGTACCAATACGTAAACCA
Organism: uncultured Paraglaciecola sp.; assembly: GCF_913058035.1. Lineage (GTDB taxonomy): Bacteria > Pseudomonadota > Gammaproteobacteria > Enterobacterales > Alteromonadaceae > Paraglaciecola. The sequence goes on along the minus strand of NZ_CAJXPA010000120.1, from coordinate 7,229 downwards.
CTGGTAACAAAGGGTGATTGAGGATCGTTGGGTACAGAGTTTTTGTTAACCGTAATGTTCGCCCGGCCCAATGCGGCATCGGCGTCTTTACCGGTGATCCCTTTGTCGATAAGATCTAACAGGAACAAGTGGTTGTCAGTCCCCCCTGATACCACGTTAAAAGCCCGCTGCTGAAAAACGCTTGCCATGGCACGAGCATTATCGATAACCTGTTGTTGATAGGCAATAAAGTCTTGTTGCATCGCTTCTTTAAAGGAGATGGCTTTGGCTGCGATCACATGCATCAAAGGTCCCCCTTGGCCCCCCGGGAATACCGCTGAATTAAACTTTTTCTCGAGCTGTGCATTGTGCTTTGCCAAAATTAATCCACCACGAGGCCCTCGTAGGGTTTTATGGGTAGTCGTTGTGACAACATCGGCGATAGGGACAGGATTAGGGTAGAGCCCTGCAGCCACTAAACCAGCAACATGTGCCATATCAACGAACAACCAGGCGCCCACGCTGTCAGCGATATCCCGGAAGCGCTGCCAGTCAACCACACGAGAATAGGCAGAAAATCCGGCAATAATCATTTTAGGTTTATGTTCTTGTGCCAGCTGTGCAACTTGTTGGTAATCTATTTGGCCGGTATTTTCATCTAGTCCATATTGAACAGCATGATACATTTTGCCCGAAAAACTCACCTTGGAACCATGGGTTAAATGGCCTCCGTGGGCTAGGCTCATACCCAACACCGTATCACCAGGCTGTAATAGCGCCATAAACACCGCAGCATTCGCCTGGGAGCCTGAATGAGGTTGGACATTGGCATAATCTGCAGAAAATAACGTTTTGGCGCGGTCGATGGCTACTTGTTCGACTATGTCGACATGTTCACAGCCGCCGTAATAACGTTTACCCGGATAACCTTCGGCATATTTGTTAGTCAACTGTGTTCCTTGCGCCTGCATCACACGGGCACTGGTATAATTTTCTGAAGCAATGAGTTCTACATGATCCTGTTGGCGTTTTTCTTCGCTAAGGATAGCTTGCCATATTGGTTCGTCAAAACCGGCTATTTGATCATTTTTGTAAAACATTGTGCCATCTCCAGCGCCTGAAAAGGCCCAGTTGTAAAGTGAATAAGTTTCATAAAAAGCAAATTAAAATTGGTGTCAGTGGTTATGCTGTTTTCTGCTTCGAACACTTCTCTTGGCATGCAATGGCCTGACCCATTGATCCGAATGGTAGCCCTCGTTCACTTAGCCAATAGTTCTGCTAACGCCACACTTGCGACTATTAGCGACATTTTTTCCTGTTTAGAAATGTCGCTAAATAATCAGAAAAATTAAAATTATTTCTCTCGACACAGGTCACAGTGTCTGGGGAGTCTTCTAAGAAAGGCGGATTAGCTGAAAAACGAAAATACCTAGCCAAAGCTATGGGTGTTGCGACTGGGCGGGAAAAACAAAAGCTCAGCACAAAGAACGCAGAGTGCACATAAAAAAAATGATTGGCTGATTGGAGTGGCAGCTACGTTAATACTTCGGGGGTTTATACCCAAGTGAACCCTGCATATCGATGTCACTTGGGTATATACTTAATATTCGATAGACACATCGCTTTGGGGAATGCTGCAGCAGCTAAGAATAAACCCTTCTGCTTCATCTTCTTCGGTGATCCCACCATTGTGTGACATTTCTACTTCTCCCGCGGTTTTTTTAACAATACAGGTTCCGCACATGCCCATCCCACATCCTTTGGGTATGTGTAGACTCAATAATGCGGCGGCGGCATGTACCGTCTGACCGGGTTTTATTTTTATCGATTTTCCGCTATGACTAAATTCGATTTGCAGCAGATCTTCATGAACAATTTCCAGATTAGCATTATCATCAGCTTGCTGTTCTGCATCCAATAGCGCGGCTTCCGGCGGCGCACCAAAACTTTCTTCATGGTATTTAGCCATGTCAAAACCCGCAGCGATAAGCATATTTTTCACGGCGGTCATATACGGCGGGGGGCCGCAACAAAACACAGTTCGCTCCATGAAATCTGGGGCCATAATATCAAGTTTTTTGCGGTCAAAAAAACCTGTATAACCGCTCCAGCTTTCGCCGTTCTCAACGTGTTCACAGATAAAATTCAAACTAAAGTTGTCGATCCGCGAATCAACAAGTTCAAGTTCACGGCGATAGATGATGTCTTTGGGTGTGCGTGCGCTGTGCACAAACATCATGTCAACGTTGGTATTGGTGTCATACCACCACCTTGCCATCGACATTACTGGGGTAATACCCACACCACCGGAGAGCAGCAATACCTTATCGTCAAAAATGTCGATGCAGTTAAAACGCCCCACGGGACCATGCACCGCCAGTAAATCCCCTGGCTTTAAATTATCATGCATCCAATTTGATACTTGCCCATCTGGAATGCGTTTGATGGTCACTGAAAAACTATAAGGTACGGATGGGGAGGAGGAAATAGTATAACTGCGTAACACCTGCTGGCCATTAATTTCCAATTCAAAGGTGACAAATTGACCTGGTTTAAAAAAATGCATGATCGGCGTTGTCGAGCCAAAACAGAAGGTACGCACGTCGGCCGTTTCATAGACAACTTTTACGCACTGGACTTCATGGCGACCATTGGCCCAACTTTGCGTGTTGATTGTGGTAAGAAAATCATCGCTCATGGTGATGGTATCCGGATTATTAAGCTTGGTTCTCTGCAGAATATCTAATAGTAAGGGTCAGGTAACTTTGTCAAAAACGACATGGCTATAACCAATATCACCCGCAACAGCAAAAGCAGCAAAATAAAAAGTGCCAAAATAAGTTTTAATTTACATTGTAGGTCGGTATTACACTGCAATTTTGTCGCTTTTGGAAAAGCTAGACTCACAAAGAGACTGCAAAATTCCATTATCAGTTTAGTGAGCTAATGTCGATCATGCACAGCATAAATAATATAAAAATGTACTGTATTAATAACCACATCAATTGGTTTTCAATGATGGCAATAAGGAAATATAATGACTGATTTAAAGCTAAAACTTGATTCGACTTTGTTATTAAGCCCGAGTGAGACGATGGTTGGATGTCTAAAAACCCACCCGGTTAATTATTCATTGCCTCAGCCCTTTTATACTGACCAACATTGTTTTGATGTTGAGATGAAACAGATTTTTCAAAAAGAATGGCTTTTTGTCGGTTTAACTTGTGAAATCCCCGCTAAAGGTAATTATATTTCGCAACAAATTGGCAGTAATCCAATTATGATAGTCCGTGGTGATCAGGGCCAGGTCAGAGCCTTTCATAATGTTTGCCGCCATCGTGGCTCGAAGTTGTGTCAGGCCAAACAGGGTAAAGTGGCCAAACTGGTGTGCCCCTATCACCAATGGACCTATGAGCTGGATGGTACATTGCTGTATGCAGGTGGAGAAATGGGCAGTGATTTTGATAAATCAAAATTCGGTCTACACCCTATCAATTGCAAAACTGCTGGTGGTTATATTTATGTTTCCTTGAGTGACAATCCGATTAATATCGACGCCTATTTCGATGATCTGGCCCGTTATCTCGAACCCTATGATCTTGACAATGCCAAAGTTGCTGTTGAAAACACTATATTGGAAGAGGCTAACTGGAAATTGGTGATTGAAAATAACCGGGAGTGTTATCATTGTGACGGCTCTCACCCCGAATTATTAAGTTTTATGTTGGAGTGGGACGACACTGAAGATCCCCGATCCAGTGATGAATTCAGGGCCCAGGTGGCCGCTAAACAAGCACTTTGGGAGGCAGAAAAAATTCCGTATGAACATGTTTCTCATGGCCACGGTTTGCGAAACCGCATCGTGCGTATGCCACTCAAAGAAGGCGCAGTGGCTATGACAGTTGATGGTCATGCAGCCTGTAGCAAATTAATGGGACGGATTAAAAATCCAGATTTGGGTTCTATGCGAATTCTGCATTTACCCAACTCATGGAGCCACGCCCAAAGCGATCATTTGGTTGTTTTTCAGGTTAGACCGGTAGGTCCTCTACTGACCGAAGTCACCACCAAATGGGTGGTACGTAAAGATGCAGTTGAAGGTCTTGATTATAATATAGATAGGCTAACGTATGTGTGGAATGCAACCAATACCCAAGACCGCATTTTAGCAGAGAATAATCAGCGAGGCGTTAACTCCATGGCTTATCAACCTGGGCCTTATTCAGAAACCTTTGAGTTTGGCGTGATCAATTTTATTGACTGGTTTAGTGATGCAATGCAGAAAAATATTGCGGCTGAAAAATATTGCGGTTGAAAGTACTCATTAAACAATACCAGAAGCCTCATTTATGCAGTGACAATGACGTATCCTTCTATTGAGTGATACGTTATAAATGGAAAAAGTACCCGCGCTTAGACGCCTCTGTGGTAAGAGCCAGCATTTTTATATTGGTGTGGTTATTCATGAAAACACTGTCTTTACCACAGAGGAAAAATGAGTATCTGAGAAACGGAATATGGATACATAAAAGAGTACGTTGGCATTAGTTTTGCTCAGTACCATACAGCCAAGAATGAGCCATTGCGGTCATAGCGGTGGCATGACAAAACTGATCTTGATGATGTCGTTTGCCACCGTTCGAGAAACTGCTGTGTTTTAAAATCAAATGAGGGCGAAAGTGGCCGCTTAATTGAGTGGCTCAAATCCACTATTTTGGTAGTTGCACCACTGTACAATAAATTAATTTTGCTACGGCCCCATCTATTACTCATAGCTGAAAGTGCACCCGCGAAGAAAGTAAGTTGAGGGATTGAACCTGAGTATTGTGAAGTAAGCAATTTGGCCCTTTTTCTTTGATGATTGGGATGGGGCGGTATTCTTGTAGTGCAAGAGTTTACAGAGAGTCAGTGTCTGAGCTCTCACTCCTCACCTCTCACCTCTGTATCGCCCTTTTTAGAGTAGTCATTTTGCCTAACCCATACCTCGCATCCGTTGATGGTTTATGTGGCGTTTAAAATTATTCATCATTTGCTCGGCACCGGCTGCATAACAAAAATGTTTTTCAAATTCAGTGGTGAGACAAAGCCATTGCTCAGCATCTAAACCCAAGCGCGAAAGAATGGGGCTGTGTTGATGCTCTTTATGTCCTACTTTATCTACGTCAACATGTACATGATGACTCATCACGGCATAAGCGCATATATCTATTGCATACAGCGATGACAGGTACAACAAACGCTCTTCAACCCATCCCCGCCTGTGCTCATAACTCTAACCAGAATAACTATCTACAGTGCGGCTGTCGCACCACACAATAATGAACGACGCACACAACGGGATATGCAGTGGTAATAAGGTGTATCCGACAAACACACCAGACTCGCTCGTTTTTGGGTCATGGGGCACCCACTTATGTCACTAAAGGTAACTTAAAATATAGAACTGTTCATAAAACAACCAAATTATGTTGGGTGTCCTTTTAAATTATATTTTGGTGGTTTGGTGATAATCAACATCCAATCGCTGTTTGATGCCTTGTTCTGACCCTGAATAGCTCATCGCCTGACAAGACGCGACATATTGACGCGGTATATTGAACTTTATTTAGCCCAGGCTTGTGGTCTAAAAAATGTTGATAGAAACTAATTACCCCGTGGATTTCGGTATTGGATTGGTTCAGTGTAGTAGCAATCATAGGTACAATTTCGGGTGAAAGATAAATCAATTCCTCTTGGGCCTCATGCAATATAGGCAGCAGAGCACCGGGCTGAGTTTTATGGTACTCAAGTTGGTCATGTATTTTATGGATATCAGTGCCACTGATTGTGCTCATAGGTATCGATCACATCATGGCTTTATATGTCCACCTTAATGCCAATAGCATAGGTTACATCTGAATGATTGAGACACGCACATAACCAATTGAGACATAGCAACTCAGACGCTTGTAAAGTTACTAGATAAAAAGATCACTTTATATTAAATGATGTCGTTTGAAGTGCTAAAGTAGTCGTTATTGGGACAATGAAGAATGCGTTATTTAAACAATATCAATCGCTAGACTCAGTGTTTAATACGCAGTGTATATTTGATTAATAATGACTAATACGCGACATTTATTTGTAATAATGACAAGGTATTGATTTATGGCATCCGCGACACATACATATGATGATAAAAGCAATAAAACTCAACATATCGGTTTTTTATTGCAAGCCAACTTTACGATGATGGCACTGTCCTCGGCTATAGAACCGCTGCGCATGGCTAATCAACTTTCGGGAAAAACATTATATGTCTGGACCATGATCAGTGAAGATGGCAACTCAGTGACGGCCAGCGATGGTTTAAGTGTAAATGTGGATTGTGGTATTGATAAACAGAGTCTTTATGACGTAGTTTTGGTTTGTGGGGGGATTGCGATTAAAGATACCATCACCAAGTTGACGCTTAACTGGTTGAACTACTTATCTCGTCATAAAGTTATCTTAGGTGGGATCTGTACAGGTAGTTACTTATTGGCTAAGGCTGGGTTGTTGGACGGTATCAAATGCACCATACACTGGGAACTCTTAGCCAGTTGGCAAGAAGATTTTCCTAATATCGATAGTACTAACCAGCTGTTTACCATCGACACAAATCGTTGGTGTAGTTCAGGTGGCACGGCGCCAATGGATTTAATGTTATGCCTTATTGGCAAGGCCCATGGAAAAGCGCTGCAAATCGCCATTTGTGAGATGTTTGCCCATGGACATGTGCGTGATGAATCAGAGATGCAACGCATCCCACTGCAACATATAATTGGCGCAAATCAATCCAAGTTACAAGAAATTGTCCATTTAATGGAGGCTAATATTGAAGAAATCTTAAGTCTCGATGAGCTAGCCTGTTACGTGAGCCTATCCAGACGCCAGCTTGAACGTTTATTTCAACGATACCTGCAGTGCTCACCTCATCGCTATTATTTGCAAATACGTTTAACGCGTGCACGACAGCTGATAAAACAAACCAATTTGTCCATTATCGAAGTGGCGATTTGCTGCGGTTTTGTGTCGACGCCACACTTCAGTAAGTGCTATCGCAATACCTTTAAAATCCCACCGAGAGACGAAAGATTTAACCGCGGTTCTAAAATTTCTCTTCTATACATCTGATGCTGCATCCGAAGAGGATATAGTAGTTTTTTGTGTTCTCCTTTCCATTGAGCACCACACACGCCTCAGCTTCCATACTTCACATTACAACATGA
>NZ_CAJXPA010000119.1 GCF_913058035.1 uncultured Paraglaciecola sp. | reverse complement strand
GTTATTAAAATTGCTTCAATAATTTTCTTACGCCTAATATTGCTTTCCAAGCAAGTGTTGTCTGATGTTAATTAAAAAAATATTTCCAATCCTACAAGGTAGGCACCATTTAAACAACACAATTAAACCATAATTTAATTGTGGTTTAATTGTGTTGTTTAAATGGTCGTAATAAACATAAACCAGTCTATTAATGAAATAAAAGGTTATTACAAAGGACTTTATTCCTGCGAAAAATATGCCTCACACGTGAGAGTGAGATGACTCGTTTGTATTCATATACTTTCAAAGTCACTGATTGAGCTAAAGTTAAAAAATCTTTTAAACAAAATGAAACGGAAATAGTTATTGGCTGTGATGTAAGCTCAAAAAGCGGAGTATTAATTAAATAATACTTGTTGGACATCTGTTATGAGCAAAAACGGCATGTCTCCCATGCTTGACTCGGCCTGTTTAGCTAATACCATGTTGGCAGACTTTAATGTAGCCAAAGATACCAGACCATCGATGGTAGTTTTTGAACTAAGTATTGGGCTGTTTTTTTGTGTCGTTGACCAAAGCACAATTCACTAGTTCAACATCATTAGGCACTAAGCTGTCGGCAATTTTTTTGATACTAATACCGCGGTCTTTTAATACAACATTGACTTTGATTAGGCGATCACTTTTATGGCTTTACATACTATGACTAATTTTCTTTCACTTTCCGGAACAATATTGCATATACATTACCAGCTAAAAGGATGCCTGCGGTTAGGATAGTACTAACCATTACTTTTTTCATGATGAGTCACTTTTTGTTTGTTGTATTTAATTTTGAGGACACCTACAAACTATTGATGAATATAGATTTTGAAGGGATGAAAATGATAAATAACGGTAAATATAATTAAGCACTCAAACAATTAAATACAGCTATTGACCAGCTCTCATCGTAAGATTTTCGTCGTGTTTTGTGAAATTTAGTTACATTTACTTTATTAGTCCCACGACTAGACGACTTAACCCATTTAGTTCATCAGCCTCATATGAGGCTATTTCTTGTTAGATTGTTATGGATTGGATAAGACAATCAAACCTCAGTCACAAAGATAAAATATGAGTGCACAAGTCTTTTGCTGGGATTACCATAGCATATTTGGCATGCATATCATGCAAACTGGCGTGATGGGCACTTAAGTTTCTATCACCACATGCTTCAGGTACCACAAAAACTGGGTAGTTATGTTGCAAGCCATCAATCACAGTAGCGCGAACACAACCACTCGTTGTTAAACCCACAACCACGATTGAGTCCACTGCGTTTTTTTCTAACTGTGTTTCTAATTGCGTCTTAAAAAAAGCGCTTGGCCATTGTTTTTCAATGATCAGTTCATCGGTTCTTTTATTAATTTTACTATTGATTTTTACCCACTGGCTTGACGCTTGAAGGATATCTAAATCTGGTAAACGTCGACGAAATACACTGGCAGTGGTCTTATCGTGATATACCACTGAAGTAAAATAAACAGGCAGCTTTTTAATTCTGAATGTGTCTAATAGCCTATTAATTTCTGAGATTTGACTGTCAAAATCCCCCCCAAGTGGGCTAGCCGCATCGCTAAACCCATTAGACAAGTCAACCACAATAAGTGCTGGGCGTACGCCCAGACTTATTGTGCCAGTGGCTAAATCACGATCCTGTGGTGTATTTGGCATAGTCTAGTTATTTCACTTCAAAGCTCGAGACTTAACAAAACTAGGCGTTTGTGGTGCAGGCAACCCCGTTTCCTCGAGGCATCTAGCTTTGATTTCTTCAATCGTGCCACCAAAATCAAATAACTGTGTATCACCACGCTTCTCACTTAACGACGCACGTAATGCAGTGGTTTGTTTTTGGTCAACCGCACCATCCACTATTACCACGCCATAACGTTTTGCGCCTTCAATAGAGACTAAACCACGATTTACGTCGCCAAGTACACTTACGCAATCGCGCAAGAATGGGTCTCCCCAGCCACCCCCACCCCATGTATTGAAGTACAATAAATCACCTGTTTTTACTTCAACACCATCACATTTAGCTGGCAAGATTTGTTGTGTTCCATCTGCACGTTTTAATATTTTAGTGGACCTTTGTCCGGGTGTGCCGCCGTTTACACCCCAAGGGTAAGTCAACCATCTTTCATCATGAATAGCGATATTACCATCGTTAAGAAAACGATATGCTACCGACAATCCATTACCACCGCGATGTTTACCCGCACCACCAGAGTCGATAATGGTCTCGTATTGTTCTACTCGCAATGGGAAGTAGGCTTCGATAAATTCATTAGGTACATTAGTAAATCCTGGCCATAATGAATGCCCATCAGGTCCATCACCTACTGGGCGACCCGGTATGCCTCCAAAACCAATTTGAAACAATTGAAACCACTCGCCTTTGTCATCGTAACCTGAATAAAATAAGTGAGGTGAATCAGAAAATCCAGCCGCATTCATGGCTTCTGGGGCTCCTTGTCCCAACAGACCTCCCATCACATCAAAAATACGTCCTAATGCATGGGTACGCCCTGACAGCGCAGCGGGGAAATTAGGTTTGAGCAAACTACCGGCGGGTATATGCACATCGACTAGATCATAAAAACCATCGTTGAACACAATTTGTGGATCCACAAGATTGATAGTAAATGAACCAAAAAACATCTTAAACATGTCTTCATTCAGGTAAAAGTTAATCGAGCTGTTAGCTTGAGGATCGGTACCTTCAAAATCAAATATTGCGCGATTGCCTTCTCGCCACATTTTACACTGTATTTTATAAGGACCCATGCCAACGCCATCATCACAGACATAGTCCACAAACGTACGTGGCTCTTCTGGTACCAACATATTAATGATGGCTTCCATTGCCACATGGTTTCGCTCTAGCATGATTTCCATAGTGGAATAAAATATATCATCGCCAAATCGTTCTGAAAATTCGATACATCGTTTAGCCGCAGTATTACAAGCGGCAACCAAGGCATTCAAATCAAATCTATTCCATTGTGGGGTGCGTACATTGTGCAAAATCAAATCTAAAAGATCGCTTTGCAATACCCCTTTTTTATACAGCTTAGTGGGTGGAATACGGATCCCTTCCTGAAAGATACTTTCTGCTTTAATAGGGATAGAACCCGGCACCATACCGCCATTATCTGACATATGGCCAAACATAGCAGACCAAGCGATATGCCGGCCTTCTTTAAAAATAGGCACGAGCACAATCCAATCTGGTAGATGGGATACAGCAGCATTGGTCATATAAGGGTCGTTCGTTAATATGACGTCCCCTTCTTCTAACTGCCCGGTGTATGCTTCTAAAAACCCATGAATAAATGAGCCAAACTGACCCACTACCATTTTGCCGTCTTTGTTGGCAATCATCGGAAAACAATCACCTTGCTCTCGAATTCCTGGGCTCATGGCGGTTCTAAACAATACCGCATCCATTTCTTCTCGCGCATTACTCAGGGCGTTTTCGATAATGTCTACTGTAACTGTGTCCACCTCGACTCTTTTCAAAGGTGACGTATTCGTTTGTAAAATTTTGTTATTCATTGTCATCTCCAATTACTTCGCTGGATTAATAAGAAGATTACCGACTGCATCAACCTTGGCGTGATAACCAGGTAAAATGACGGTGGTGGAGTCCATTTCACTCACAATGGCGGGTCCCGGGATCTGCAAATCAGTTTGCATCTTATTTCGATCGTAAATAGGTGTAGGGTGATATTGTCCTTCGAAATAAATCTGACTATCTGCCAACTTACATTCATCTAGCGTGTTAACCGCATTGTCTTTTGGGATAGTGGGTAACTCACCGCTGCTGGCGGTGGCGATAGCGCGAACCATAACAATCTCATGGCCTTCTTCTAGGGCAAACGTAAAGAGCTGTGTATGTTCTTTGTCGAACTGAGATTTAAGTACCTCTACACCCTGAGCGTGTAATTCAGCTAATGTAAATTCAATGGATAATTGAAACGCTTGGCCGGTATATCGCAAGTCTGCCTGATACGTTACTTTTTGATCCGATAACGCAATACCATCAGTGATCAAGGTAGCACTGGCTTTATGTTTTAACTCATCTAATACTGTTTCTAGCTCTACTGCAGAGGCATTTTTAAGGAGTTTAACGAAGGTTTTTGATGCTTCATCACGCACCACAGTAGTCGCATCACCATAAGCACATAACACCCCAGGACCCGGAGGAATAATAGTAGGCCAAGCCTGAGTCAAAATCCCCAGAGCATTGGCATGCAATGGACCCGCGCCACCAAAACCAACGAGAGCAAAATCTCTTGGATCAAATCCTTGCTCTACAGATACCAATCGTAACGCACCAAACATGGCTTCGTTAACAATTTTGATAATACCTTCTGCAGCTTCTTCTATTGTTAAACCCATAGCATCAGCGACTTTCTTGACCGCCGCCACTGCCGCCTCTTTATCTATCGCCATTGCGCCACCGAGTTGCACATTAGAGGGCAAATAACCTAATACAACATTCGCATCACACACTGTAGGTTCAGTACCACCTTTCATATAGGCTGCAGGTCCGGGCTTAGCGCCGGCAGATTCAGGTCCAACACGTAACGCTTTGGTAAGTTCAGGAACAAAGGCTAATGAGCCACCACCAGCACCCACTGTGCGAACATCAACCGATGGAGCGCGAACTGTCACATCGCCGACTCTGGTTTCACGTCTGACTCTTGCCTTGGCGTTTTGGATCAAGGCGACATCTGTGGATGTGCCTCCCATATCAAAGGTCAAAATGTCGTTAAATCCAGCTTTTTTACAAAAATGCATGGCACCCGATACGCCGCCTGCAGGTCCAGACATTAATAGATTAACCGGGCTTTCAGCTGATGCTCTGGCGGATGCTAGCCCCCCATCTGATCGCAGAATAGAAAGATGTAAGTCTTCACCCATAGTGGCTATTAAAGAACGATTTAAATTTTCTACGTATCTGGCTACTTCTGGGCGCACATAACTATTCACAACGGTGGTTTCTGTGCGTTCGTACTCCTGCATCTCTGGGACTAGATCACTGGATATTGAAATAGGAATATCCGTAAATATTTCTGCAGCGACTTCTTTAGCTTTCTGTTCGTGAGCACCATTTAAGTAGGCATTAATAAAACAAATAGTCAGTGCTTCGACTTGACCGGTGTTTTTTAAGGTGGTTAACGAAGCGCGAAGTGCGGCTTCATCTAAGGTATCCACTGTCTCGCCATTCGCGCCCATTCTTTCATTAGCTTCAACCGTTAATTCCAGTGGGGCCAACAAAGGTTTTTTTACAAAACTCACCCAACCGCCTAGCCCGCCCGGGCAAAACGAGCGAGCAACTTGTAGAACCTGCTTATAACCTTTAGTCGTCACTAGACCGACTTTTGCGCCTTTTCCTGTTAAGACTGCATTGGTGGCCACTGTAGTACCGTGCATCACACGCCTGATTTTCTTAGGGTCTATACCAGACTCTTGACAAATTCTATCGATGCCATTTAATACCCCTATGGAAGAATCCTCGGGAGTGGATGGCACTTTAGCCGTGTGGGTTTGACCATTTTCTTCATTTATAAGTAACAAGTCAGTGAACGTTCCGCCCACATCTACACCTAATCGATAACTCATGTTTTACTCCAATATCCGGTAACTTTTATTATGCCGATTCATTAAGATAATAATTTTCAATCCAAGGCTTAGCGTTTCCACCTGAAGCAGAGCCAGTCAATTCGATGGCCAAGTCTGCCGCTTTGACTAGCAGTGCCATATCGATCCCCGTTGAGAATCCCATCTGCTGTACCATCATCACCACATCTTCGGTTGCCACATTACCACTGGCACCAGGTGCGAATGGACAGCCGCCTAGCCCGGCAATGGACGCATCAAACCTTCTTACTCCCGCACTTATCGCCGCATAAACATTAGCTAATCCCATGGCTCTGGTATCATGAAAGTGACAAGACAACTGACTCAGGTCAAAACGACTAGCCATTGCTTCCATCAGTTGATTGACCTCTAAAGGATTGGCCGCACCAATAGTATCTGCAATAACAATGCTAGAAGCACCGGCTTGTAATAGTTGTTCGGTGATACTAAACACACTATCCGCGCTTATTTTTCCTTCAAAAGGGCATGCCCAAGCAGTAGCCACATAAGCTTGCACATTAGCGCCCTGTTTTTTGGCCGCCTTCAACACATCTTTACTGACTGAAACGCTGTCGTGAGTAGTCATACGAATATTTTTCAGATTCATGGTGTTTGATGTGGCAACGACTAATGACATCAGCGGAACTTTGGCCGACATCGCTAATTCAAAACCCTTCATATTTGGTATCAAGGCAGAAAATAAGCTTGAGTTATTTTTTAGTGAAGCAGCTAGATCTGCAAATAACTCATCCGTCCCAGCCATAGCTGGCACTGCCTTAGGTGAAACAAAAGCTCCCACCTCTATCTCAGGTACTTTGGCATCTACCAACGCACTGATTAAACTCAGACGCTGATCTTTACTGAGTAATTTAGGCTGATTTTGTAAACCATCACGAGGGCCCACATCATTAATTGTAATGTGATCCGGATGCATTAACTGACCACCTCTGCAGCTCTTAGAATAGATACATCCTCAGAGCTCATACCCAATAAATCATGTAGCACTTTTTCGGTATGTTCACCTAAACCAGGCGCCGCACTAAAACTTTCCTCGTTGCTCCTAGAAAATTTTATCGGATTACCAGGCCCTTTGGTTTTGTGTCCTTCGGGATCTGATAATTCCACTACCATATTACGATGCAATACTTGAGGATCACTCAAGGCCTGAGAAAATTTGTTGACGGGGGCACATGGGATCCGCGCGGCTTCCAGTAAACCTAGCCAGTGACCAGCACTTTTTGTTGATAGTTTGTCGTTTAAGGCGGCATTAATAAAATGCTGATCTTTGAAACGTCCGGGTTGGGTGTCGTATTCAGGCTTCTCTAAGCTTTCTATCTGCACCACTTGTTTTAAGTTTTGCCAAAAGTTATCAGTGATAACCGCGATCACAATTTGTCCATCACTGGTGGTAAAAGTATTATATGGCACATGTACAAAATGAGAATTACCAATTGGATAAGGATCTTTACCCGAGATAAAATGCATGGTGGCCATATAATTTAACAAAGAAATTTGGCAATCCAACATCGAAATGTCGACGTCTTGCCCTTCTCCGCTTTTCTCACGCTCTAGCAATGCTGCTTGAATGCCCATCACAGCAAACATACCGCCACCCAAATCACCAATAGGAATGCCCGCTCGAACTTGCTGATCTTCATTGGCACCGGTAATGGACATACCACCACCCATAGCTTGGGCAACCTGATCAAAAGCCGGACGTTTAAAACCTGGGCCATCATTACCAAAACCGGTGATAGAACAACTAATAATACGAGGATTCACTTGCTTTAAATGTGCATGGTCAATTTTGAGTCGGGTTGGCACACCAGCACCAAAATTATTGATCACCACATCAGATTTTTTAACTAAGTCATAAAATAACTCGAGGCCTTTGGGTGTTTTCAGATCGATACACACACTTTTTTTATTACGATTAAGGGTAATAAAATATGCCCCCATACCATTGATAGAATTTTCTGGATCTGTGGCTAAGAGTTTGCGGGTTCCCTCTCCCTTAAGTGGTTCAACTTTTATGGTCTCTGCTCCTAAATCGGCTAATATCATGCCGCAATAAGGTCCAGATAACATATGCGTTAAATCAAGTATACGTGTCCCTGACAATGGTTTATTAGTCACTGTAAACTACTCCAATAGATAATAGAGGAGCCTTGCGGCTCCCTCACACTAGAAACGATATGTAAAGTCGATACCGTAAGAATCACGTGCTGAAGGTTGGATAAAAGAACCACCAAACTCAGGAGTAGGAATAACTTCTTGTAAATATTTTTCATCGGTTAAGTTTTTAGCCCATATTGCCAAGTTCCAATCATCTGCGTCAAAACTGACTCTTAGGTTAACCGTACTATAAGCATCACGACTTGCGTTCTCAAAATTAACAGGGTGAGGTCCAGGAGGTACACCGCCACCCAAAGTACCGAAGAAATCCCAAATAGTGGGTAAACTCTGTGCAGTTTCTTCAGGCCCAGTTCCTTGTAATGAGTGGAAAAAGGTTTCGCCTACATACTGCCAGTCCAATCGAGTGGTCATAAATACATCAGCAGTTAAAGTGTAATCCCAGCTTACCCCAAAAGTGAAAGTTTCATCAGCGGCTTGAGGAGCCTTATTACCGACAGAAAGTGGACGGTTGCGATTTTCTTTAATTTCACTATCCAATAAACCCATGCCCCCAAATACCGTAATATCTTCAGTTACTTGGGCATTAATATCTAACTCAAAGCCTTGAATAGCTAATTCTTCAATAGTGGTCACAGCACGCAGTAAACCAAATGGGCCAGCGAAGAATTCAAAAAACTGGTTATCATCGACAGTAGTTGAGAATACAGCCGCATTCAGTTTCACTTTGTTGTTCATCATCTTCGATTTGAAACCAAGTTCAATATTAGTGGTGACTTCTTTATCGTACTCATCTTTCACTATCAGTTGAGCATTAACCGCATCACCAGGGGTGCCATTACCATTGGCATTAAACCAAAAGTCTAAAGTGGCTTCGGTACCAATGGAGTTAAAGCCACCACTTCTGAAACCTACACCATAACTGGCATACCAATTAATGTTCTCACTCGCTGCATAACCTAAAGTCACTTTAGGTTGCCATTGGCTAAATGAGCGACTTCTGTTAGGAATACCATTTGGATTAGCGTTAAAGGCTGGATTGATTGGGCCTAATACACCGTTAACGTAAGTGTTCACATTCAGTCCAGAGGCAGTTACATTGGGTACATTATTGTTTACTTCTCTGTCTTCGTAGTCATAACGTAGAGCCACGGCTAATTCCCATTGCTCACTCAGATCATATTCAAGCTGGCCAAAAGCAGACATGACTGAGGTATCAAAGGTGTCAGAGAATAGTAAATCAGTTGGATTAGGGCCAGTAGGTGGCACATAAGCTTGGCTCAAAAAACCTTGCCCCGTATCGGCACCATAAGCAACGACGACATCACGTTCGATCTCGGCAAAATAGACGCCACCAATCCATCTTAAGTCTGCATCGTTATCGTCTGAGGTAAAGCGTAATTCACCACTAATATCGGACTGGCTTCGCTCTTGATACTGATAACCATCGCACGATAAGGGTGTAAAAGGTCCATAAACCCCAGTGAACTCGACCCCAGGAGGAAACACACCGAAGGGTGCAAAAAAGTTACCAAACAAGTCAGTTCTATCTGCACCACCTAATGCACCAGGTGCATTATTTAAGCTAGCGCGGTCGGTTTGACATTGAGGAGTCAGTTCATAGCCATAAAAGGTGGCACTGGTGCCATCAGAAATTAAGTCTTCTTCTAGATCGTTATAAGCTAAAACGGCGGTGACATCCATACCATCTAGATCCCAGTCAGCTTTTAAAGATAGCTCAGTGGTGTCTTGTTTGTTGATGCCAGGCACGTTGAATGCAAAGTTAATGTCTACTTCATTCACGTCTTTGTTGAAAGCCGGATCAAATCCATTGGCAACAAATGAAGGTAATGCAAATACTGCGTTATAGTTTATCGCCCCACCTTCGACCTTGCCCATACTGGCACGAAAATCTAAGGTTAAATCATCACTAACATCCCAAATAAGACGACCGCGGATATTTGTGTCGTCAAGATAGTCGACTGAATCATCTTCACCAGTAAACACGTTCTCATAAAAACCATCTGTGGTTTTATAACTGGCGGTTAAGCGACCACGAACGTTTTCTGACAGTGGTCCGCTGATCACCCCATTTATTCTTTGACTATTGTTATTTCCTACGCCTAAAGTGACCCTGCCCTCTAATTCATCTGCTGGCATTTTAGTGGTGACTATTATCGCACCCGACACAGCATTTCGACCATACAACGCTCCTTGTGGGCCTTTAAGCACCTCGATTTGTGATACATCTAATAATTCTTCATTGAAACTGTTTGGATTAGTCATCAACACACCGTCTACCACATAGGCAAACGTGCCTTCAGCATCACGGGTAGATACGATGCCGCGAATGGTCACTTGTGTATCACCCACATTTGCTGCGTCAACCATGGTTACGTTAGGAATAAGCCCAATGAAGTCGCCTGGGCGTTCGATGCCAGCGCTTTCAATCATCTTCTCAGAGATAGCAGTGACGGCAATAGGTACTTCTTGTAAACTTTCTGGACGCTTACGAGAAATACTGATGACTTCAAAATCATCTGCTTGCTCGGTTGCCTCTTGAGCAACCGCTTGATTTATTCCTATTAAACTACTGGCGGACAGAGCAACCAATATACTGGTTGCAAGTACGCTTTTACGGAGTGTTATCATTATGTTTTCTCCAATAATTTTATTTTAGATTTATGTGTTTTAATCTTCGCCATAAGGTTGTTTGACTCAACCCAAGGTAGTGAGCGACTTGTTGCTTATCACCGTTGAATTTATGCATTGCGTCCACCACTAGTTCCAACTCTTTGGTTCTGACCAAAGTTTGCTCAATATCAAATGTTGTTTTTAAAAAAAGTTCTGGAGAAATGTCGCGCAATATTTCCTTAATCTTTGTGAGGTCATCAGCCATCTGCATGGATGCAACAACCCGTTCAAGGACATTTTCTAACTCTCGTACATTACCTGGCCATGAATAACTCACTAAAATCTCGAGTGTTTCAGAGAGTATTTCTGTTACCGAAAACTGCGATTGATAACTCGTAATGAAACGAGAAATTTTTTGTATAGCTATGCTAGAGATGTCCTCGGGGCGCTCTCGTAATGGGGGGATATGAATATTAAAAACATTAATTCTAAAAAATAAATCTGCGCGAAACTTACCTTCTACGACTAACTGTTTGAGTTCTTTATTGGATGCCGTAATCACTTTTAAATAGGCAGGTTTTTCCACATTAGAGCCTATAGGCCGATAATGTCGTTCTTGCAAAAATCGAAGAAGTTTTGATTGTTGATCAAGAGCCAACTCACTAATCTCATCTAGAAATAAAACCCCATCTTGCGCTTCTTCAATTAACCCTTTTCTACCGCCTCGTTTAGCCCCTGTAAAAGCGCCATCTCTATGTCCAAAAAGTTCTCCTTCAAATAATTCAGTTGGAATAGACGAACAGTTAAGCGCAACAAAATTACCTTCTGAAAAAGGACTCGTTTCGTGAACGGCTCGTGCTATCAACTCCTTACCTGTTCCAGATTCACCATAAATTAAAACATTACTAGGTGAGGAGGAAAACGCTCTAACCTGTTGCATCACTTTTTTTATAGCTGATGATTCAAAGACTAATTGGTGGCGAGAGGTAGGTTTAACTTTTTCTGGTTTAGGCTTTTTTCTATATAATTGATATATATACAAAGGTTTGCCTTGTGTGATCACACAATCTTGATGAAACCACCAATCAACACCTTGAATACAGCACTCGCCATCAGTGGGACGCATTATTTCTTCAGAATAAATGAGGCTTTCTAAGTCAGAACAATTGTTGTTATCCACACCTAATTCTTGTCTAGCTGCTTGATTAAAAATAATAGACTGACCTTCTTTGTCAGTCATAAAAATTGGTGTTTTTGATTGTTTTAGCAACCAATTAGTTAACGCTGCGCCTTGATTAGAAACAATCTGTTGATTAACTACTTGAATAGCACTAACAATGGTTTTGCGGCAAGATTCAGCACTGTATAATAAAAAAGAGGGGAGCCCGTGTTGTGTAGCCAAACCACATACTAAACTAGCCCCAACATACGCAATATTAGGTTGTTGTCGTGTTAACTGAAATAATTCGCGTGCTTGTTCTGGGGTAGTATAAATTTCCTCTTGGATGGTCACGTTTAACGCCGCTTCTAGAATAGGTACAACGGGTGACGCTTCGGCAAAGTTAATCAGCACTATATTACGAGACACTTGCGCTGCGCGTTGTACTGCTGAAATAATATCTGTAACACTGCAATCTAGGGAGACAACAGGCAAATCCAAAGCTGACTTCAAATAGGCTGCGTTAGAGCCGGCGCTGACAATCACATCCGGTAAAAAACTTCTTATGTGCTCGTCTATTTCCGACACACTTCCGACTATTGCATCGAATAATTTAAATTTCGCCTTCTCAGCAAACTCGGGTAAAACACTGGTCATAAGTTGGCTAAATTCTTTGTGACCAAAAATCAAAATTCTTATTGCTTGTGGCTTTACATTCACTTTGTTCACGATACTTTCTCCAGATTTGTCGGACTGACAACTAAGAGTTGTATAAAAGTAAACATAAGTAGATGCAAAATAACTAGCCAACTTTCAATTTGAATAAAAGGTAGTTCTTAGATAGCATTAGTTATGCCATTTTTATCATTTTTTAGTTGATAGCCCATTTTTATTGGGGTTAAATGCTAGTTTGAGAATTCGAAAATTAAACTCGCAAGAGATTTTTTGATGGTTTTATTTCAATATGAAAAATATTATTTCATATTGAAATAAAAATAAAGTGATATCTTATTTTGAAATGAGCTGACAGAGTTGTAAAACAGGCCCTAAAGCTTTGGGGCAATCAAGATCTTGCACGGTCCAATTGTCTAATCCCTGCCGTTTACCTTTGTTATCTAAGTAAATGCCTTGCTGAGATAGTTTTTCTATTGACTCGTCTAATGAGTCCACACTCAAAGACAACAAGAATAGTCCTTCCCCACGCTCGGCCAAAATTCGCGCAACTTCTCCTTCAGTTGATGTAGGTTCCACCAAAACAATCCATACCCCCGATAATAAGAAACGAGCGCTTTTTACATATCTTTTTGGTAAGTCCTCAATAATAGGTTCAGATTGTAACAGGGTTCGCAAATATTCAACTTGTGGTGCCAATTCTCGCACTACAAAGTTAATGTGGTGGACTGCATTAACTTTGGACATCACGTTTACTCCTAGAACTATCAAGTGACATTTAAGAACAAATAACACTTGATAGTGTCATGCTATCAACAATATCAAATTTGCTAACAAGCAATATTGTTATTCATTTGAACACAGTGTTTATTCTTTCATATAACCCAAAGGTAACTCTTTAATGGCTGCCACACCAGAGTCTATAGCGGCTTGTGCCACTGCTTTTGCCACACGATTTAACAACCGAGGGTCCATAGGTTTAGGAATAATATAATCCTTACCAAAACTAAGACTCTTTATATTGCTAGCAGCCAATACCTCTTTGGACACTTTTTCTTTAGCAATATTACGTATTGCATCCACCGCAGCTATTTTCATCTCATCGTTAATCCTAGACGCACGCACGTCTAA
The DNA here is from genome assembly GCF_913058035.1 of uncultured Paraglaciecola sp. Classification (GTDB taxonomy): domain Bacteria; phylum Pseudomonadota; class Gammaproteobacteria; order Enterobacterales; family Alteromonadaceae; genus Paraglaciecola. Next base: position 1,402 of record NZ_CAJXPA010000119.1, on the reverse strand, counting down.
CGCACCGCGGAAAATAAACGGGAAACACAATACATTATTCACTTGGTTAGGATAATCAGAGCGACCTGTTGCCATAATTAAATCATCCCGTACTTGATGGGCCAACTCAGGTTTAATTTCAGGGTCAGGGTTAGAGCAAGCAAAAACGATCGGATTAGGCGCCATTAATTTCAACGCTTCTGGTGGCAAAAGATTAGGTCCAGATACACCAATAAATACGTCCGCGCAGTCTAGGGCATCCTCTAAAGTTCGCTTATCGGTGTTATTGGCAAATAACTTTTTGTGGCTGGTGAGATCTTCACGACGAGTATGGATCACGCCCTTTCTATCCAGCATATAAATACGTTCGCGTTTAGCACCACATTTAATCAACAACTGCATGCAAGCAGTGGCTGCGGCACCAGCACCTAGACACACTATTATGGCCTCTTCTATACATTTACCTTGAATTTCCAACGCGTTCAACATGCCTGCAGCGGTGACTATAGCAGTACCGTGTTGATCATCATGAAAAACAGGTATAGCACAGCGTTTAATTAATTCTTGCTCTATTTCAAAACATTCAGGGGCTTTAATATCTTCGAGGTTAATCCCGCCAAAAGTATCTGCAATACACGCGACTGTGTTAATAAATTCTTCTGTTGTCGTATGTTTTACTTCAATATCAATAGAATCAATGTTGGCAAAACGTTTGAACAACAATGCCTTACCTTCCATAACAGGTTTGGACGCAAGAGGACCTAAATTGCCTAAGCCTAAAATAGCCGTACCGTTAGAAATAACCGCAACTAAATTTCCTTTGCCAGTGTATTTATAAGCAGCATCGGGATCGGCTGCAATTTCTCGAACAGGCTCAGCCACACCGGGGCTGTATGCTAGCGCTAAGTCGGTAACACTCTCGGCGGGCTTACTAAGCGCAATGCTGATTTTCCCTGGTGTAGGTTTGGAATGGTAATCAAGCGCTTGTTGGCGAAAATCAGACATGGTGTAGTCAGTCCTTTTGGAATTAAAAAATGTTTTCAGTAAGTTTAAACGTCAATTGTTACTCTTTTGAATTGATGTCCTTTTAAAAAATTTCATCAGGCAGAATTTTGATCAACATCCTTCCCACAAATGTAACACAGCCTGTATTAATCCACATACCCGATCAGATTGCTATTTTCATATATCTAATATAATTAAAATTGATACTTTATGATTTGCCCAACCAATAAATAGCCGAAGCCTGCTAAGGGTAAGCAAAACATGGTAGCAGCGTTAATTTTTGCTAAAAAAAGGCACAAAAAAGACGCTAGATAAGCGCCTTTTTATGTATTGTCAGACTAAAAAAAGACTTAGCTTTTCTTAAGACCAGCAAAACGTTTGTTGAATTTATCAACACGTCCACCAGTGTCGACGTTAC
>NZ_CAJXPA010000118.1 GCF_913058035.1 uncultured Paraglaciecola sp. | reverse complement strand
AGCCAAAGCAATGTAAGACTTGTTTTGAGTCTTACCGTCGAAATAACAGGGCATGTAATAAGAATGTTGACGCCTGATAAAATCCAACATTACCATTTATTTTATCAGGGTATTTTAGGTGAGGTTGAGGAGTAAACCTGTCCAGCTACAAAAAAAGACACACGCGAGAATGCAAAGCGAGGGCGCTTAAAAAGGAACCAGTCACAGACGTTACTCGGGCACTTCAGTGAATACGATAAATTACGCTTTACCCAAAACAGAGGTATTCCCTGAACCAGTAATCAAGCTTAATATTATATTAGGGTGACTCAAGCACATTAGAATATGTCAGTGCTGAAAAAGCACTGTTTCAACTCATCAAAAATTAGTTGCCTCATATATTTGAGTTCGAAGCAGTTGAATAGTTACAACACTGTTTCGTAAGATACCGCTTCTATAATCGGCATTGGTCGTCCAAGTAAGTATCCTTGCACGTTATCAACCCCTAATTCTCGAAGACAATTCAACTCTCCAATTGTCTCTACACCTTCCGCTATAATACGACAATTTATCGCTTTGGAGAATGCACACAGTGCTTTTGCAAATAAATATTTTCTATTATTAGAGTTAATATTTTGAGTCAATGAGATGTCTAGTTTAATTATGTCAGCCTCAAGCTCCAAAACGTGTTGAAAACTAGAGTACCCAGAGCCCGCATCGTCAATGGCAAGTCTCATGCCCCGTTTTCGCAGTGGTTCCAGTGCTTCTCGAAAGTCTGAATAGTTAAGGATAGGTGTATATTCGGTTACTTCTAAAACAATACGCGTCAAATCCACTCCCTCTAAGACACGTGCTATAGCACCACTTAACACGTATTCCGGAGACGTATTGATAGCAATATAAATATCTGTTTTAAATTTTCCAATACCTTCAATTGCTCTTTTAATGGCTATCATTTCAAGTTCTTCACCCAAGTGAACTTTAGATGCTTCTCCAAACCAAATATTGGGTGATCTGTAAGGTGTTGTATCAAATCTGGAAAGCGACTCAAAGCCTGTAATTTTATTACTTTTAAGGTTGAAGATGGGTTGGTAGTGGATATCAATTTTGTCCTGTTCTAAAACCGAAACAATTTTTTCCGTAATTTCATTATGATTCGATTCTGTTTCGACATTTTTTTCAATTAGCTCAGTTGCAATATCAGCAATGGCACTTAAAAATGACAGATCACGTTTATTTAGCGTGTCATCTGGTGAAAGTTTGTAACAGCAAAAAGTACCATAAATTTTACCTGATGATAATTTGATTGGCACACCAATATAAGAACCTATTGATAATTTATCAGTAATGGAAAGTTTACTGGTTAACGCATGCTCTTTAGTATTATGAATAATGTTTGGGATAACATTATTAACTATCTTTGCACAATAAGTTTCTTCTATTGGATCGGAATCATTTACATTTATTGGCAACATATCACTTTTACTATTAACAACTTCAAAAACACGGTTGTTTTTAACAAACTTAGATATAAATGCTACTTCCATGTCGAGATGCTTGCGGACAATTGATAATAATTTATTTAGTTTATAATTTACACTTTCACAATCATCTATTACTTTTACATCTGCAATACCGTTTACCACTGCGTCGATAGAGTCTGGTTGCATAAATTTACTCTCAGCGTCAATACTGGTGCATCTCACTTAATCATTATGAGATTTATGAATAGGCATTCTTGGTAGCACGTGAGCTATTAAAAAGTCCCTTTCACTTAACCTAGCATACTTGTTATCGGCATTGATATGACTAAATAGAATAAGCTCGTTAGCATGTTTTAATAAATTAAATTTACTTTGAAAATATTTTTTAAAAGTCACTTAGCATAGAACAACGTCTCCCACATTCACCTAGCATTTTAGAAATAATCAGGAGCTTGATTGCGGTTCGACCAGTGTTACCGTACGAGACCCTCTGAGGCTAAAAAATCTTTGCAGGTTGTTACATTTGCTGAATAAATTTCACTTTCAATTCAAAATCCAAGCAGACTACGTTGAAAAAATATGGGTTTAATTTTATTTTACTTTCTTTACTGAAAACTAAAGTGAATGTCAGCCTACAAAGTATAAGCCAATCTAATTACTTAGATGTATCACTAAAAAGTATTAAATGGTATATGAGTAAACTGTTAACAATTATCAGAAAACCGATGAATAAAGATTCCTTGATTGACGTCAAAAATTTCAACGGCCGAACATTTTTGCACTATGCTTAGAGGTACTCAACGGCATGGAATGCTCCGAATATGATCCCACTTATATCTCCCTCCAGTTTGTTAATTATCGTGTTACTGACTAGGGCTTTTACATTTTGTGATGCCAGCGAGTTAAACCTCGCTATAACGACCAAAATGTCTGCCCCTCAACAATTAGCCCGTTTGTACCACAGTGACATAGTGATACAGGACTACTGGATCAGCGAAAAACTGGATGGCATTCGCGGCCGTTGGGATGGCTCTAAACTTATTACCCGTAATGGTAATATTATCAATGCACCGACTTGGTTTGTGAAAAATTTCCCACAGCAGACTATGGATGGCGAATTATGGTTGGCCCGAAACAGTTTTTCTAAAACGGCATCCATCATATTACGCAAGACACCCACTAAAGACTGGCAAAACATCAAATTTATGTTGTTTGATTTACCTGAACATAAAGGTACTTTTAGCCAGCGGTTATCTGAATTACAACGTTTGGTAAACACAGTTGCTAACCCTTATTTGCAGATTATCCCTCAATTTAAGTTGGCAAATAAAGATGAGCTGATGCGCAAGTTGGATGAGTTAGTCGAGCAAGGTGCAGAGGGCCTGATGTTGAATCATGATGATGCTTATTATCAAGATGGTAGAAGCGTAAGTTTGCTTAAGTTAAAAAAGCATCAGGATGCTGAGGCCAGAGTCATCGGGCATATACCTGGAAAAGGCAAATACAAAAAAATGTTGGGATCATTGTTGGTCGAGCTGGATAACGGCCTACAATTTAAAATAGGAACCGGCTTCTCTAACTCGCAGCGCCTCGAACCACCTCAGATAGACAGAGTCATCACCTTTAAATATTACGGTCTTACAGCAAGAGGTATCCCACGCTTTGCAAGTTTTTTACGGATTAAACCTACAGCGGAAGAGTCATCCCCCCGTAGTCATAAAATTGACAATTAAGCTGAATCGATATAAAAAACATCTTTAACCAACAGTAATTAGAACAAACAATAGGTGTGTATTACCACCACCAGCAAAAAGTTAAAAAGTCGACGTTACTGATCACAAAATTGTTAGTTCACAAATGAAAAGTGGTTCAGAACACTCTATTTTCAAAGCCATTTGATTAAACGACCAACAATAACTCAACCCTGTGTTATGTTCACTTATTCTAAATTATCTACTTAGCAGAAAAAATGGCCAAGCCTAATAAAAAAGCCCCAGAGTCCTCCGTAGATATTTACTGCAAACAATGCAAAACCCAATTATTTAAATACCGTAAAGGTGGAAAAGGCTCGCTGATTAAATGCTTTAAAGAACGGATCACCAAAGACTTCACTTTGTTGCCTTGCACTTGCCCAAATTGTGATACCACCTTCGCTAGAGACACCCTAATAAGAGGCACACCGGCATTTAAAATAATCGGCGGTAAAGTATTTAGTAAATAAACTTCCTATATTATTGAAGTTTATGCGTCCTATTGCTGGATATTTTGTAGTGCATTAAGTTAACAATAAGTACCATGTTCATGTTTATTTTCACGTTAATGCAAATTATTTATCAAGGAACCTGCATATTAGTTTATCGACATCTAAACGAATGATTTTATAATACATTATCACAAACCCAACTCCATCTGCAGCAGATTTGGACCCCACAAGAAGGATGAATAAGATCCAACGAGCAGATAAGATCCATCATTTACATGGTTCCCTATGTCATTCAAAATGAGGCTGACTGAAAGAATACAAGACTATACATTGCTGCTTAGGTGCATCTTTATTGATGGACTCTGGGAAGGATGGAAGGCAGATAGGCAGGAAGAAATTAAAACAGACAAGGCGAGTTTGTTAGCCGCCCTGGAATTTCAACGTAACACTTTGCAAAAACGATTTAATAGTCGCTATGCCATGATACAAATATCCAAAATAAAAACGTGACTATCAATACCAAGAATTCTAGTTTAGTCGAAGTTTTTGCGTCTGCACCAGAATTGCTTGAAATATTTAATGTAGAAAAAGATCTGCGAGAAGCTGTCAGAACAAAATTAGCGGATATTTCTTAAACTACTAGCGACGTCAATGCAAAAATCAATGAAAGATTTCGTGATGTCACCATTACAAACAATAAATTTGAAAACTACACTTAATACTCTGAACTAAGGGGAGACAACTCACGTTAGGTTATTGTTTAGACACGGCAAGAAAAAGACAAAAATAACCAACAAAAGGCTCATGAGATGACAATAGAAAAATTTTCAGTGTTACTTAGCAAGCTAAGCATTTATCAGCAGCATGTATTGAGACCTTCAGCGTTTCCGATGGCGATGTGTCTGTCATTACAGCTGTGTTACAAAAAGCCACACAAACTAACTTGGCTCAAACACAGCCTATTGGAAATATTAAATCCCTCGGCAAAAGCACTAATAAACTGGCTAAACAGGTGATTAGCTTTACATAAACTGTATAAAGATGTCAGTGCTGCAGATATTTTTAACAATCCATTTATCAGTAATAAAGCCAGAGTCACTCAAAATAACACCCATGTATTTTTATGAAGGTGTGTTGTAGATGACTGTCATCATTATTTCTGAGATTGTCTAAGTGATGTCTTTAAAAATATTTTTATATCTTTATTGCGTGTATAACTCTACATACCCCATTTGTAGAGTCAGTAAATGCAAAATCTGAATAATATTATTAGTCGATTAAATCGAGCTGGCCTTATATCACGAACGGCCAGAGGTTCATCGGGCCGTTCATTAAGTCAAACCGTTACGGGTAATGTTATGGACACCGTTAACGGTAAAGTGTGGCCAAAACCAAGTAGGAACCCTCTACACACTGGTGCTTTAGCTGCTGTTGGAGGGATCGCTTGGAAGGCATATCAAGTCTATTCCCAACAAGGCTACGGCCGAATAACGTCTCTACAAAGAGCCAATTTGCAAAGAGCTTATCAGCTAGGCGTCTTTGCACAAAGAAACGCTCAACAACAAAACAATCCAAACCAATCTCAGGAAACAACGCTGCAATCGCGGTCTTCATCCACAATCACCCCAGTGCCAGTACTTCAGTCTCGCTATATTCCCTCATCACCCAGACAAACACTCACTTATTCACCCACAACTTTGACACAACAACAATTCGAACAGGTAATACTAGATGAAAATCAAGACTCAGGCCAAATGCTGATACTCCGAGCGATGATCACGGCAGCAAACGCAGACGGGCATATTGATGAAAATGAGCGTCAACAAATATATCAACAAGTTGATGATTTTGACTTAACCACCGAAGATAAAGCGAGCTTGTTTGACGAACTACGGCGACCCATGTCATTAGAAGAACTAGTGAAAGCAGTGCCCAATTCACAAACCGCAATAGAAGTATATGCAGCCTCACTATTAGCCATTGATGAACAACAATCAGCCTCGCAAGACTACTTAAGCCGCCTAGCGTCTTCTATGTTCATACCACCAGAATTAGTCAAAGCTGTGCATGCCCAAGCTGAGCTAATAAGTTGATTTTGTTATCCATACCCATTGCAAATTTTGTCAAAGATGACGATGAATACCTGCTATTTACACTAAAAAAGAATGCTTACCGTTGAACGAATCTGCAACTCTTATCAAGTCCATATTGACCTAAATATGATGTTATTAAATGTCAGGTTATTAAATGTGAGGTTATTAACCGTGAGATTCTTTATAGACGTTTTTCCTATTAGCTTCATGTCTCGTTCAATCTCGACGCGCATAAGTCCTAATGATCGTTCAACACCATGTTGTTCTGCTGAAGCAAGCGGACATAAACGTCTACGCCCAATACCCAAAGCCTCGGCTATTTTAGCTAGTTGAACAAATGAGCTTCGAGAACCGTCAAGCTGACTTCCGCCATGATTAGAGATACCAGTAACAGTAGAACTAATCGGTTTAATCCTAGTATTTGTAAAAATAAAAACTTGATTGCGTTCGCTGTGCCTGACATTCATCAAATCTTCGATAACTCGGTAACATTGTTATCTAAATAAACGAAACTAAATGCATGAAGCTAAGTATATGAAGTAAACGTTACACCTACTCGAATCAATGAGCAAAAACGAACTATTTGTGGACTATTATTATGTGTGGTTGATAAATGAATTAACTCTAAAATTTAAAAATAATTAGTTCATAACTGACTATTAATGTTAACAATTTACAATTTATAAGGTGATTACCCAAATAGCATGGGTAATATCAAAGATGTGGCTATACCATTGACACAAAGGGCCAAAGTGGCGAATGCTGCGCACTGCTCGCCGATTGGAATGGCTCGCGCAGTGCCTATTGCATGTGATACTGCACCTAAAGCGGTACCTTGAGCGGCTTGATTATGTACTCCAATTAATAGAAATAAAGCCGGACCAAAAATAGCACCCACAATACCCGTAATAATAACAAAGACAGCCGCTAATGAGGATATACCACCTATTGCACCCGCCGCATCCATCGCCAGTGGTGTGGTGATAGATTTAACTAAAATAGTCATTTGCAAGTTAAGCGGTGCATCAAGTAAATATAGACATGTCCATGACAACGCTGGTGATAAAACGCCAGCAACCGTAATAGGTACCAATACTCGCCAGTTCATTTTCATCAAAATACTGAATTGCCTATATAACGGTACTGCCAAAGCAATAGTGGCGGGGCCCAGTAAAGCCGTCAACAAATTGGTATGGTCTTGATATTCAGAAACGCTTGTATCCGTCAATGATTGCAACAATATAATGATCAATGTACTGACGATAAGCGGATGAAAAGCGGGATGTATAAACCATAAAGGTATTGTTATTTTATAAAGACGCAATGCGCCAAAATATACTATGACAGTAATAATCAACCACAAAAGACTCGCCAGCCAATTTATATCGTTTAGTAGGGTCACTATATCAATTTCCTTTGCTTGACGGTTTATCACCGTTTGCATGTGTAACATTCAACTTATTCATTAATCGCTGACTGATCCAGCCAGTAATAGCCAAACTAATTAATGTTGATACCACTATGGAAAAGAATAAGGCCAAAGGAAAAGCCGCGATCAAGTCTATAAAGTTTACAATGGCGATAATGGCAGGAATAAAAAATAGAGACATGTGCGCGAGCAAAGGATTGGCAGCGTTAAAAATCACCTTGGGTATGCCTTTCATCAATAACATGCCACAAAACAAAACCGCTATGCCAAGCAATGCAGGGGGAATATTTATTTTGAGCTGAAGTAACAAATATTTGGCCGCAAAAAATAAAACGCCAAGAAAAAAAAGTCCCATCAGAAACTGATTCAATTTTATCAAATAGCTGAGTTTAGAATACGTTCTTTTGGTGGAAAGTGATGAAATAATGCGTTCCTTAATTTGAGTAGTCGCTCTAAAACTCATCGCCATTAAACACTAATTTAACAATAAACGTTATCTCTTATCTAAGCATTAATGAAATCAGGGACTCAAGGGCCCAGAAAAGTGCCACCGTAAAATATTGGAAGACTCATATTAGAAATGATACTGAGGATATTTCACTTTCTCCATGGATTTTTGATAAGCAAATGACTCGGCCCAAAGGTTTTATTTAAGCGATGTTACAAAACGAATGTTTATAAAATCAAAGTTAATAAAATCAAAGTTAATAAAAATGAGTTTAATTTAAAAAAAGTCTACAACCGCCCCAGTGGCGGTGATTGCAAACATGTTTAAATTAAAAACTAAGCCGCTTCAGATTTATGTTTTTTATCTATAAACACCAACAATACTAAACCAATAACCACCACAACGACCCCAATGGGGCGCCCTAAATCAGCAGTCAAATTAAAGCCAATTGCCGCTGTCATAATGTAAGAAACGCTGACACCTGTGGTTAACACAGCAGGAATACTGGCAATCCAATGAAACGTACCACGGTCAAATAAATATTTGGTGGCAAGCCACAATACACTTGTTGATAACAGCATGTTAGAAAACGCGAAGTAACGCCAAATCACAGTAAAATCAAGCTTGGTCATGAAATACGCGATGGTCAAAATGGGCACGGCAAGTAACAAACGATTTCGAATACTTTGCGGAATGTTGAATGCATCGACGATAGTCAAACGCAGTGAGCGAAACGCAGTATCTCCGGATGTAATCGGAAATACAGCGACAGCAATAATCGCCACAATTCCGCCAAACACCCCCAAGTAGCTGCCGGCTATGTGATTGACGACCAAACCTGGGCCACCAATATTTAGCATATCTTTAAGACCTGCGTATCCCTCAGGGAAAGCAGCAATACCAGCTAATGCCCAAACACAAGCAACAGCACCTTCACACACCATCGCTCCGTAATAAACGGGACGAACGTATTTTTCATTGGTCAGGCAGCGGGCAATAATTGGTGCCTGCGTGGAATGGAAACCACTAATAGCACCACAGGTAATAGTAATAAACAATAACGGCCAAATAGGTAATCCATCTGGATTTGGGGCTAAAAAATCGTGAGCATGATCTGTGGTGAAGTAAGCGAAGAGGTCAACTGCAATCGGTAGTTGCGGCGCATCAATTAATAGCGCAATAGCGATCATTGATGTCATCACTATCATCAGTAAGCCAAAAATAGGGTAGAACTTAGTGATAATTTTATCGATAGGTAACAAGGTGGCTAAAAAATAGTAACCCAAGATCAACAGCACCCAAAACGTATTATTTGCCAAGAATGTATCTTGGAATACGTCTAGGTTACTTAATAAACCTGCTGGACTCATGATAAACACCACACCAACAAAAAACAGCAGCATTGCGGTAAAAAGTAACATCACACCTTTAAATACGATGTTGTAATAATGACCAGCTATTTCAGGTAGGCTTCTACCGTCTTCTTTTATGCTCATGACACCTGAGAAATAATCATGAACCGCGCCGCCTAATACATTGCCGATAACAATCCAAACTAATGCTACTGGTCCGTATATCGCTCCAAGTATAGGACCAAAAATAGGCCCTACACCGGCAATATTTAAAAATTGAATTAAAAAAGCACGAACAGGATGAATGGGCACATAATCTACGCCTTCACCAAAACGACTTTGCGGGGTAGCAATAGTTGAGTCAATCCCAGCTTGTTTTTCAACAAATGGGCTATAAAATTTATAACCGAGGATCAAAATGGTGATACAAACAAAAAAGATGAGCATTACTACGTATATCTCTCGTTAATGGAGTCGTGATCAAACGCAATAATATCATGCTTGTTTTCGTTCATTTAACTTAATAATTTTAAAAGGGAGTCAAAGCTCTAATGGCAGAGTAACAAAGTTAAACTCAACAAAAATTATGGAGGTCGATGAGTAAGATTTAACTAACATGGCGGTATTGTTAATCCCTCTAACCACGGCGCAGTGTGAGTATTTTCTCAGGATTGGTTTCATCAGTGTAATCCACCCAACTTGTAACCTGTTGCAATTGGGCTTGAACAGATAAGCGATCGGCTAGTTCGTTGCCCTCTGTACCTAAATGAGCCCTGACATGTGTCATTTGTACTTTTCCGATTAAGGAACGACTTAAGGCATAACACTCTTTGATCAACTCAAGGTTTTGGATTGGAGCGCTACCACTTTTGGTCCAATTCTTTTTCTTCCAACCCTCGGACCAAACAAAGACGGCCTTGAGGGAATAATCCGAGTCACTTAAGATTTCCACTGGCTGACCCTTTTCGATGTAATAATGGGCTAACTTTATAGCCTCCCTTAATGCGATTAATTCAGCAGTATTATTTGTACCACTAGGTGAGTGGTAGCCGTACTTTAAGGTGGTTAACTTTCCATGTTCATATACCACAAGGCCAGAACCAGTCGCGCCTGGGTTAGGGTCACAAGCGCCGTCAGTATATATTTGCACGGGGATTTTATAAGCCAGTACCACCGTTAATCCGTCATGGGTATTCGAAGCGGGTGGCGCTTGTGTAGACTTCGTGGCTAACGTTTCAGTTACTCTTGCGGTGTTCCCAAGGTATGCATCAGCCTCTTCTTCAGTAGTGAACGATTTGAATGCAGCGCCAGAATAGCCTTTTGTCGATGCCTGACAGGCGGCCCATGTCGTAAATGTACCGACCTTATGACCTTTAAGTACTGCATAAAATTTCTTAGCCATTATATCCCCTTAACTCATCATCGTCATCGAACCCGTTTTTTGGAATTCGGTTGCATTGTCAGCGACGATCGTAACACTTATAAACATTCTTCAGGCCACTTAAGATATTTATGAATATTAGCAAGTCATCCCCTCAGCCAATAATGTTTTACACAGTCCTAAAGAAAAACAGACCATCGCACGTAAAATTACGTTGATGTATTTTGCACTTAGACTCATCGTCTTTAGCCCTTTGTCTTAGACAAGCCGATGCTCAAAGCTGCATTTTTGTTTGTGAAAAACAGTTTTATTTTTCTTTTTCTTTTTCTTTTAATTCAAAGATCTTACCAACTAAATCAGAAAAACCCTGTGGAAACAATCTAACCAACAAATCAAAAACAACAGCATCTTTACCGACTAATTGCCGTTTGCGATTTTTCTGTAGACCACCAATAATAATCCGAGCTGCTTTTTCAGGGCTAGTGCCCGCTATCTTATCGAACTCTTTAACCAAAACACGTTTATCATCTTCGCCCTGTGCAAAACGAGCATTGCGAACGATATTAGTTTTAATACCTCCGGGGTGAACTGAAGTAACCCTCACACTGGTGTGACGTAGTTCTTGTATCAAAGTCTGATTTAATGCTTTAACGGCATGTTTAGCGGCGTTATAGGGTCCATTTTTTGGAAAAGGGAAAAAACCATTTACGCTTGAAATGTTCACAATATTTGCTTCTTGGCGTTGTTTTAAATAAGGAAGAAAAGCCTTAGTACTGTACAACACACCGTAAAATACTATATTAAATACCCAATCAAAATCCTCGTATGAGATTTCATCTAAGCGGGCAGAAGATACAACACCTGCATTATTAATAACAACGTCAACGTGTCCATGCTCAGCCACCACTTCGTCGGCCCAGACATAAACCCGATCTTTATCAGCAACGTCAACAATATGCGAACTCACTTTTGTAGTGCTTGCTAGCATCGTAATTGTTTCTTGTAGGCCTTTCTCATCAACATCTGCAAGTGCAAGATGGCAGCCTAAGCCTGATAATTGAATCGCTAAACAACGACCGATGCCTGAAGCGGCACCTGTTAAAGCTACAACTTTACCACTTAAGTTTTTCATCTTACGGCTTCCTTCGAATCATCATATTAGCTAGGAGTTGTTTCTATGTTTCTATGTTTGTTTGTTTATTTTTCATTTTTCATTTTTTATGTTTTCAAATACGCATCTACATAATGAAATTATGTTGCGTTGCTTGCGCCCAGATCATTATATTGCCTGATCAATTTGTGTATAACTTCAGTCGCATTTCGGGTGAGTACAATGTCATACTTGTCTACCCCAATCGCTTGAGTAACCTTATTCACACTTAATTTAACTTAACTTCTCATCATCGTCGTAACTTTTACGTACGTAAACGAAGTCTAGGTGTTGGCCATGAGTGTTGCTTCTACAACATGTTTTACAAAGCCCTAAACATATTACCCCAATAGCCCTTTTCAACGCTTGATTACCTCACTCACGTTGTCATAAAAAGTGGCAATATTAACCCAAAAGATTCATCTCTAATTCATGAACCAAGTGTCAGCCCCAGTGGAATGGCCTTTAATGCGGACAGACTAGTATGCGTCTTGGATTAGGCCAACTCTAAAGTTACGAAAAATAAATAGCACCGACAGTTAGTTTTTTTAACATTACCATGCGATTAAATCTGTCGATTTTGATCCCATTGGTGAACCTTATTTGCTTATGTTGTATTTTTAACTATTGAAAAAATGACACATCAGCCTCGACTTATTTTTGTGTTATGAATCGCATCTTGATACGGCATTATTATGTAGAGAAAGTAAAAACGGTGCCAAAACCATTAAAAAACATCGGTTTTTCAACGGGGAAATCGATAACACTGTTTCCATCGACATCCGCTTTTTTAACTATTCATAACACTATTCATAACATTGATACAAAGAGTCATCTTTTACTGGACCTCGAGTTGCGATTCGGCCCAAACTAAACCAGCATCTAAATTTTCGAAAACTTTAAAAGGCACAGGGTTGGGCTGAATCTTAAACACTAAACCAAGCATCGTTCTTAAAAAACTATTAGGAACTACGTAGGCTACACCTTGGCAGTAGCGTTCAATTAACGCTTTATTTTGCCTTAACCAATATGCTTGTTTCATTTGATAAAGTGGGTTTAAGTCCAGTGCTTTACGCGCATCAAATACCAAGGCAATTTGTTCTTTACGCGCATAGTTTTCTTCTAAGCTCCTCAGATAATGTGCAAAGTTCTGCGCATTGGCTTTTTCACCAGTAAATTCAATAATGATTAAAGGTGCTTTTGTTTGATCGAACTTTGCATACATAATTTGCGGTTCCTAAAAATAAATAGTGCTTTTGTAACTTATATATTTGACGGTTAAGAGCTTTATTTATATCGTGCTGTGACAGCAGGTAGCGTGACCGAGACAATCTAACCATAAATAATTATCCGATAAACTGAAATTAAGCAGTATAGTTTAGGTTGTTCATTCTGAACCTAGCATCACTATACAACTATTGTGCTCTAAAGTAGTTTCTAGGAGAAAAATTTGAATCTAAAAAATAAGTTTAAAATAATAAACACCCTAGGCCTAAGTTTAATGTTGATGTCATGCAACAAAAATGACGCGCCTACTGCAGAAATAGCGTCAGAATGCCTTGTTGCAGATATGGTGCTTCACAACACAAAAATCTATACAGCAAATGACGCACAGTGGACTGCAGAAGCCACAGCAGTGCTTGGGGATAAAATTATATTTGTTGGTTCAAATACCGAAGTTAACAAATATATGTGTGGTGATGCACAAATAATGGATATGGCCGGAAAATTTATTTATGCAGGTTTTACAGATAGCCACCAACATGTTGAAGGCGTTGGGCAACGTCCTAAAACATTAAGCCTGTTTGGTATTTCGACACTCAAAGAAACCGTTGATACCATTGAAGCATTCGCAATAAACGTGCCCACAGATAAGTGGGTGCAAGGCCGTGGATGGATTGAGCGAGAATGGACTGACGAAAAAAGGTTTCTCACAAGACATGACGTTGATCCATTTACCACAGACAAACCACTCTACATGCCCCGTGCAGACGGCGTTTCAGCCCTTGTTAACTCAAAGGCACTAGAACTTGCTGGCATAACCAAAAACTCTCCTGATCCAGTGGGTGGAAAATTTGAGCGTGATATAAACGGCACACCAAACGGCTACATACTGGCTACCGCGATGAATATTTTCCGAGATATCATCCCACCAAAAACACGCGAATATATAAAAGATAGCCTTGTGCAGGGTATGTATGAAAATGCAAAGGTAGGTTGGACCAATACACAAGATGCTGGAATGCCTTATGTTAATGTTGAAATCGTCAAGGAAATTCACGCAGAAGGAAATATGTCTACTCGTATTTATGCAGCAGCAAATGTTATGGAAGCGTCAACAATGCTTAAGCGCGGCCGCGAAACAACAGCTGATAACATGTTCGATTTACGCGGTCTCAAAGTGTACATCGATGGCACACTTGGTTCGCGGGGGGCTGCATTGCTTGAAAATTATGCGGATGCCGACCATAAGGGGTTTATGAACCGCACCACCAAACAAGCACTTGACCCCATTCTACGTGCAGCGCTGCGTAAAGGTATTCAAGTCGAAACCCATGTAATTGGAGACAGAGCCGTTCGTACACTTTTGGATTGGTACGAAGAAGCGTTCAAAGCTGTACCAAAATCCGAATGGGCGGTGGCTGAACCAAGGTGGAGACTCGAACACGCGCAAGTGATTACCCCCCAAGACCAAAAGCGCTTAGTTAGCTTGGGTATTCTTGTGTCCATGCAACCAAGTCACGGAATTGGAGACCTTAACTTTGCACCCGATAGACTTGGCAGTAAGCGTCTGAATTATGCCTACCCATGGCAGCAATTGATTGATCGTGGATTGATGATATTGGGAGGTTCTGATGCGCCAGTAGAACTGGGCGACCCACGGATTGAATTTTATGCGGCGGTGACGCGAAAAAGACTTGATGGAACATCAGGCGAGGGATGGCATCCAGAGCTTGTTGTATCGCGTGAAACAGCTCTAAAAATGTTTACAATATGGCCCGCTTATGGAGCATTCCAAGAGGATATTCGTGGGTCTATAGAAGTGGGTAAATATGCCGACTTCACAATACTTGACAGTGATTGGCTTACTATTCCAGAGGCTGACATTTTAACATCAAAAAACATAATGACAGTAGTGGGAGGTAAAATCACATATCGAAAGTAATCACCATATGCAATTAAGTATAAAGATAATAAACAACATACTTGATTTCTAATGACAGAACTAAGGATTGCTTTTATTGTATAACCGGTGTGCTGAGGCCCATGTTGTTAAGCGTTCTTTACCTTTAAGAGAACGCAGTACATAAGTAATAAAACAATAGATTATTTTATAG
>NZ_CAJXPA010000117.1 GCF_913058035.1 uncultured Paraglaciecola sp. | reverse complement strand
TATGAGCGACGACCCTTTTTACCAACGCGAAAAAGAAAAATACGAAAAGCCTGTTGCTAGCCGTGAATATCTCCTTGAACTTTTAGTCGCAGCTAAAAAACCTTTATCTTTTCTGGAATTTTGTCAGATGCTTGATGCAAAAGACGAAGACAGTCGTATTGGCATTCAGCGTCGGCTTCGAGCTATGGAGCGCGAAGGACAAGTTGAGTTTAATCGTGACAAAAAATATGCAAAGCTTAAAACGGAAGACCTTATTCAAGGTCAAGTAATAGGCCATCGAGATGGTTTTGGTTTTTTGAAGCGCGATGACGGCGATAAAGACTTATTTATTCATAATGCACAAATGTCCATGGTGTTGCATGGAGATGTAGTGCTGGTTAAAGAAAGTGGTACAGATAACCGTGGCAGACGAGAAGCTAGAATTGCCAAAATTATTGAGCCTCGTACTGAGCCTATAGTAGGTCGTTATTTCTTTGAGAATAACGTGGGGGTAGTCATTCCGGATGACAGTCGTATCAACCACGAAATAATGATCCCCACAGAACAAACAAATGGCGCCCGCCAAGGGCATATTGTTGTGGTTGAAATTGTTCAGCGCCCCCGTAAACGCGTCAATGCTATCGGTAAAATTATTGAAGTGTTAGGTGAGCATATGGCTCCCGGCATGGAAATCGATATGGCACTACGTACTTTTGATATTCCACACCATTGGCCAAAAGGCGTCGATAAACAAGTTAAGGGACTTAATGAACAAGTCCCTGATGAGGCAAAACAAGATCGCATTGATTTAAGACAATTACCCTTAGTTACCATAGACGGTGAAGATGCACGTGATTTTGATGATGCCGTTTTTTGTGAACCATTAGACGATGGTGGTTGGCAATTGTGGGTAGCCATAGCGGACGTAAGTCATTATGTGCGTCCAGGTACCGCACTTGATAGTGAAGCACAAAATCGTGGTAATTCGGTCTATTTCCCTGAACAAGTCATTCCAATGTTGCCTGAAGTCTTATCGAATGGATTATGTTCACTTAATCCTCAAGTTGACCGTTTATGTCTGGTTTGCGAGATGACTATCAGCAAAACGGGAAAGCTGGTGGAGCATCAATTTTACGAAGCGGTGATGAATTCTAAAGCAAGGTTAACTTACACCAAAGTATGGGACCTCTTAAAAGAACAAGGGGGGCAAGGTAATCCTGAACTACATAAACGTTATGCGGAGCAAGTGCCACATCTGAAAAATTTACATGATATGTACCGTGTTTTAAAGCGCACACGGAAGCAACGTGGTGCAATTGAATTTGAAACTCAAGAGAGCAAATTTGTATTTAATGCTCAGCGTAAAATTGACAATATTATGCCGGTAACACGAAACGATGCACACAAGCTAATTGAAGAATGTATGATTTTAGCTAACGTGTCTGCTGCGCAAGCTTTAACTAAAAACAAAGCTGAAGCCTTGTATCGTATTCACGATGAGCCCGATTCTGATCGTTTAGGCGCATTTTTGTCATATCTGGGCGAAGTAGGTATCACTCACAAAATTGGCAGTGATGTATCGCCTCAAGATTTCACTGATGTGATTGAAAAAATTCAAGGCAGGCCTGATCAAGAACTGATCCAAACCATGTTATTACGCTCGATGAAACAAGCCGTATACGATCATGAAAATATCGGTCATTTCGGTTTGGCATTAGACGCTTACGCGCACTTTACTTCACCTATCCGTCGCTATCCTGACTTGGTGGTGCACCGTGCACTAAAAGGCATAACCGATAAACAACATCAGCGTAAAAGTAAAACAGGTGGAAAAGCCTACACCGCAGATGAAGTGGAAGTATTAGGTGAACAATGTTCGATGACCGAGCGCAGAGCAGACGATGCCACTAGAGACGTATCTGATTGGCTCAAATGTGAATTTATGCTGGACCATGTTGGTGATGTGTTTGAAGGCGTAATTGCTTCTGTAACAAATTTTGGTTTTTTTGTACGCCTGACCGAATTCCACATTGACGGTTTGGTACATATTACTTCTTTAGAAAAGGATTATTTTCGTTATGACGAAGTTAAGCAGCATTTAATTGGCGAAAGTTTTGGTACGGTCTACAGATTGGGCGATCCTGTTGAGGTTAAAATTGCTTCAGTCAACTTAGACGAACGTAAAATTGATTTCTTATTGGATGGTGTTGAGGGCAAAAATATCAGGAAAACAGCAGGTAGGAAACCGTCTGGACAAAAATCTAGAGGACCTGCAGCAAAAAACATATCCGACAAACCTGCACCAGCTGGAAAGTCGACTAAAAAGCCGGCTACAAGAAAAAGTCGCACACCTTCTAAGTCGAAAGCATCTCGAAGTAAACCAACCAGTTCATCCAAAAAGGGGAAATAAAGTATATGGCTCAACAAGAATGGTTATATGGAATTCATGCACTTGAATCAATTATCCTGCGTGAACCTGAGCGTTTAATTGAACTTTTTGTGTTGAAAGGTCGAGATGATAAGAGTGTTCATGAAATCGTTAGCCAGGCTAGAAGCTTAGGTACTTCAGTACAATTTTGTCAACGAAAAACGCTAGATGATAAAGTTGACGGAGGGCAACACCAAGGTGTTGTTGCTAAAGTTAAACCTGCTAAGCAATATAATGAGAACGATTTAGCTGCCATTGTAGAGTCAAGTAAGTTGCCATTTTTACTTATTTTGGATGGTGTAACTGATCCCCACAACTTAGGTGCTTGTTTGCGAACAGCCGATGCAGCTGGGGTGGATGCGGTGGTAGTGCCGAAGGATAAATCTGCTGCTCTTACACCAGTAGTTCGAAAGGTAGCGTCTGGTGCGGCTGATGTCATTCCTTTAGTGCAAGTTACCAACCTTGCTAGAACGTTACGAGACTTGCAAGATGCAGGCGTGTGGATAGTTGGCACTTCAGGAGAAGCAGAAAATAATATCTATGATTGTAAATTTAACGGCCCTATGGCGCTTGTCATGGGTGCTGAAGGCAAAGGTATGCGCCGCCTAACCCGCGAACACTGTGACGAGTTGATTAAATTACCTATGGCTGGTTCTGTTTCAAGCCTCAATGTTTCTGTTGCAACAGGCGTTTGTTTATATGAAATCGTTAGACAGAGGGGTTAAAAAATAACGAGGGAATGTCTTTAAGGTATTCTCTTTTTTCTTTTAAATAGACGGGTACTATCTTTGTAACCAAAAAAAAGTATCGATTTTTTTCGATAAACACTGTTTCATACAAGCACTTGATGATTTTCAGCTAGTCTCAGTGAGATTTTGCCGCTTCCCCACTTTACTATTTTCGAGTCCTTAAAAATATTTAATGTGGTAACTGGTATTAATATTAAGTGTGTGCAGAAACTTGCTTTTCCAACATTATAATAATATGTCAAAGGCAATGTTTTTTTACAAAATAGACTTGTAAAGTGTTAGCCAAAAAAAAATTTTTAGAGTAAAAAATCTACTTTTTAGCTAAGTGGGTTTTCATTTCTTTATAGGTAAATTAAGAGACTAATGGATGATTAATATTCTGTTTATTGCCTAATATCCAACATTATTTATATAAAAAACTGATTGTTTCTCAGGAAAAACAGCTTGTTAGTGGACTTTTGCATTTGTTAACAAGTTGTTGTGAATGAACGATTGACCTATTTACTTACAATCGTTATAAATAGCTATCGACACTACTATAAGTATCCAATATGTCACTAAAAACACCCCTAGAAATGTTTTACCAATGGGAAGATACTCATCCTGAAACTGTCTATTTAAAACAACCTATTGATGGTGTAATCAAAGATTTCACATGGCGCGAAACTGGTCAACAAGCACGAAAAGTTGCGGCGAGTTTACTGGCAATGGATTTACCCAAAGGTAGTCACATTGCTATTTTATCAAAGAACTGTGCTGAGTGGTTTATTGCCGATTTAGCGATTATGTTAGCAGGTCATGTGTCAGTACCTATATATTCCACTGCTGGTCAAAAGACAATTCAATATGTTTTGGATCATGCTAAGTGCCCAGTGATATTTGTTGGTAAGTTGGATAATACTGAACAGCAAGTTGCCGCAATTGATGACGGGGTGGTTAAACTTGCGTTTCCGTATCCCAACATTCCTGCTGATAAGCAGTGGAATGAATTATTACAAACCTCTCCGCTTCTCGAAAAGCCCATCCCAGCATTAGATTCTGTTATGTCAATAATATATACATCTGGCAGTACTGGTAACCCAAAGGGTGTGGTGCACAATTATGAATCTATTTGTTGGGCGGCATCGAACTCTTTAAACGAACTAGGGGTGAATCAAAATGATCGAGTTCTTAGTTATCTGCCACTGGCACACATTACTGAAAGAGTACTAGTTGAAATTTCAAGTTTTTATTCTGGTACTCGTATTAACTTTATTGAGTCTTTAGAAACCTTTGCTCGCGATGTTAGAGCCACCCAGCCAACTTTATTTATTTCTGTTCCGCGTTTATGGACACGTTTCCAGATGGGAGTATTAGCTAACATGCCTCAGAAGAAACTCGACTTGTTACTACGTATTCCGATAGTGGGTAGCATGGTCAGCAAAAAAATACGTGTCAAATTAGGATTAGGAGAAGCAAGACTATGTGCCAGCGGTTCAGCACCTATTCCTGCTTCTACTTTAGAGTGGTTCAGAAAAATTGGAGTCAACATTTCCGAAGGGTGGGGCATGACCGAAAACAGCGCATATGGTACATGTTGTATTCCTTTTAGGGCTGACAAAATAGGGTCTATAGGTCGTGCTTATTCAGGTGTGGATATACGTATAGC
This sequence comes from uncultured Paraglaciecola sp., assembly GCF_913058035.1. GTDB lineage: Bacteria > Pseudomonadota > Gammaproteobacteria > Enterobacterales > Alteromonadaceae > Paraglaciecola. Next base: position 10,110 of record NZ_CAJXPA010000117.1, on the reverse strand, counting down.
TGAAGAGGGTGAAATTCAGGTTAAGGGCCCTTGTAATATGAAAGAGTATTATTTGGAGCCTAAAAAGACATCTGAAGTGATGACAGAAGATGGATACCTGAAAACAGGTGACAAAGGTTCTATAGACAGCGATGGCTATATTCAAATTACTGGACGTTTAAAAGAAATATTTAAGACATCCAAAGGTAAATATGTCGCACCTGTGCCAATTGAATCGAAACTGATGGCAAATTCATCTATTGAACAAGTCTGTGTTACTGGCTCGCAATTAAAACAACCTATTGGTTTAGTCGTTTTGTCTGAAGAAGCACTGAAGCTTCCAGCAGAAGAAATTGAAAAAAGTTTGTCAGCAACTCTTGATGAAGTTAACAGCACACTTGAGAGTCATGCGAAGCTTGATTGTCTGGTTGTGATGAAAGACGAATGGACTGTAGATAATGGTCTTTTGACTCCGACTCTTAAAGTTAAACGTCATGATCTAGAGAAACATTATGACAGCCTTATTAATGGTGAACTAATTGGAAAAATAGCTAGGCAATAGAGGTTAGGTTTTGAGTAAATAAAAGTCTTTCAATATGGTTTATTTTTTTATGCAACGCGTTGTAAAATTTTTAAAGCCTGTGTAATAAATCTCGTACTTTTATAAGTCATCATTATAACTATCTATTGACGGCAGTTTTTTGTGACGAAAATAAAGAGAAATTTGCTGATTACCAGTTAACTATTGAACTAAGTGTTGAAGCTGTAATAAGGTTTTGTGTTGTTAAATTAGTTACATATCATAGCTGTGTCCGTTTGATAGGATAATCATTGTTTGATGAAATGAATAAGTGACTGACTGTTAATCTTTATGACGTGTACGGCTTTTTAACACAGTTAATTGATTATTAACTTCATAACTATAGTTTTACATGTGGATGTTCTGATACAGATTTTTATTTCGTTCGTAAAACGAGATAATTTAGAACGCCATACTTTATATTGCTGGTTTTAACTGTGAAAAAAATAAAACTGTGACTTTGCCAAACGATTTTTGTTTATTTATCACATAACTTATAACGTGTGTAATACAGCACTATCTTCACGATAGAAGTAAAAAAGAGGGAAATAACGCGAAACGACAGGATAGTATTATTAGAGAAAAACAGTTGTCCCAGATACATGCTCCAAGATCTCAACTTTATTAAACTTAACATGTCGAATATAAGTCTTTTACGAGGCATATATGTCAACCAGCGAAAATGACAGGGTCTTGAAATTAAGGCGTTAAATAAGTTAATTGTGTGTAAATAGCAGCTTAGTACTTATAACACGATCTTTATTATTATTTTTAAAGATTAGACTATCGCGTCATAGTCTAATCTGTTAGTATTTCGCGCCCTTTTAACTGGGGTATGTATAAAAAAGCAGCTAACACTGTTTTTTTGCAGGTAAACGGCTCGGAAGAGTCTTAATTTAATAGCGGAGCACTAACATGATCCAAATGCAAACTAACCTGGAGGTTGCCGATAATTCCGGTGCTCGCAGGGTTCAGTGTATTAAGGTTCTTGGTGGCTCGCATCGCCGTTATGCACATATTGGTGACATCATTAAAGTTACTGTCAAGGAAGCAATTCCTCGCGGTAAAGTAAAAAAAGGTGATGTACTAACTGCAGTGGTGGTGCGTACTAGAAAAGGCGTACGTCGTCCAGATGGATCTTCGATCCGTTTCGACAGCAACGCAGCTGTTTTGCTAAATGCAAACAAGCAACCGATTGGTACGCGTATCTTTGGCCCGGTTACTCGAGAACTTCGTGTTAATAACATGAAAATTGTCTCGCTAGCCCCTGAGGTATTATAAGGAGTCACGATATGGCTAACAAAATTCGTCGTGATGATGAAATCATCGTTTTGGCTGGTAAAGATAAAGGAAAACAAGGCAAAGTGCTTAAAGTTCTTCCGGCTTCTAACCGTCTTATCGTTGAAGGTGTGAGCATGATCAAGAAACATCAGAAACCTAACCCTCAATTGGGTGTGACTGGTGGTATTGTTGAGAAAGAAGCATCGATTCACGTATCAAATGTAGCGATCTACAACTCAAAAACGGGTAAAGCAGATCGTGTGGGTTTCCGTCTTGAAGATGAGAAGAAAGTACGTTTCTTCAAATCAGACGGCGAACTAGTATAAAAATTGGAGAGTACGATGGCGAAACTGCATGATTTTTATAAAGACTCAGTTGTAGCGGAACTTGCTAAGCAGTTCAACTACAAAAGCGTCATGCAAGTCCCTCGGATTGATAAAATCACACTAAACATGGGTTTAGGTGAAGCGGTAGCAGACAAAAAGGTATTAGAAAATGCCACGGCTGACATGCAAGCAATTGCTGGTCAAAAGCCTATTGTAACTGTTGCTCGCAAGTCCGTTGCGGGTTTTAAAATCCGTGAAGGTTATCCGATTGGCTGTAAAGTAACCCTACGTGGTGAACGTATGTGGGAATTCTTTGAACGTTTAGTTTCTATAGCAATTCCTCGTATCCGTGATTTTCGTGGCTTAAATCCTAAGTCATTTGACGGTCGCGGTAACTTTAGCATGGGCGTTCGTGAGCAAATTATCTTCCCTGAAATCGAATTCGATAAAGTGGACAAGATACGCGGTATGGATATCACTATCACTACCAGCGCACAAACCGATGCGGAAGCACACGCTTTATTAAGCGCGTTTAACTTCCCGTTTAAAAAGTAAGGTTAGGGTTATGGCAAAAGAATCAATGAAAGCGCGCGAAGTAAAACGTGCGAAGCTAGTTGTTAAGTTCGCGGTAAAACGCGCAGCGCTTAAAGCGACTATCAGCGATGTCAACTCTTCTGATGAAGAACGTTGGGACGCTGTTCTTAAGCTACAACAACTGCCACGTGACTCATCTGTAAGTCGTAAGCGTAATCGCTGCAACATTACAGGTCGTCCACATGGTTTCCTACGCAAGTTTGGCATGAGTCGTATCAAGTTGCGTGAAGCAGCCATGCGCGGTGAAGTGCCTGGCTTGAAAAAAGCCAGTTGGTAAGGGGTAGCTGATATGAGTATGCAAGATCCTATCGCGGATATGTTTACCCGCGTACGTAATGGCCAGATGGCTAGTAAAGTTTCTGTATCTATGCCGTCTTCTAAAGTGCGAGTTGCAATTGCAGGCGTTCTAAAAGAAGAAGGATATGTGACAGACTTCGCTGTTTCTGGCGACGTAAAGCCTGTATTAGAAGTGACTTTAAAGTACTTCGAAGGCAAAAAAGTAATCGAGAGCATTGAGCGCGTAAGTCGCCCAGGTCTTCGCATCTATAAGAAAAAAGATGAGTTGCCAAAAGTAATGGGTGGTTTAGGTGTGGCTATCGTGTCTACCTCTAAAGGTGTGATGACTGACCGTGCAGCGCGTAAAGCGGGCATGGGTGGTGAGATCATCGGCTACGTAGCGTAAGGGGAATAAAATGTCACGTATAGCAAAAGCTCCTGTTGATATCCTGTCTGGTGTAGAAATATCTATTGCTGGTCAAGAAGTCACAGTTAAAGGTAAAAACGGTACTCTAGTTCGTGTGTTTAATGATGCAGTTGAAGTAGTTCAGGAAGAAAATCAACTTCTTGCTAAGCCTCGTGAAGGTAAAGCAAACGGTTGGGCACAATCTGGAACGGCTCGCTCTTTGTTAAACAACATGATACTTGGTGTATCTAATGGTTTTGAGAAGAAATTATTGTTGAATGGCGTAGGTTACCGAGCGCAAGCTCAAGGTACAAAGCTAAATTTGACTTTGGGTTTCTCACACCCAGTAGCATACGAAATGCCTGAGGGTATTTCGGTTGAAACTCCGAGTCAAACTGAAATCATCGTTAAAGGCGTTGATAAGCAGTTGATAGGTCAGGTTGCAGCTAACATTCGCGCATATCGTCCACCAGAGCCTTACAAAGGCAAAGGCGTTCGTTACGCAGATGAAGTTGTGCGTCGTAAAGAAGCTAAGAAGAAATAAGGAGTCGGTACGATGGATAAAAAATCAGCTCGTTTGCGTCGCGCTACTCGTGCACGTAAAAAAATTAGTGAATTGGCCGCGCATCGCTTGGTTGTTAACCGCACACCGCGTCACATATACGCTCAGTTAATCGCGCCTAGTGGTTCTGAAGTATTGGCGTCGGCTTCAACAGTTGAAACTGAACTAGCAAGTAGCCTAAAGGGTACTGGTAATTCAGCGGCAGCAGCGGCTATTGGCAAAGCGATCGCAGAACGCGCTATCGAAAAGGGCATCAAGAAAGTTGCCTTTGATCGTAGCGGATTCAAGTATCACGGTCGAGTTAAAGCATTAGCTGATGCAGCTCGCGAAGCTGGTCTTCAGTTCTAGGAGTTAATTATGGCTAAAGTAGAAGTTCAAAACGGTGGTGATCTGTTAGAAAAGCTTATTGCCGTCAACCGCGTATCAAAAGTAGTTAAAGGTGGTCGAATCTTTAGTTTTACTGCTTTGACAGTAGTTGGTGACGGTAATGGTCGTGTAGGTTTTGGTTACGGTAAAGCGCGTGAAGTGCCTGCTGCAATTCAGAAAGCTATGGAAAAAGCACGTCGCAATATTGTGAATGTTGATCTTAATGGCAACACACTACAGCACCCAATAAAAGGTCGTCATTCAGGTTCTAAGGTCTACATGCAACCCGCATCAGAAGGTACTGGTATTATTGCCGGTGGTGCAATGCGTGCAGTTCTTGAAGTATCTGGTGTACAAAATGTACTTTCGAAATGTTACGGATCTACCAATCCAATTAACGTTGTGCGTGCAACAATCAATGCGTTGACAGAAATGAATTCGCCTGAGTCAGTTGCTGCCAAACGTGGATTGTCTGTATCGCAGATTTTGGGGTAATTGGTCATGACTAAAATGATTAAAGTAAAACAAACGAAAAGTTCTATTGGTCGTTTACCTAAGCATAAAGCTACGCTTACTGGTTTGGGTCTTCGTCGTATTGGTCACATTCGTGAACTTGAAGACACCCCATCTGTCCGTGGCATGATCAACCGTGTATTTTACATGGTCGAAGTAGTGGAGGAGTAAAAGATGCATTTGAATACTCTTGCTCCTGCACCTGGAGCGAAAAAAGTTGGTAAACGTGTGGGTCGTGGTATGGGCTCTGGTCTTGGAAAAACTGGTGGCCGTGGTCACAAAGGTCAAAAGTCCCGCTCAGGCGGTTCTGTAAAACCTGGTTTTGAAGGCGGGCAAATGCCGATTCAACGTCGTCTACCTAAGTTTGGTTTTACTTCGCGTAAATCTTTGGTTACTGACCAAGTTACGCTAAGTGAAATTGCGAAGGTAGAAGGTGATGTGGTATCACTTGAATCTTTAAAAGCAGCAGGTCTTATTAAGAAAGAGATGTTGTTTATTAAAGTATTAAAAAGTGGTGACATTTCGCGTGCCGTTACGATTAGTGGTTTAAAGGTAACTAAAGGCGCTCTTGAGTCAATCAAGGCAGCTGGCGGTAAAGTAGAGGAATAGGCTAGATGGCTAAACCAGGACAGGATTCAAGCGCTAAAGGCGGTTTGAGCGAGCTTAAATCAAGATTGTTGTTCGTACTTGGTGCGATAATAGTATTTAGGTTGGGTTCTTATGTACCTATTCCTGGTATTGACGCTGCGGTGTTAGCTCAATTATTTGAGCAACAAAAAGGCACAATCGTAGAGATGTTTAACATGTTCTCCGGTGGTGCACTTGAACGCGCGTCGGTTCTAGCCCTAGGCATTATGCCTTATATTACAGCTTCTATTATTATTCAGTTGATGTCACATATGCATCCTCCGATGATGGAGCTTAAAAAAGAAGGTGAAGCTGGTCGTCGTAAGATTAGTCAATATACTCGGTATTTTACCTTGGTATTGGCATCATTCCAAGCAGTTGGAATTGCGACAAATCTACCCAATCTTATACAAGGTTTGGTAATTAACCCTGGTTTCGGTTTTTACTTTACAGCATGGATAAGCCTAGTTACAGGGACTATGTTCCTGATGTGGCTAGGCGAACAAATTACAGAGAGAGGTATTGGTAACGGTATCTCAATTCTGATTTTTGCCGGTATTGTATCTGGTTTGCCATCAGCATTAGGTAATGTTGCTGAAATGGCAAGGCAGGGTGAATTGAACTTACTTTTCTTAATGTTAGTTGGCGTAATCATTATTGCCGTCACTTATTTTGTTGTGTTTGTAGAGCGTGGTCAACGACGTATTGTCGTTAACTATGCAAAACGCCAACAGGGTCGCAAGGTTTTTGCAGCGCAAAGCTCGCATCTTCCTTTAAAAGTGAACATGGCAGGTGTTATACCTCCTATTTTTGCATCAAGTATTATTTTGTTTCCTGGAACTATTGCAAATTGGTTTGGTCAGAATGAGTCTTTATCTTGGTTACAAGATGTGGCGCTTCAGTTGTCCCCAGGGCAACCTTTGTATGTGATGTTATATGCTGCGACGATTATTTTCTTCTGTTTTTTCTATACTGCGTTGGTTTTTAACCCTCGTGAGACGGCAGATAATTTGAAGAAGTCTGGAGCTTTTGTTCCAGGTATTCGTCCTGGTGAACAAACATCTAAATATGTTGATAAAGTGATGACACGCCTTACTTTGGCAGGTGCACTTTACATAACCTTTATATGTTTAGTGCCTGAGTTCATGTTGATCGCTTGGAATGTCCCGTTTTATTTTGGCGGTACTTCATTACTTATTATGGTAGTGGTCATCATGGATTTCATGGCGCAGGTGCAGACTCATTTGATGTCAAATCAATATGAGTCTGTTCTCAAAAAAGCTAATCTTAAAGGCTACGGCCGCTAAGTTAGCGATTTACGGAGTGATGAAATGAAAGTTCGTGCATCAGTCAAGCGGATTTGCCGTAATTGTAAAATCGTTAAGCGCAACGGTGTTGTGCGTGTGATTTGCAGTTCTGACCTTAAGCATAAGCAAAGGCAAGGTTAATCGATTGGATTGGGGGTCGTCTAGATACACTAGCGCCTCAATCCTTATTTGCAATTTAGTTATTGGGTAAGTATCCTATCGGGCTTTTTAGGCTAATGACTATAAATTATAAGGAGTACTGTTAATGGCCCGTATCGCTGGCATTAACATCCCTGAACATAAGCATACTGTAATTGCGTTATCTGCAATTTATGGTGTTGGTTCCACACGTGCAAAAAGCATTTGTGTATCCTCAGGTGTTTCAGAGACAACCAAGATCAAAGATCTTGATGAAGAACAGATTGATAAACTTCGTGAAGAAGTTGGAAAATTCACTGTCGAAGGTGATCTTCGTCGTGAAGTATCAATGAGTATCAAACGTTTGATGGATTTGGGTTGCTACCGTGGTATTCGCCACCGTCGTAGTCTTCCTCTACGTGGTCAGCGCACTAAAACTAATGCGCGAACCCGTAAAGGTCCTCGCAAAGCAATAAAACGATAAGCGGGGGATATTATGGCTAAAGCACAAACCAAAACGCGTAAGCGCGTAAAACGTCAAGTTGCTGATGGTATGGCTCATATACATGCCTCTTTCAACAATACAATAGTGACTATTACAGACCGTCAGGGCAATGCTCTGTCATGGGCAACATCAGGTGGTTCAGGTTTTCGTGGTTCACGTAAATCAACTCCTTTTGCTGCACAAGTAGCTGCTGAACGTGCTGGTACAGCCGCTCAGGATTACGGTTTGAAAAACATAGAAGTGTTCGTAAAGGGCCCAGGCCCAGGTCGTGAGTCTGCGATTAGAGCTTTGAACGCTGCTGGTTATAAAATCACTAATATTACCGATGTGACACCTATACCTCACAACGGTTGTCGTCCACCGAAAAAACGTCGCGTTTAATCGACGGACAGTTGGAGAAAGATCATGGCAAGATATTTGGGTCCCAAACTCAAACTTAGCCGTCGTGAAGGAACAGATTTGTTCCTTAAAAGCGGCGTTCGAGCAATCGAATCTAAATGTAAAATTGATACAGCACCTGGACAACATGGGGCACGTCGTGGCCGGTTGTCTGATTACGGTGTTCAATTACGTGAAAAGCAAAAAGTACGTCGTATGTACGGTGTATTGGAAAAGCAATTCCGTAACTATTATAAAGAAGCAGCACGCTTGAAAGGCAACACAGGTGAAAACTTGTTGCAGCTTTTGGAGCAGCGTTTAGACAATGTTGTATACCGTATAGGTTTTGCTAGTACTCGTGCAGAAGCGCGTCAACTAGTAAGCCATAAAGCCATTTTGGTTAACGGTAAGGTTGTTAACGTTCCTTCTTTCAACGTTTCTGCTGATGACGTCGTGTCCATTCGTGAGAAAGCGAAGAAGCAAGCGCGTATAGTTGCCGCATTGGAACTAGCGGATCAGCGTGAAAAGCCAACTTGGATAGAAGTAGATAACAAGAAGATGGAAGGTACATTTAAACGTGTTCCTGAAAGATCTGATTTGACTGCTGATATTAACGAACAGTTGATTGTCGAACTTTACTCTAAGTAAAGTTTAAAGAAGAGAGGAAACAATGTGGGTTCTGTAACTGAATTCTTAAAACCAAGATTAGTTGAAATTGATAACGTCTCGTCAACTCGCGCAAAGGTGACACTTGAACCTTTAGAACGTGGGTTTGGACATACGCTAGGTAACGCGTTACGTCGCATCTTATTGTCTTCGATGCCTGGATGTGCTGTAACAGAAGTTGAAATCGATGGTGTGTTGCATGAATACAGCACCAAAGAAGGCGTTCAAGAAGATGTTATTGAGATATTGCTTAACCTAAAAGGTTTAGCCGTGCGTCTTGAAGGCAAAACTGAAGCAACACTAACTCTAGTGAAATCCGGTGCGGGCCCAGTATTAGCTGGTGATATCCAGCATGATGGCGATGTGGAAATTGTTAACCCCGACCATTTGGTTTGTACTTTGACTGGCGAAGCTGAACTCAGCATGCGTATCAAAGTAGAAATGGGTCGTGGTTACGTTCCTGCATCAACTCGCCGCTCTTCGGAAGAAGATGATCGTCCTATTGGACGTTTATTAGTGGACGCTTCATACAGCCCTGTTGATCGTATATCTTATAATGTCGAATCTGCTCGAGTAGAGCAAAGAACCGACCTTGATAAGTTAATCATTGATATGGAAACAAATGGCACAATCGATCCGGAAGAAGCAATACGTCGTGCAGCTACTATATTAGCTGAACAATTAGACGCATTTGTTGAATTACGTGATATATCTGAGCCAGTTGAAAAAGAAGAGAAGCCGGAATTTGACCCGATTTTACTTCGCCCTGTTGATGATTTAGAGCTAACTGTACGTTCAGCTAACTGTTTAAAAGCCGAAGCAATACAATACATTGGTGACCTAGTACAACGTACTGAAGTAGAGTTGTTAAAAACTCCTAACTTAGGTAAAAAATCTCTAACTGAGATTAAAGATGTGCTAGCTTCTCGTGGACTTTCTTTAGGCATGCGCCTAGAAAACTGGCCACCAGAGTCAATCGCTGAAAAAGATTAATTAGGTTCTTAAACCTGATTTGTAGAGAAGGATAAAACTATGCGCCATCGTAAAAGTGGTCGTCAGTTAAATCGTAACAGCAGTCATCGTCAAGCTATGTTTAAAAATATGGCTGGTTCTTTGGTAAAGCATGAGTTGATTAAAACAACTTTACCAAAAGCGAAAGAATTGCGTCGCGTAATTGAGCCTCTTATCACACTTGCTAAGCAAGACAGTGTAGCTAATCGCCGTTTGGCAATGGCACGTACTGGTGATAAAGAAGTGGTAGGTAAATTGTTCAACGAACTTGGACCTCGCTATGAAGAGCGTCCAGGTGGTTATATTCGCATCTTAAAGTGTGGATTACGTACTGGTGATAAAGCACCTATGGCCTATGTTGAGTTAGTCGATCGCCCTGAAGTTGAAGCAGTCGAAGAGATTGAAGAAACTGAATCGGTGTAACAACTGTACCATTAGAAAAGCCAGACGTTAGTCTGGCTTTTTTGTACCTAGAATAAGATTATTAGCTATCACCTAGAATAAGATTATTAGCTATCACCTAGAATAAGATTATTAGCTATCACCTAGAATAAGATTATTAGCTATCACCTAGAATAAGATTATTAGCTATCAC
>NZ_CAJXPA010000116.1 GCF_913058035.1 uncultured Paraglaciecola sp. | reverse complement strand
ACGATTCGCTAAAAAGCGACGAACCCTACAAAAGACCGCCTGAATCGCAATAACCAACCCATAATTAAGAATGCTTCTAGCGTTTACGGGCAGCTATACCTGGAAAACGGCTTTTTAGGTTAAATTCCACTTTTAACCGAAAATCGTTATTTATTTTCTGAAACCTATAGGTTTTTCTGGTTGTAGATTGGGTGATTTTTAAGACTGCCGTCCATGTTGTTCCTATGTCCCTGTTGTTCCTAAAGAGTGCCTGTCTCTTGCGTTTCATTCTGTTTTAAACGTATTTTGAATCATCTGCAACAATCTATTAATAAGTCAGTGCTCGATGATTACTATCGACTTAATGTAACAATCGCACCTGCATATTCCGGTCATAATGGTCTCGATATCGGGTAAAGTGATTTTGCTTGTTCGACTTGGAAAACTTCTGTTTGTCAGTCGACAAACCGGAGTTAAAGCAGACAAAGGATTCCCGATTGCGAACAACACAAGTCGACATCAATGTGTCGGTCAGAACCTATCGTTAACGAAGTAATGTCAAAGCGCTTGAATTGATCATCCTATAGCCTCATGTAAGAAATAAGATTCTATAATATTGCCTAAGTAAATTAATTTCCCTCAAAACCTCAAAGGAATAGACTTCATGCTAAATAGTCAAACAGCAGAATCAGTTATTGATCATGCCTTGCTACTGGGTGCAGACTTTGCTGAACTTTTCATTGAAAAGAACGAAACCAACGTTGTCAGCTCACTCAGTAATGAAGTCCAGTCGGTAGAATCGGGCATTAATTTTGGCATTGGTCTTAGATTAATTTACGGCAACAAGGTTTTATATGGTTATACCAATAAGACTGATCAAGACGAGTTATTACGCATTGCGTCTGTATTGGCTGCTAAAGATTTAAGAGACCCTGTTAGCACTTCAAAATCTTTCAACTTTAGTCAAATAAGCGATATTCATCCAGCCCAAAAAATTCTTTCAATAGATGCAGAAATCGAAAGTAAGGTTGCCTACTTAATGTCAGCAGACCGTGCTGCCAGAGCTGCGGGCAAACAAATATCACGAACACGTGGTTCCTGTATGCAACGAGAGCAATACGTTGAAATATATAATAGCGATGGCTTACACACGAGCGACAAACGCAATTATATTCGAGCCAATTTAACCGCCATTGCGTCGGATGGTGACGAACAAGCGACAGGCAGCTGGAATGATGGTGGTTTGCTGGGCTGGGAGATCGAAGCGGCAATCAACCCTCAAAGAACAGGTGAGGAGGCCGCCAGACAAGCTCTGGTGAATCTGACGGCAAAGCCCTGCCCGTCCGGTCGAATGCCCGTTATTATTGGCAATGGATTTGGAGGGGTTATTTTCCACGAAGCCTGCGGACACTTGCTTGAAACAACATCAGTCGCAAAAAAAGCCTCTGTATTTCACGACCAAATGGGTGAAATGATCGCTAGCTCGGTCGTCAATGCAGTAGACGATGGGACGATGGCCAATCAATGGGGCTCAATTAATATTGACGACGAAGGCATGCCCACACAACGAACTCAGCTTATTAAAGATGGCAAATTAACTAACTTTTTGGTCGATCGCATTGGTGCACAGCAGACTGGTTTTGCACGCTCTGGTTCAGGACGCCGTGAGTCATACAAATATGCGCCCGCATCACGCATGCGCAATACCTTTATTGAACCAGGTGACGCCAATATCGACGATATGATCGCTTCTATTGACAAAGGTATTTATGCCACTCACATGGGTGGTGGTTCAGTTCAACCGGGTACCGGCGAGTTCAACTTTGCGGTTACTGAAGGTTATTATATTGAAAACGGAAAAATTCAATATCCAGTTAAATCCGCCACTTTAATAAGTACCGGACCCAAAGTACTTAAAGAAATTTCAATGATTGGGCAGGACTTTTCGTTAGCCTGTGGAATGTGTGGATCGATTTCTGGTGCAGTACCGACTTCTGTTGGACAGGCAACCCTAAAAGTCGATGATATATTGGTAGGAGGTAACGCCTAATGAGCACCTTCAATATGAATACAGCCCAAATGGCCGAACAAGTATTAGAACAAGTAAAGAATGCCGGTGCGACTGGCGATCTTATCATTGACGAAGGTGAAACACTTTCTCTCAAAGCACGTGATGGAGAGCTTGAAGAATACAAGGTCAGTTCGAGCCGAATTTTTGGATTACGTGTCATTAAAAACGGCCATGTAGGTACTTCTTACAGTGAGGCCGCCGATGCTAACGCCCTCAGTTCTATGGTTGGTCAGGCATTAAATAACGCTAGCTTTGTTAAAGTAGAATCTCATGAGAATATCCTGTTAAATTCTGACTACCTGATAACGGATGATGACTTGTTGTGCCCAAAAGAACATGTTTCGATTGAGCAAAAAATTGAAATGGCACTTGAGATAGAAAGTAAACTGCTCACTAAGGATAAAGTAAAAAACGTACCCTACAATGGTGTTCAGGATATAACGAGCCAAAGACATATTTTCTCGAGCGCCGGTTTAAGCGCACTATCGCGTAGTCGCATGTGCGCCTCATATGCTTATGCATTAGTCGAAGACGGCGAAAGCAATGCAATGCAAGGGACAAGCCAAGTATCACGATTATTTTCTGGTTTAAACGCAACGACCGTAATCGACAAAACTTATGAGAAATGTATCGGCTTGCTCGATGGGAAGCCTATTCCAAGCAAGCACTATGATGTTATTTTTAATAGCGACTGTCAGACATCCGTGTTTGGTGTTTTCTCTATGATGTTTTCAGGCAAAGCCGCAAAAGATGGCATCAACCCAATGCGAGATAAAGTAGGTTCGGTCATAACCGATTCACGATTAACTATTTATGACCATCCTCTTAATGTAGATGGATTTGGCTATCATTTGTTTGACGCAGAAGGAAGCGCCACAGAAAAATCAGAGCTAATAGTAGATGGTTGCCTGCAAACACTCATACACAATAGCGCTACCGCTTCTTATTTCGATACCAAAACCACAGGTCACGCGAGTCGAGGTCCAAAATCTACTTTGGGCGTCAATCTGCATCAGGTTGAGATCGCAAAGGGTTCCGACGACCTTTCGACACTGCATAGTGGCGAATATTTAGAAGTAACCGATTTATCTGGTTTACATTCCGGTGCTAACGCTATTTCTGGCAATTTTAGTTTTGGGGCTTCTGGTTCCTTGTGTAAAAATGGTGAACGAATTCAGGCGGTCCGAGGTATTACTGTTGCTGGTAATTTTTATAAAATGTTAAATAAAATATCAATGATTGGTAACCAACAACACTGGGATGAAGGTCGATCTGCGTTAATGCCGAACATTCGATTCTCCGACGTCGCAATCTCTGGATAGAGCTAAAGGCACCCACCCTACACAACTTGTAAACTAGCAGCAGCTATCCTCAACAGGGATACAAAACCACAAGAGGATAGTTGCCCCAGATCACGAGCAAACAAATACCTTTTGAATACACACTAATGACTATTCAGAATCTTATTATTTGCAAATAGACGCTATAGCCTGTTTTTTTTAAGAACCTCTAATAAATTGTCGGGTAAATTCATAAGCGTTCACCTGCAAACGGGCGCTTAGCTTATGGGTAGCCATAAGGCATTGGGTAGCCTGCTCCTGCCATAAAGATTAATAAGCCCGTAACGGTTGAAGATTATAAAGATTGACGCGCTTATGGGAAAATAGCCAGCCTAAAGGCAACCAGAAAACAGATGTGGTGTTTATAAATTTCAAAAATCCAAAATGCTGGTTCGTGCGTATAAAAAGCATAACTACTTAAGTTAGTAGTCTATTCGTTGAAGAAAGAGTGTAAAAGTTATGCGTAATTTTGCTAAGCACATATTAAATAGTTTGCTAATTATAATGCTAATAGTTTTAGCGAATCCCTTATATGGATCAACAGAGTCTTTGCCAGAGGATCCAATGTTGCCTCAGCCCAACGCCGCACTGCAGCCAGGTGACGTTGTTCAAATTGTCATCAACGCACTCGCAAGCAATGACTATCCATTCCCAGATGCGGGTATTGAAACCACATTCAACTTTGCTTCACCTTCAAACAAAACGCAGACAGGTCCGCTCAAAAATTTTACCAAAATATTGAAAGGGCCAACGTTCAAACAAATGATCAACCATCGGGATAGCACACTCAGTGAAGTTATCCTTGAAGAAAATAGAGCGCTCCGACTGGTACAGATTATCAGTGCAGATAACGAAACACTTTACTTCGCTTTTAGGCTGAGGTTGCAACAGCAGGGTCGTTATGCGGGTATGTGGCTGACAGATTCGGTATGGCCGCTCGACGGCCCCAATGACGACATACTTGACCTTGTAGTGGATAAGTCAGCGCTATATCAAGATAATGTCATCAACTCAGGGCCAAAATTAGTTTGGTCAATCTAAATACTATGACACAGAAAACTTGAGCAGATTTATTTGGAAAAAGCGGCGCACCAAATATTGCATTCAGACTGCCGCTCTAATTTATAGGTAAACGGTAAGATTAAATCAGTGCTGCCAACTCGAACTGGCATGTCAATTGGCTTTTAAGCAATTATTAGAGAGCACTAAAAAAAACCTCAACCTAATATTTATATAGCTTCAAAACAAACCCAAAAAACTCATTTTATTTGTTGTCTAAAATAACAGAACTTTATTAAAAAGTTAGTAGCTAAATTAAATTTCACCAATTGATGGCGCTTTCACAGCTCTTTTATCAAAGAATTAAAATCGAACGCTTTGACCCTTTATTTATTAGCTAAAATAACTGTTTTGAACATTAAAATAGTTGACACAATCAATAAAAAATTTATAAACGCACCTGCACCTATAAGAGTGACCTCACATAAGCTCAAATTCTGACGATTCAGCTTCAATATCTCAACCTTACACACTAACAAATATCGCAATGTCAGACCTAAAAGCAAGTCGGCCTGACATTAAGCTAGCATACTCCGATACTTCAGATAAACAGTGGCACTAATTTTTTTTCGAAGCGTTACACGACATTATATTTTTTGACTTTTGCTAATACTCAAGTAATGAACGCTGAAAAGTTCTTCATCATCAACCCAACTTTTCTCTAGTGTAAACCCAGCTGCGTTACATAATGCGGTAAAACTCACAAGGCTATACTTATAAGAGTTCTCTGTGTGCAGAGTTTCTCCCTTAGCAAAATGAATAAGGTTGTCATCAATGTTCACTGTTTGAGATTTTTCGCTTACAAGGTGCATTTCTATCCGACTTTGATCGTTGTTATAAAATGCGTAATGCGAAAAGTGATCAGAATTGAAGTCCGCATTGACTAGGTTATTTATTGAATTCAGCATGTTTAGATTAAAGTCTGCCGTAACACCTTGAGCATCGTTATAGGCGGCGTTAAGCAGATTTTCAGATTTCTGTAGATCAACACCAATCAACACACTACCGTCTTGACCTATCCATTCTCTCAAATTAGACAAAAATGACTGAGCTGATTCTGGCTTCATATTACCAATTGTAGAACCAGGGTAAAAGATGACGCGACGACCACTTTCAAGCTCTGTGCGCGAATGCCATTGGTCAGAGAAATCTGCACAAATAGCATGAATATTTAACCATGGAAATTCTCGCCCTAATTTTTGGGCTGATTGATAAAGAAAGTCTGCCGAAATATCCAAAGGAACATAGGTTGCAGGTTGCAGTTTTTCGAGTAATAGTCGGACTTTTTCACTGTTGCCACTTCCTGGCTCAATCAATACACAGTTTTCTCCACAATAATTAGCAATTTCACTCGCATGCTGGCTTAGAATAGCTTTTTCAACACGAGAGGGATAATACTCATGCTGCTGGGTAATTTGTTCAAATAATTCTGAACCTTTTTGATCATAAAAATATTTCGGATTAGCCTGCTTCTGCTTATGCGACAAACCCTCAATCAATTCAGCACAATTATCGCCGGTTACAGGCTGCTGATCTTCAAATACAACATTCAATCGTTTTTTTGCAGTGGCAGTCATCATTAATTCCATTGTTACATTAGTAATTCAGTTTTCACTAGCCATATAACACTGGATTGTCAGCGGGTCCTGCGAACAGGAGTTTTACTGTTGGACAGTACTCAAAGGCAAAAAATTAATTAGCCTTTTATTCTCTTGCTCAAAGGTTCGATTTTTTTAGACTCATAGGATCACTATACTTTTCTGCATCTAAAAATATCAACGGGGTGAGGAAGATAGGTGTTACCAGCCTCAACTTTAGAAATTGACAACAAAAACTCAAAAATATCTTTTTGTAATGGCTCTGGCAACAGGTCTGTTCGCGCTTGAACAGTAAAATCGATAATGTCTCTGCCTTCGCGGCTTAGAACGTTAAAACAATTCGTGACATTCAGGTTTGCAGAGATTCTAGTTTCACTATATTCGACTCCCAGGGTATCAAAGTGGAGCCTTAGGTCATCAGAGAAAAAACTCTTGTGTCCCATTTGGCGCTGCCAAATTAGGTTCGCAATGACGTTTAAAGACTCGTCAGGTGCAACCACGATGATTAAAACACCACCCGGACTCAACGCGTCTAATGCTGCGTCAATAGCATCATTGCGATCATCCAAATAGTAGATCGATTGCACGAAAAGAACGAGGTCAAAATCCTTACCGAATGAGCGGCCTCCAAATTTCTCCACCAAAACAGAAGAATCAACAACCGTATTCTCAGCACTCTTTACTTGCATTCTTTTCACAAACTCTGCGGCTTCAAGTTTGTTTGGCTCAATGCCTAAATATTTAATTTGCTCCATTCGACCGATTAAATTCTGCAAAATCTGTTCGTCAAAAGCGCCAGTTCCACAACCAACACTCAGAATAGAATTGGAACCTTTTGACATTTGGGAGAGAACATTTTTTTCTAACCAGTTCAATATTTCGAACCGCTGATCACTGCTAGCCTCAAAAACCTCAAGGCATTGAGCATAATCCTGATCACTTAAGGCATGCACTTGTTTAAGATTGGCTACTGACCGATTAATGGAATCAATGATTATCCTTTGCTCAGTAGTATAAGGGTCCATTGATAAATGAAAGTCTCTATTTATTTTATCGAGAGCGGGTGGGTTTTCGTCATCATTGTCAGATGATAATGTATAATTAGTATGATGTGGTTTGATTGTTTGTACCCGATTTTTATATATTTAGAAGATACAATTTTTGATGTAAAGTCAAAAAATATAACTCAAATAATTTGATCTGTTTTCGGCTTTCTGACCTTACGAAAGATTTGAAAAAATGGTGTAGAATGTTAGAATTAATTCACTATATCAGGTCTAACTATACAGGGTCTGAATAGTTTTTACACCTAATCGAATGCAAATTAGAGACATTTAGTTCAACGTCACTCTACTTTTGGAATTTGGTTTAAAAGTTATAATTGACATTAATTTGGGGTACGGCTGTTTTGAGCAATATTTCAGAAATACTACTCCGACATAACCTATTGATTCAGCTAAGTTATCCGATTCTTTTTGATATCTAGAACTGAGTTAGCATTCTCTTTTTTTGGGAAAAATACCAATGTCTAAATCTAAAATAACCGCTCCGATAAAGCCGTTACCCGACTATCTTTCAAACGCACATAAAACACAAGACGGTATTGATTCTGAATGGGACCAAGACAACCAGCAATGGTGGAATTGGTATATGACCTTAGCAAAAAATGATGCCAAAACAATTAATTCGCTTAATGAACGCGCTGTATAACAATCAGAACCAAGCGTTGAAACAGACACAACTGAATTAACCCGAATACATGAGTCCCTTTCGATCCCTTATGATTTGAGCCAGGAATCAATTGATCAGTTTGCAAAAGACGGCTACATCAAACTCAAAAATGTTATCGACCCTAATGCACTCAAGTTGCTTAGAGAGCAAATCAGTTCAATATTAGTAGAAGTCCTGGGACGAGCCCCTGGCCTGGCATTTAGAAGTGACGAAATGATGTGGCTGCAAGATGATTTTGTTCGACGCTTCGTGCTGAGTAAACGAATTGCTCAGATTGCAACTAAGCTGTTAAAGGTCAATGCGGTTCGGCTCTATCATGACAATGCTTTGTCGAAAGAACCAGGATGTGGCCGTACGCCTTGGCACTATGATCATCATCATTTCCCCATTGACAGCCTGAATATTTGTACCGCTTGGATTCCACTACAACCTATTTCTAAAAAAATGGGACCCCTCGCGTTTGCAGCCGGAATGGAAACCTACAAGCTTGTTAACAACTTGCCGTTCAATAAATTTGACACTAGCTATGACATGCAATTAAGCGACATATTTTTAAAAAATCAAATTCCAATTCATGACAGTGCATTTGATTTGGGTGAAATTAGTTTTCACCACGCCTTATCGTTTCACACGGCTGGGGCTAATATGACAGATGAATCTCGAATGGCATTGGCCACAACCTATTTTGAAGATGGTGCATGCCTTACTTCAAGTCAAACTATGATCTCCGGAGATTTCCAAAAATTTATGCCTGGCATTAAACCTGGGGGTATTATCAATAGTGATTACAACCCTATCTGTTACGACTCAACCCAAACAATCGATAAATAAACCGGTATGAGTTAACGACGAGTTAACGGTATCGCCAAGATAATAAGCCTGCGGCCAGAACGTTTGTTTCTTTAAGCAGAAAACAGAACACCTCTATAGGCTGTTTTGATTATGCTTAAAGGCCTGAATTTTTTGAACCTTGTTTCGGCTGGCCCTATATTTAACCCACTTTATTCTTGAAGACCCATCAACCTTTTTTGGAACCGATTCTTGTTAATATGCCATTACCAACACGTAAATCAACTGTAGCCTGAATTCACAGTTAATGGGGTTTCTGTAAAAATTCACAGACATCTGATGATTTATTTCTCTTATTTTAATCGGCCCATTATTGAATATTGTTAAACGTTTGCTCTACTATTAGACGTTAAGTTGGTTAATTTGAAAAAAGAATAACTATAAAATCACCTTGATAGCCTTCATTCTCTGTTAGGTAGATCCTGTTAATAATTTTGGACTGTTCCTAAATATGAGTATTTTGATCGGGCCTTCTATGTTCTAGCGGTCGTCAAAACTCAATAAATACAAGAAGATAAAAGATTGGCAGGATTATCAAAGCCTTTCTTAAGACACTGATATAATGCCATCTATAATGTGAGCACTGGAGCATCAGATATTATTATAAATTCACGATTTTTATCTTAATGCCTTCTCGTGTGTTCGGAACACCCATAAGTTGACAGGCTTTATGAATGGGCTAACTTTATAAACCAGTGACTGCTAATCTTAATTTCTCTAATATCATAACCAAATGGTGAAGCAGTCTGTCAAGTTATCGCCATTGCATACATGGCCAAGATATTGAGTTGGGCGGTTGAGCATGATGACCCCAATTATACTGTTAGATTCATAGATGAAGGTATTGTCGTTTACAACATGTGGCCGATGTAAATAATACAAAATAAAATTAAAGAGATTTAAATATGTTTAACGATTTATCAGTTGAAAATCAGTTACGATTTGATCTAGCTCTTATTCACCGCTATATGGCGGAACATAATTGGAATGAGGGTGTTGTGAATCATTTAACGGCAACGCTACCCGATAGTGACGAACATTTTCTGGCACTTCCCTATGGTCTTCATTGGTCCGAAGCCAAAAGTTCAGATTTTTTAGTATCAGATTTTGATGGCAATATTGTTTCAGGATTTGGCGAAATCGAACCCAGCAATTTGAATATTCATGCCGCTATTCATCGAGAAGTCCCACGCGCCAAAGCTATTTTACACTCACATCAACCCAATATAACGGCGCTCACATTACTAAAAGATCAAACGGTTACAATGTCCAGTCAACATGCGCTTCGCTTTGCCGATCGTATTGCCTATCTTGGGGTATATGGCGATCCAGTTGATCCGGCTATTGGTGGCGCTATTATTGAAAGCTTGAAAAACAAGGATGTGTTGATGTGCGCTAACCATGGCGTCCTCGTTTCAAGACCCCATTTATGGGATGCTTTTGACGATCTCTATTTTTTGGATCGAGCTTGTGAAGTTCAGTTAAAGGCTATGTATACGGGACGTGAACTCAATATCATTCCAGAGGCCACCGCCAACGATTTCGGTCGAAATATTATTAAATGGAGCAAACTAGAAGGTGAAAAGCATTTCATCGCACTCCGGCGTATGTACTATAGAAAACACCCTGATCTAGTGCAATGAGCTGATTACCCCTCATCAAAACAATTCCTGACGAGTTAAGGGGTTGGCGTATGCTTAGCGGCCTTACACTATTCGAAAATACAGCACAGCACCTATCAGCTTGCTTTACTAACCTTTGCTGTAGATTTTTTATAATTGACTGCCTAGTCACCATACGATGACACAGTTACAGTTAGAATTTCAGGTGACTTTTATTTGAAAGTAATTAAACATCGGTTTGAGCGGTTCATGATTTTTAAAGCACCACCGCCAATAAAAGACAAAAAAATAGATTTAGATTGAGTATCGCAGCTTGGTATCGGTTAATTGGGTTTTAATACTAGATAACCTTTTTAATGACCGAATATAGACCAACCAGTGCGCTGCACTAACATTTCCAAGGCCTCGGTTCCCAATTTACTATTACCAATACTGTCCAATCCCGGTGACCACACTGCGATCGAAGCCTTGCCTGGCGCGATGGCCAGAATACCACCCCCTACTCCACTTTTGCCCGGCAGACCGACACGAAAGGCAAATTCTCCTGAGCCATCATAATGCCCGCACATCAACATTAAGGAATTGATTCGCCTGGCCCTGTGCTCGGGTACCACCTGAATTCCGGTAGAATAATTCACCCCATTGGAGACCAGAAATGATCCGGCTTTTGCCAGTTGTTCACAACTCATAGAAATTGAGCAATGATGAAAATAGGTTCCCAAAACCTTGTCCACCGGATTACGCAAACGGTCAAAAGACGCCATAAAATTCGCTAGTGATGCATTTCTGCTACCGTTCAGCAATTCCGATTTCACCACTTTTTCGTCAATGCCAATAGTGTCATCATCGGCAACAAACCTAATAAATTGCAGTATCTCAGCTAAGGCTTCTTTAGGTTCATTACCCATCATTATGGCATCAGCAATGACGATAGCACCCGCATTAATAAATGGATTACGAGGTCTACCAGCTTCGTGCTCAAGTTGTACTATTGAATTAAACGGGTCTCCCGATGGTTCTCGGCCAACCCGTGTCCAAATTTCATCGCCTAATTTACCCAAGGCAATGGTCAGTGTGAATACCTTAGAAATACTTTGAATTGAAAAAAGCGTATTGGCACACCCAGCGCTGTACTTTGTGCCATCTTGCATAATCAGGCTAATGCCAAACTCATTTGGATCAACACAAGCCAATTGAGGAATGTAGCCAGCAACTTTACCCCGATCATTACGGGCCGCCATTTCACGATATATTTGATCTACAATATTTTGCACGTTACTCCATTTTTACCGATTTAATTTATGCACTTAACAATTGAATCCAAGGCGCTAAAAACAAAAATCCTTAGGAATAACCACAATTCCATTTTCAGTTACTGTAAAGCGTTTGCTGTCCTTAACAGGATCAAAGCCAATAACCTCTCCATCGGGGATGGTGACGTGTTTGTCGACAATACATTTATCAAGCCTAACTTTTCGCCCAATTTTAACGTTGCCGAATATAACCGAGTTGGTAACTAAGGCTTGATCACCGATAAATACGTTTTGAAATAAAATTGAGTGATCGACGTTGCCACCCGAGATAACGGTACCACCTGACAACATCGAATTGATAAATACGCCTTCGGTGCCTGAACTTCCAGGCACCGCACGGGCTGGTGGGGTTTGCGATTGATAGGATCGAATGGGCCAATCTTTTTGATATAAGTCCATTGAAGGTACGGGATCTAATAAATCCATATTGGCTTGATAGAAAGAATCAATCGTACCAACGTCACGCCAGTAGTTATCGGGTGATACTCGCCCCTCTGATTCACCAAAGTAATGAGCAAATAGTTTATTGTTATCGATTAAACTAGGCAGTATGTCCTTGCCAAAGTCATGGCTTGAGTTTTCATCTTGGCTGTCTTTTTCTAAAATATCGATGAGTAGCTTAGTTGAGAAAATGTAGATGCCCATAGATGCGAGTGCGAAATTCTTATCATCACTGCAGCCTTCGGTTATGTCGGGTTTTTCCTGAAATTCTGTTATTTTCTGACCAGCATCGGCGGTCACAATGCCAAATTGATTAGCCAATTCAATGGGGACCTTCATACAAGCAATAGTGGCATCCGCATTTAGTGCTTGATGTGTTTTCAGGATTGATGCGTAGTCCATACGATAGATATGATCGCCTGACAAAATAATAGTCCACTCGGCATTGCTGCGTTTTATCAGGTACTCATTCTGATAGATTGCATCGGCAGTCCCTTGATACCAATTGTCACCATTAATTTTTTGAGCAGGAACAGGCGTTACATATTCTTGTAGTTCAGGGTTGAAAACAGACCAGCCATCCCGGAGATGTTTATGCAGTGAGTGTGACTTGTATTGAGTTAGCACAAGGATTCGGCGAAGGCCCGAGTGCAGGCAGTTGCTCAATGTGAAATCAATAATTCGATACTTTCCACCAAAAGGCACGGATGGCTTAGCCCGAAATTGAGTCAGTGGCTGTAGTCGTTCACCTGCGCCGCCCGCAAGGATAATTGCTAGTACGTTTTTATCCATATTTTTTTAAATCCTAAGTTCTAAAAATTTATTTTAATATAACACTTTCAGCCCATTCATCGATAACGCAGCAACTGAGTTGTGCAATTTTCACTGCTTACACACGCTTTTTGCACCGTTGTTGTGCGTGATGTATTCAGGCTATGCCAAAGTTTGTAAACAGGTTATAAAATTGATTTTTTGCACCTAATAGAGTTTAAATTAAGATTAATAAACGAGGATATGATCTATGAACATGAAACAAGTTCGTGAGATAGCGAAAGAAAAAGGAGTTAAAACCGGCCGTTTGAGTAAAGTTAAAATGGTTCAGTTGATTCAGCAAGTCGAAGGTAATTTTGATTGTTTTGCGAGTGCCATTGATGGCTATTGCGATCAGATAAGTTGTATTTGGCAAACCGAATGTTTCGAGTCAGCTAAAAAGCAAAAGTAATATAACTAAGCATGGCGAGGTGCTCCTAGTTTTCTGGACCCGGAGTGCTCGCTATGCGAGAGGCTATACCAAAATATTTTAGCCTCAGTTATACAGTCAAATGCTGGTCACATTTAATGATTAATGACCACAAATGACACAAGGTTCTTTTAGCCTTCAAAACAAAACTATCGGGATAAAATTAATATTTTTTACGAAACGGATTTTATCAAAGCAATAATGTTACGAAGGCTAACCCGTGCGACTCTTTAAGAAAGGATTGGCTCGAGTAGCGCTATTTTACCTAGATGTCAAATCGATCTCTTGGCATAAATTTTAGTGTCTTTGAAAATATAGTATTACTATGCGTCATGACCTGATTTCCTTGATGTGTTTCCAACGACTTGTCTAAATTTCAAAATAGCAGGGCTGTCTGGTCTGTTCATTATTTATTGAAGGAACAGGATTAGTCTAATTTTATCAATACTGCAACGTAAATAATGCAATAATGTTTTTTTGGCTGCTGGGGTTCTCGGCAAACAATAACCGCCACTTGCTCACTCTCTTGGATGTATTCAACACATATCCCGACCCTATTAATTTCAATACATTCCGGGCACAGCAAGAAATTTGAGACACATAGTTAGTTTGTAGCATTGGCAAACTCTTTTGTAAGGTCTCACTTTTAACATTCATTGTCGCTAAATTCTAAAACACTGACCATGCATAAAGATTAAGGCTAAATGTCAGATTGACGAATATTCGTTAGGTTAATAAATAAAAAATCATATATGCAATCAGATCCCAAAAAATTAGTAGACAAAAACAAAAATCTTACCCATTCCGAGTTAATGAAGGTTATATCTCATGTTCAACGAGAGCAGGATAATTGGATTTTACACACCTTAGTGATAGAGGGTTGTGATGTACCATTTAAGTTCAAGCGCAAAGGTAATTATAAAAGTTTAAAAGGTGCCAGAGTAAATATGACTTATTACCCTCAACAGGAAACTGTGGCGGGTATGAGTTTTGAAATGATGAAAGTAGTTCGTATAAAAAGAGGATGACCTAAGTGTTTTTTTTGCAGAAATTAACAAGCACTATTTTAATTAAAAGATATACTATAACTCTCTTTTTAATCAAATATCAAACGAGAAAGAATACACCTCTATCGTTAAAAGAAATTACGCAACTCTTCTAAAAAAACAGCTTGTCGCTATTGAAGATACTCCGTATCACCACGGTGTTTCCCGTTGTAAAAAATCGTAACTACCTATGTGGTATTAATGCTGATTTGGGTAGAAACTATAATCACTGCCGACAGTAAATTGAAAGCCATATTCGTATTTTAATACCCCTCTTTGCTATCGAGAATTGACGCAATACTTTTAGTCCAATGATATCCATCTCGTCGTTAAGTTAATGCTTAATGTGGCTGAGAGCGGAACAACTAATGAGATACTAGACCTTTGAACGCATTTATTACTTATCATTTATAATCGGCTCGCCTGCCGTCCAGAAATCGCTTCCACAAAGTCAGCCGTTTGAAGAACCTTACGCTTCATTATTCGCTAAAAAGCAACGCACTCTGAAAAACTGCCTGACGCGCAATAATCAACCAATAATGAGAATACTTCGTGTGCTAGCAATCGACTTTACCTAGAAAAATACTTTTTAGGATGCATTCCACTTTAATCAAAATTGCTTTTTTTCCAGATCTGATGGTTTTTCTTGGTGTAGATTTGGTGATTTATAAGATTGCCTTTCTTTTTTTAGTTTGTTGTCACCTAAGTAACTCGCTATTTACAATAC
>NZ_CAJXPA010000115.1 GCF_913058035.1 uncultured Paraglaciecola sp. | reverse complement strand
GAGTTAGATGAAAGTTATCATAGAAGATTAGAAAACTTGCAGACTGAGTTCGAAGAGCAACTTGCTTCATTGTCTAAGGTGAAGGACAAAGTGCTTGAACTAATACCTAATGTATTGACTGGAAAAGTTAATTCTGATGAGAATGAAACTGCAAAATCTGAAAAAGTCATACATAAAACCCCAACAACAAAACTTCAACCAAGATCCGCCACTAAGACATCGACTATTGCGTCAATAAAAAGTATTGGTCCTGTCATGCAAAAAAAGCTAGCCGCAGAGGGGATCACAACTCTCGACGATATTGCTAATACTCCTAAAAGTAAGATTGAGTCATTGAAACAATTTGAAAAAGAAAGAGGATTTGATACATGGGAAAAACAGGCAATAGCATTGTTAGCTAGCAATTCAATCAAAGCAAGTTTATAGGGAGCAGGCTCTTATACTTGCACATAAATATGTAATATTTTTCAGAGCGATGGAGTGAAATGCAAAGGAAAACAAATTATTTGGAGTTGTAATAAGGCTCTTACTTTGCATTTTTAATTATAGTTGTGAATACCTCTGCACTATTTATCAGTCAATTTTTATTAGTCAATTATTCATTAGTCAATTTCCTCAAAAATTACTACTAGGTTATTTGTGTTGAAGTCTTATAACCTTCTTCGTCTATGCTGTTGATGAATCAAAGCTCAACGCGGTGCATGACGAATTAGAGAGTACGACGTATTTTCCTATCTATTATTGGTGGCTGAGCAGAGGCCCCCATCTGTCAGGCTGCAATAGCACAACAATTATTTAGGCATAAATCACACAAAGGACATTTTGGATGGTGTTTGGGTTTACTGTTTTAACTAATCTTACAGGCTTGGTATTCTTTTATTCATATTTAGGTGGGGTGTTCCGAACGTGCTTGTAATAATCTTGATTTTTGGGTGGCAGATGTACGGCTATCTTTTATTAATAAGTGAACAGTAACTACCGACCAAGTTGATCTAACGGACTTGAAAAATTAATGTCATGATTGGTCTAAAATCCTGTGCAGAAAATACTTGTTAAAGGTTTCAATTTGGCTATGTTAATTCCAACTAAGTTTCTTGATATGTTACCGCTACCGATTTTGGTTGTTGAGAAGACTGAACAAACTCTTAATCACCCTGTTGTATATTTAAACCTCAATTTTAGTAAAATTATTGGCTGGAATTTAGATGAAATACCAGACAAAGAGCATTGGTGGCGAACTGCATACCCAGATCCACAATACCAAAAAGTGGTCGAAAGATTATGGGAGATAAGCATTGAGTCTAAAAATTTAGACAACGATAACCTTGTCCTTATGACTGTTAACATTATGACAAAAAATAATGGAATTAAGCGGTTTAAGGTTTACACAGAAATGGAGAGTGCTTTACTAGACGGGTATTATGTTGTTGCTTTTGAAGAAATAATTGAACTTAGTTAATCTGTTAAATGTTTTTTAGTAGGTTTTAAATATATGTAAAAAAGATCTAAAATAAGGTAAAAACTAATAAACATGATAATAGCAAATTTAAGGTGCTTTCTTATTAAATGCTAATTGAAGGCTAACGGTAGCAACATAACTCATAGCGGTGTTTAACATACTCATTGATATGCTACTCAACTAATATTTCAGTTTATATTTTTATAAAACTTGTATAGTTTGTTGAACACATCTAATTTGCATGGTCTTCAAATTATAAATTTGTAATTGATAAAATTTGTTTTAAAAAGTGGAGTTTTAATTAGCAATGTTAGGGTACATCGTTCAAAAATTTGTAGTTATTTGCATCGGAGTATCACTTACTCTCGTTCCCGATTATGTATTTGCTGAAAGTCAACACGTACTCCGATTGCTAGTTTGGGAAGGCTATGCCCCAGAAATACAACGCAAAAAGTTTCAACAATTTATACTTGAAAAGTACTCAGTTGATGTTGTCTTAGAAGTTAATTATATCGTAGATGCAGAAGATGGTTTTGCGGCTTTACGGTTAAAAAAAGCAGATGTCGTTAGCCCTGCTCATAATCGTATTAATGACAAACGCTTCAAAATGATTGATTCGGGGCTGTTGCTGCCCCTTAACCTTGATAATTTACCCAACTACCAACAACTTAATCCGTCCTTCAAACAGCTTAATCATTTGGTAAAAGACGGAGTGCATTATGGTTTGCCATTCGCTTGGGGACCATATGGTTTGGTTTACAACACTGAATTCTTTGATAAAGCACCTCAGAGTTGGAATATACTTTGGGATCCTAAACATAGTGGTCATTTCAGTATTGCCGACTATGGTGAAATTAATATATATATTACAGCTCTAGCCATGGGTTATGACAGAAATTCACTAGGTGATTTTGACCGATTAAACAATAATGCATTTAAAGAAAAATTAGCAACCCTGTTAGGCAATGCGCATTCACTTTGGGTGGGGGTTGATACTGCCGATGATTTGCAACAAAAAAAATTAGCATCTTCCTGGGGGTTTTCTATACCTGAACTAAAACAGCGAGGTGAGACTTGGAAATGGGCATATCCTAAAGAAGGGGTTCCTGGCTGGATAGACAATCACGTGTTAAGTCAAGATCTTGCAAATAAGCCAGAACTAAAACGTATTGCAGAGGAGTGGATAAACTTCACTATTAGTGCCGAGTTCCAGACCAGTGTGTTAGTAGAAGCATTGAGTACTAACCCAGTCAACATGATCACGGTTGACACTGCTACTGACAAGCAAAAACGTGGTTTCTACGCAAAATCCCTTAATGATCCGCAAGCTTTTATTGTACTAATGCCAGAACTAGACCGACGAACTCGCAACGGAATGGATAACTTGTGGAATAAAGCATTAAAGAATTTTACAACCAATTCGAAAAGCGCCGACACAAAATGAAAGCAAGAAAACGCCCTTTTACCGACAGCCTTTCATACACACTCACTAAAAATAGTTTGTTAGTGACACTAGTGGTTGGTTTATTTCTTAGTTGTATTCAGATTGGCGTTGATTTTGTGAGAGAACAGGATGCGATAGAACAATTTGCATCTGAAATTCTTGCTGCTAATCAGTTTGCCGCCGCTGACGCTACTTTTCACCTTGATACACCTGCTGCTGAAGAAGTGGCTAAAGGTATTCTTCAGTATCAGTTCATTACATCGGTTATTATAACCAATGAGAGTGATGAAGTACTGACCCAACGCACAAGTGAAAATGTTAAAAGAGCAGAAAACGTCGAAGGTTATGAAATTTTTGGTGAAATCAAAAACTTTAATCAACCGTTATATTTGAAAAGTGGTGAAAACATCGGGAATTTGAGTATATATATTGACCCAGTCTTAGCTTCCGAAGGCTTCCTCGATCGGTCTGTGTTAGTGCTACTGTCTGGACTGGTACGAAATATCCTTTTGGCTTTCATTCTTGTTTTTCTTTTCTACAAGACGACCACAAAAAAGGTTCTCGCTATTGCAGTGGCGCTCAATAACATAGATTTAACCAATCAGAGCAAAAAAAGCCTTCCCCCAATTAATAATAAGCACAAAAATGAACTTGATGATCTAGGCGACTCTATTAACCGATTATTGGGTATTATTTATAACGATATGCAAAAGCGTGAACAAAGAGAAAAAGCTCTTCTTGATAGCCAAAAAGAACTTACCTACCAAGCTAATCACGATGTGTTAAGTGGCCTCGTTAATCGTAGGGGGTTTGAACTTCATTTATCTTACGCAATGGAAACCAAGCAGGCTGAAAATGCCGAGCATGTATTTTGTTACCTCGATCTTGACCAGTTTAAAGTTATTAATGATACCTGTGGGCATATCGCCGGTGACGAACTATTACGTCAAATTAGCCAGTTGCTAAAAAAACATATTCGTAAACATGACGTCTTAGCTCGTTTAGGGGGAGATGAATTTGGCATTTTGATGGTAAATTGTGGTATTGAAGATGCTAAATCTATCGCACAGAAGCTGATTGATAAAGTTAGCCGTTATCGGTTCCTATGGGAAGATAAACCTTTCGCTATCAGTGTCAGCATCGGTATTGCACCCGTCAGTGATTGCATTAACAACGCCAACGATCTGCTGCGTAATGCGGATATTGCTTGTTACGCAGCAAAAGATGCTGGGCGTAACTGCTTTCGCATTTATACCGAGAGTGTTTTGGATATAGCCAAGGTGCATGGCGAGATGCAGTGGGTCACTAAAATCAACTGGGCGCTAGAAAATAATAAATTTTGTCTTTATGCTCAAATTATTCAGCCCAATGTACTCACTGATACTTGCGGTTTTCATTATGAAGTGTTGTTGCGTATGGTTGATGAGTCCGGTTTGTTGGTTTCACCTAATGCTTTTTTACCCGCAGCAGAACGTTATCATCTAATGACAAAAATCGATAAGTGGGTGATTAGAAACCAATTTGATTACTTATCCAAAAATCCAGAACACCTGGCATCACTCGAACTGTGTTCTATCAATTTATCTGGGCCATCACTTACGGCACCTGGTTTTTTGCAAGCAGTGATTGATTATCTCAATTATTACCAGATCCCAGCAGAGAAAATATGTTTTGAAATCACAGAGACTGCTGCTATCTCTAACCTCACTGATGCGACAAACTTTATCGATGCAATGCACAAAAAGGGCTGTAGTTTTGCACTTGATGACTTTGGTACTGGATTGTCCTCATTCGCATATTTAAAATACTTGCCAGTTGATTTTTTAAAGATTGATGGTTTGTTTGTTAAAGGGATTGTCGATGACCCAATTGACTATGCCATGGTCAAATCTATTCATGAGGTGGGCCGCGTTATGGGTAAAAAAACGGTAGCAGAATTTGTTGAAAACAGTGATGTCGTATTAAAACTGAAAGAAATTGGTGTCGATTACTCCCAAGGGTATGGCATCGCCAAACCTTGCCCCATTGAAGAACTAAATTTTTATAGGTAAAACATTTCTAGAAAATGTTTGTTTCAATACCACGGTAGACTCAATTGTGGCAATGTAATCTATCGTACCTAAAGACTTTTTAACAAAGCTCTCATAGTCTTCCAAGTCTTCGGCAATAATTTTCAGCAAATAATCATAAGCTCCTGTGACTACAGAGCACTCTAAGACTTGCTCTAAGCGTGCAACGGTGTGTTCAAATTGTGTTGCTAATTTATCTGAATTAGCGCTTAAGCGCACAAAAGCGTAGACCAATACGTTTAAGTTAAATGCTTGGCGGTTAAGTGTTGCTTGATAACCTTCTATCACGCCAGATTGTTCCAATTTTTTTACTCGTCTTAAACAGGGGGTATCTGACAAATTAGCTTCTTGAGCCAGATTTGACATAGATATACGCCCATCCTGTTGCAATCTTTTAACAATGAATTTGTCTTTTTTATCTAAAATCACTATGGTTCTGCAGTAAAGTAGATTAATTCATTAATATATTAACAGTTATTAATGAATTTCACTATTTGCTTGGCTTTTATAGCCAAGTTTTAGCGAATTACTGCTTTATCATTCTGCTAGCATAGATTTATCCAGGTTATTCCCAATTTAGGACAGATAAGTGACCGCACACGCCCAAGTATTCGATCAGTGGATAAGAACTCGATTTTGTGATTTAAACACCGAGCTAGAACATCTTTATTGGCAACAAAATGACAAAGCCAACGTTGATAATGTCGGCGACGAACTCAAGCATCAACTCGAGATCGAGGGACGCTCTTTAATATTGCCATTACTTAATGAAGGCAATACTGACAACGGATTTGATAATGCTTTCGATTTATTGGGCAATGTGGGTCTTTACATGGGAGCTTGTCGCCGTCATGAAATTACTGAACCTTCAAGAGAGCAGTCCTCTCCTTTGATAGAAGCTTCGGCTTTAGCGATGCACATCGGCGCGTCAATTGGTGTGACACCAAGGTTTGCCACTGCTCATCTAACGACACACAACAAAGCGCTTAACGGCAGCTACAAGCGGTTTACCCATCTTGACGATGAAAAAGTGTTCATTGATTACAACACTAAAGCAATTTTGGCTTACAAGCGAACCGCGGATGCATTAATTAAGATCCAGCCTTTGGGGATTTCTCACCCGATTACGGCCGATTTGTTACACGTTGCTAAACAAGGGTTGAAGGATGTTATCGAATCAAATAAATTACTGTTTCAAAAATTAGATACCGATCGATTCTTTAACTGTGTGCGGCCATATTACAAGCCATATCGGGTTGGTAAAGAAGTCTATCGTGGAGCTAACGCTGGGGATTTTGCCGGTATTAATGTTATCGATCTGCAGCTTGGTTTATGTTTTGCCAATGAACCTTCGTATTCCCAAATGTTAGTCGACAAATTTTTATATATGATGCCAGAAGATCAATTAATTCTTCGAGAATGTATGCGCAGTACCAGTTTAATGGAGATTTTTTTAGACGCGCATTCTTCAGGTGCTCATAATGGTCACCAACAACCGTGGTATCAACAAAATTTAAGTCTGTTTTTAGATGTGTGTCAATTACATGGTAAAACCGCAATACAGCATCATAATCAATTAGTTGAACGATTTATCACCAAGCCATCAATAGGTATCGCACAGCAACATATGCAGAAAGTTACTGCTAGCGGCCCACCGTTGCATGAATTATTAGACACATTAGAAAAATTACGAGATAGACGCGCAGCCCATCAACGTGATGACATTCGAACCCGTTATGCTGATATTGAAGTTTTAAAAAGTAGCCTTGTTGAGGTACAAACATGAGCCAGTATAAGAATGATTTTTTGTTAGCTGATAGTAACTACTTATTAAATCACTCGGTAGGAAGACCACTCAAAACTATTGAAAAAGCTTTTAAAGATAGTTTTTTATCCCCGTGGCAAAACTCAGGAAAAGAACCTTGGTCGAACTGGCTAGATGTTATTAATGATTTTCAATCAGCATTGAGTTCATTATTTAATGCGCCAGCTGAGGAGTTTTGTCCGCAAGTTAACTTATCGAGTAGCCTAACAAAAATCCTGATGTCGCTGACCTCGTTAAATAAAGACAATGTAGTTATTTTAATGAGCGAAATTGATTTTCCTAGCATGGGTTTTGCGTTGCAAAAAGCGTTACCTAAAAGTGCAGATATTCGCTTTATAGATAAAAGTTTAGACATCACTAACGCCAATGTTTGGCAGCAACATCTAACCAAAGATATTGATTTAGTATTTGTGTCAAAGGCCTACTCGAATACGGGCCAGTTAGCTCCTATTCGGGAGGTAATAACACTGGCCAAAGAGCTAGGTATCATTTCAGTGTTGGACATTGCCCAATCTGCCGGTGTTATTCCATTAAATTTACAAGACGTTAGTCCTCACTTCATGATTGGCTCAAGTGTAAAGTGGTTATGCGGTGGACCAGGAGCTGCTTATTTATGGGTAAACCCAGATATTACCGAGCAATGCCAACCAAAAGACGTGGGTTGGTTTTCTCATGAAAATCCATTCGAATTTGATATTCATCACTTTAATTATAATCAATCGGCAATGAAATTTTGGGGTGGAACACCCTCCATTACCCCTTTTGCGATAGCTAGTCATTCTATTAACTACTTTGCCACGCTAGGCACAAGGGAGGAAAAAGGTACTAGTTACACCAGAGTACATAACCAATCGATGATCGATTTAATTGTGGATGAATTTGACACAGAAATAGTGTCACCTGTGAATAAAGAAACACGCAGTGGTACTGTGATTTTAGATTTTAAAGATAAACAAGCGGCTATTATGAACGCACTAAGGCATGCCAAGATAAGTGTTGATGCCCGGCATTTAGGCATGAGAGTTTCTGCACATATTTATAATGATGCAGACGACATACAACAATTTATTGATGTGGTCAAACAGCACTACTAAGTAATTTTATACTTTCTGATTCCGTTTCTATCAACAGACTTTGTTACAACTTTAACCGCGTCGCTTGGTAAGTCAAATGGATCAAAACTGAGGTAAGCCCCTGCGTGTTAAAATTCCCTGAGCTAGATAATTTATAGCCTATCAAAGTATATTGACTGTTTACACGTGGTTGAAAGTCTTCCGAGGTATCCAGAAAATTAAGCATACCTGTCTGCTACTTGGATTTATATCGATTGGTTTTGCTCCTTTCACTCTGGCTTTAATCGATAAAAAACCCACCGTTAACTTGAATTGAGCATTTTGGGAGTACAGTACTGCTATTTTCGCTTCACTTGACAGGCCTATAAACTTGGGCTTTGCAACGGCTGTCAAAACCCGATATTACGATGATTATAATAAGATTTATGAGGGTGAAACCACTGCTCCTATTTTTCTTCAAGACCGTCTGTTTTGTAATCATCTGTGTTCATATTGAAGATTGGTTTTTCTTTGAGTATTTTTACGTTTAGTTCACAAATATAAGATCTTAAATACAAAGAAACAATATCCTGATTGATTGGACTGGGTTTAAAACAATTAATGAACTGGATGTCCTTTTACATTACAATCCTTGACCTTATTTTTAGGTGACGAACGGCGGATATGGCAGCAATAGGTATAGATTATGGGACTTCGAATTCTGAGGTGGTGTATTTTGATGGTCAGCAGCATCATTTTGTTAAACTCGATCCAAGTCTAGAAGCAGCAAACAAGATTAGGTCTTCGGTGTTTATTTATTATAATGATGAGTTGCCTACACCTCCTATTTCTATGATTGAAGCGAAAATCTCGCAATTAAAGCGCGCTATTTCAGACAAGATTGATAAGGCCAAAGATGGCTATTACGAGGCTTCAGAACCAAGGGAGCAACGTATTCACAGCGAAAGGATAAATGAATTGCGCGCCGAGTTTCATGATGTCCCTGCTTTGCAAGAGCGTGCTATTGAACTTTTGTTGGAAAACATGACAGTACAAGATTTGCCGCTGCAACAGTTAGTTGAGACAGGTGAGTTTGCGTTTGGAGAAGAAGGATTTAGACGTTATTTAAAAACACCTGAAAAAGGTCGGCTTATCTATTCGCCCAAAAACTTTTTAGGTGCCAACCTAGTCGCAGGTCAGCATCAGGCGTTTGTTGGTTTGATAGCCAAACAATTAGAATTTTTCCGTTTAAGTGCCGAGCAGCAACTAGGTCAGTCTGTTGATACCGCAGTTATTGGTCGCCCAGTGCGCTTCCATGGCACTCGAGGGCAAGATGGGAACAACCAAGCTATCGATATCATGACCCAAGCGGCTGATATGGCAGGCTTCACTAAAGTCGATTTCCTTGAAGAACCGATAGCCGCTGCATATAAGATAGAACGCACGCTTGATAAACATACTAACGTGTTAGTGGTGGATATTGGCGGGGGTACGACTGATATTTGTTGCATTAAGTTGTCACCAGAAAAACTAGCCAATGTTGATCGCCAACAAGATGTCATGTCGGTAACGGGTACTCGTTTAGGTGGCATGGAATGTGACAAAAATCTAATCATAAAATCTATTGCGCCAACAATGGGACAAGGATTATTGATGTATAACGGTTTGCCGGTGCCACCTGCTTATTTTTCTGACATGTGCGCGGTAGATGACATTCCAAAGCTTAATCACTTTTTTTCGGATGAGTACTGGTTGGACATTGCTAATACAAAGTCCTTGGTGAAAGAGCCAAAGTTGTTAGAACGTTTGTTAGAAGTACAAGAAGAAAAATTATCAGCTAGATTAGTCAATTCATCACGATTAGCAAAAGAATTGCTTTCTTCAAAAGATGAAATCATCTTACCACTGCATTATATTGAGGAAGATTACGACGTAAAGCTAAATGTTGAGGAGCTTAAGCGTTCAATGCAATCTTGGTTATCTAGAGTGAAAAGTTTGGTGACCGAATGCCTAGAAAACAGCTCTGAACCGCCAGAGATGCTGTTTATAACTGGCGGTATGAGTTTGTCGCCTATTGTTAAAAAAGAGCTATTAGACATGTTACCTGGTTTGCCTCTTATGGAAGGTGATGCATTTAATTCTGTTTGTGAAGGCTTGGGTATTCAAGCGGCAAAATTATCCAATAATAGCTTAACTTAATCTATTGCTTATGACTCCCTAGCTTATTTTCCGCGATAGGTTAGGGGTGGTGATGTAAAGTTGGATTAAGGTTTGAAGTGTTCTTGTGCACGGATTTATAAGTTGTCTTCTATTTTAACAAATCTGTTGGCTCTTTGCTTTTTAAATATCAATGTATATGTATTGTTGCCTTAAGAAAGTAGTTCGATAGTTGGGCCCTTACAACTCGAAAATCTGGGCGTAAACAATAGCGATGAATAATAATTAGTTACTCAACAATTCATGTTTAATCATTTATGTCGTTTCTTTTTTGCACAGATACCATTAAAGTTGTTTGTATTCAAAGAAAGGAATACAAACAATGAAAACTTTGGGCATGCAACCTTCTCGTAGACAATTTATACAACAATTAGGTTTAGGCGTTGCTTGGTTAGGTTTAGCCACAAACGCGTCATTGGTATTTGCTAACCGCACAGCTATTTTACCTTTTCGCCAAAACGCTGCGTCACTATGGTTACATTACAATGAAAACTCTCTTGGCATGTCGCCCAATGCCTTATCAGCGGCAAAGTATGCCATTGAACGTTATGGTAACCGTTACCCAAGTGCGTCTGTTGATGAGTTTAAAGTTAAACTAGCAGACCATCACCAAGTTAAGCCTGAACAATTAATCTTTGGTAACGGTTCGACGGAAGTGTTACGAGCTATTGCGACCTATTCAGCTCAACAAAACGCGACTATGATTGAACCCTCTCCTACATTTGGTGCCCTCAAAGGTTATTGCAAGTCAGAAAACCTGAATGTCATTCAGGTACCAGTTGGGCAAAACTTCGAGATGAATATCGCAGCCATGAAAAAACGGGCAATGGCACAAACTGGCTTAGTGTTGATTAATATTTGTAACCCTAATAATCCCACTGGAAACATTATTGATTTCACAACCATGTTTGATTGGATAAACAATGCGCCAGAGACACATTTGTTTTTGCTCGACGAAGCCTATTTTGATTATGCTCAAGCCAACGCCCGTTATAAAAGTGGATTAGATTTAATTAACCAAGGTAAAGACAATGTTGTCATCAGCCGAACGTTTTCTAAAGTACATGGTATGGCTGGTATGCGCATGGGCTATGGTATTGCCACTGTAAAAACAGCCAATAAAATAAAGCCTTTTGCCGCAGGGTTTAACCTAAGCGCAGCGGGTATAGCTGCCGCATCTGCTGCACTTGATGACAAGTTGTTTTATAAAAAGAGTATTGAATACAACCAATTATCTAAATCGATTTTAGTCGATACCTTAAATGAATTGGAATTAGAATATGTACCCAGTGACACTAATTTTATTTTGCATAGAATAGGCTCTCCATTGGCTGATTATGCGGAACATATGCAGCAAAACGGCGTGCGTGTAGGCAGAAAAATGACTCTTGACGATCGCTGGAATCGTGTGTCGTTAGGCACCCCTGACGAAATGAAGATGTTTTCCCAAACCTTAAAAGCGTTTAGACAAAAGGGTTGGGTGTAGTCGCGCTCTTATTCGGAATAGAATACGCCCCCTTTTCCCAACTAAGTTATACGGAGTTTACACCCATCGATTGATAAATCGCTGTACCCAAAACTGTTAGAAGTTTATGGCTGTTGTAATTGTTTTTATGTTGGATACCAACGTAAATCAAACATAAATTATAATTGTCAATTTGCGATTTTATAATGATATTGACTAGTCAGTCATATATGTATAGTGTTCGTTTTTGTTAGTCTCTTTAAACTGATTCTTGGGATAGCCGTTGGTTAACAACATCAATAATATAAAAAACGAAAAAATTCTTGAGGCGGCAATAAAGTTGTTGTCCGTACAAGGAACATCGGTGCCTACAGCCAAAATTGCGCAGCAAGCGGCAGTTTCAAATGGCACATTATTTAATTATTACCCTACTAAAAAAGCGTTGTTAGACGGTGTCTATCTTTCGATTAAAAAAGAGGTCTCAGCGCACGTGATCAACCAGGTTGCTAGGGAAACCAAACATATCGAGGATCTAGTTTTGTATCTGTGGCAGCAATACATCTCATGGGCGATGGCTAACACGCTGAAACAGCAAGTCGCAAGTCTACTTAGGGGATCCTTTGCGATTTCAGATGAGGCTAGAGCATCGGTTGATGAGATTTTTAGTTTCATCAATATAAAACTGGAAGAAGCACAAAACAAACAAATAATTCGCGATATGCCAACAGAGTTTTTGTGTGAAATCGCGGTGGCTCAAATACTAGCGACGATACAACATGCGAGAATTAACAATTTGACTCAGCAACAGCTGAGCCAGTTAATTCAGCAAAGTTTTGAAGTGTATTGGAAAGGTATTAAAACCTAACATGGTCTTTATAGTGAGAACTTATTTGGCCATGTTTACCCCTTTTATTGGTGAGACAATCTAGGCATACAATGACAATATGCACGATACGTTTTCTTGCAACGATATTTAAAACAAAGGTAAAACATGATTGAACTCAAGGTTAATGACCAAGTACAACAAGTTGATGTAGAAGCAGATACCCCGCTTTTATGGGTTATCCGCGAACAACTTAATCTTATCGGCACCAAGTTTGGCTGTGGTATGGCTCAATGTGGTGCTTGTACCGTGCATTTAAACGGCCAACCTATTCGCTCTTGCGTCACTCCTATCTCTGCAGTGGAAGGGCAAGCAATTACCACTATAGAAGGTATTGCGGATGACAACGGGAAGTTATCAAAAGTACAACAAGCGTGGATTGATGAACAAGTGCCACAATGCGGGTATTGTCAATCAGGTCAGATTATGTCTGCTGTGGCGCTGCTAAAAAGTAATCCCAATCCTTCTGACAATGACATTGACGCTGCTATGAGCGGTAATGTTTGTCGTTGTGGTATGTATGGCCGCATCAAAAAAGCAATCAAAAACGCTGCGTTAGTATAATAATTTTGCAAGGGGAAATGTTATGAGTAAATTGACGCGAAGAGCTTTTTTGACTGCAGGCCTGATTATCGGCGGTGGACTGATAGTTGGTGTGGCGATCCGTCCGGGTCACCGTACACCCAAGTTAGCAAAATTTATGCAGCATGATGACGAAGTACTGGTCAACGCATGGGTAAAATTACTTCCTGATAACAGTGTTACAGTCATCGTATCTCATGCTGAAATGGGACAGGGAGCACAATCAGCGCTCGCTATGATGTTAGCTGATGAAATGGACGTGGATTGGGACTCAGTCACAATAGAAGAGGCGCCTGCTCATGATGAATATGCCAATTTTCACATGGCTAGAGAATTTTTGTTACCTGGGAAGATGCCTGGTATTGTCAACCAAACTATCAATGGTGTGTTTCTGACGATTTCTAAAACTATCGCGCTGCAAGTCACAGGCGGAAGTTTTTCTATACGCTCAACTGGTGAGCGCGGTATGCGAGTGGCGGGTGCTGCTGCAAGAGAATTGTTGATGCAAGCGGCTGCGCAAGAATGGCAAGTTGCAGTGACTGAAATTAGAGCGGATAAAAGTTACCTGTATCATGATGCAACCGCCCGTAATGCACCCTATATAAAATTTGCCAAAACGGCTGCAGAGCAACAGGGTTCGGAATTCCCGACACTCAAAATACCTCAACAGTTCAACCTTATGGGCAATGAAGACATTCAGCGTCTGGATATTCCAGAAAAAGTAGACGGCACTGCTAAATTTGGCATTGATGTGGTGTTGCCTGGTATGAGATACGCAACGGTTAAAACGTCTCCGGTTTTTGGAAGCAAAGTCGAGATAATCGATGCATCCTCCGCTGAAAAAATGAAGGGCGTGATCAAAGTGGTGAATCTTGGTGATGGCGTAGGTGTTATTGCG
Organism: uncultured Paraglaciecola sp.; assembly: GCF_913058035.1. Taxonomy (GTDB): domain Bacteria; phylum Pseudomonadota; class Gammaproteobacteria; order Enterobacterales; family Alteromonadaceae; genus Paraglaciecola. The sequence goes on along the minus strand of NZ_CAJXPA010000115.1, from coordinate 1,395 downwards.
GATAGTTATTGGCAAGCTAAAAAAGCTATCGCGGCAGTGACCGTTACTTATTCCGCTAGTGAATGGGATAACACCAGTACTGACAGCATCATGGCGCAATTTCGAACAGACATGGACAAAGCTGTCGCCAACGGCGATGAGGAAGAGGATTTTTCCGAGGGGGATGCGCGTAACGTTATCGAGTTAGCCGCTAGCGTCATCACAGCAGAATATAGTGTACCTTACTTAGCGCACATCACAATGGAGCCGATGAATAGCACCGCTTTAGTTAAAGACGGCAAAATTGAAGTGTGGGGTGGTACACAAAACCCATTAGGCATTAGAGCTGCGATAGCGGAAGAGTTCGATATCGATGCAGACAACGTGGTGATCAACAATGTTTACTTGGGTGGCGGATTTGGGCGTAGAGCCATGAAAGATTACCCCATTCAGGCGGTAAAATTGGCGAGTGCTTTGCCTGGGGTTCCGGTAAAAATGATTTGGTCTCGCGAGGAAGATGTGCAGCATGACTTTTATCGTCCAGCGATTGTAAGCCGTTTCAAGGCTGTGTTGGGTAATTCTGGTTTGCCTACTGCTTGGGAAAATCAATATGTTGATAAACATGAGCCTAAAGAGGCGCCGTACATTCCTTATCAGGTCGATAATCAGTTTGTGCATTTCATAGAAAGCCCAACACACATACCTTTTGGTCCATGGCGTAGTGTTGACCATTCCCAGCATGCGTTTTTTACCGAATCTTTTATTGATGAACTTGCTCATGCAGCAGACCAAGACGCGTTTCAATATCGACGGACATTGTTGCAGTCAGAGCCACGTTATCTGAAAGTACTTGATGCGGTTGCAAAAATGTCAGATTGGGAGCGCCCTCTACCTCTGGGGTGGGGGAGGGGAATTGCTATTCATGGTTCATTTAATAGTATTGTTGCCGAAGTGGTCGAAGTCGATATGTCTAGTGGCTCACTAAGAGTTGATAAGGTTTTTTGTGTCGCAGATGCAGGCTTTGCTTATTGCCCTAATGCGTTTAGAGCGCAAATGGAAAGTGGTATTATTTTTGGTTTATCCGCTGCGATGCATGGCGAAATCACCATCAAAAATGGTGCTGTCATGCAAAGTAACCTGCATGACTACAAAGTGATAAGAATGAACACTGCGCCAGACATTTATGTTGAAATTATCAACAGTGGCGAAAAAACTGGTGGTGCTGGCGAACCAGGAACCCCTCCGATAGCTCCGGCATTAACCAACGCTATATTCGCTGCAACGGGAAATCGAATTCGAGACTTACCCATTAAAATTGCCTGAGGAAGCAGCGTTTTCTAAAGCGTTATAGAAATCAAACACTTGATTTACCTAGGTAAATCAAGTGTTTATTTTTTTAAGACGCCTATTTAGAGC
>NZ_CAJXPA010000114.1 GCF_913058035.1 uncultured Paraglaciecola sp. | reverse complement strand
AGATGAAACAACTCGCCAACATAATGTAATCCCCCATCGACGAGATTTCACCGTGGTGTATTTGTTTCGCTCTTATGGGCGCAATCAAGATTTACGTATAAAAGTTGCCTTAACCACGGATGCAAAAGAAGTTTCGAGCATCAGTTCCATTTGGCCAAATGCAAACTGGTACGAACGAGAAGTCTGGGATTTATTTGGGATAAAATTTACCGATCATCCTTGCTTACGAAGGATTATGATGCCAACAACTTGGCAGGGGCATCCTTTATGTAAAACCCATCCCTCACGGGCCACTGAGATGGGTGAATATAGCTTACCAGATGACATTCGTGATTTGGAACAGGAGGCATTAAAATTTAACCCCGCTGAATGGGGCCTAAAACCACAGGGTAATCCTGAAGAATTTATGTGGCTAAATTTAGGCCCAAACCATCCCAGTGTGCACGGTGTTTTCAGGATCATGCTGCAACTAGATGGTGAAGAAATCGTAGAAGCAATACCAGATATTGGTTACCACCACCGTGGTGCTGAAAAAATGGCCGAACGTCAGAGCTGGCATTCCTATATTCCTTATACGGACCGCATTGATTATCTGGGCGGAGTGATGAATAACCTGCCCTATGTTATGGCTGTAGAAAAGCTAGCTGGTATTGTTGTACCAGAACGGGTCAAAATCATCAGAGTGATGTTATGTGAGATGTTCCGCATTCTCAGCCACCTCCTATTTTATGGCACTTTCGCACAGGACATAGGCTCCTTATCGCCTATTTTTTACATGTTTGTCGACCGAGAAAAATTGTTTGGCATTGTTGAAGCCATCACTGGCGCTCGGATGCATCCGGCCTGGTTCAGAATTGGTGGGCTTGCTGCTGACTTACCTAAAGGTTGGGACAAAATGGTCACCGAATGGCTTGATTATATGCCAGCTCGCATGGCTGATTACGACCAAATGGTAATGCAAAATAGTTTAATTAAGAAACGCACAGTAGGTATTGGCGCCTACGATACTGCTACCGCGATTGACTGGGGTGTGACTGGGCCTGGATTACGTGCCACAGGGTTTGACTGGGATTTACGTAAAAAACGTCCTTATAGTGGTTATGAAAATTTTGATTTTGAGGTGCCCTTAGGTACTCGCGGAGATAGTTACGATCGCTGTGCAGTGCGGGTGGAAGAAATTCGTCAAAGCATGCGTATTATTCGCCAGTGTGTACAAAACATGCCTGAAGGACCTTATAAGTCTGATCACATACTAACTACACCACCTCCAAAAGAACGCACTATGCAGGATATCGATACCCTTATCCCACATTTTTTAGGTGTAAGTTGGGGACCGGTTATCCCTGCAGGTGAAGCCATGATGGAAGTAGAAGCCACCAAAGGCAGCAATGCCTACTACCTGACAAGTGACGCCAGTACTATGAGTTATCGTACACATATTCGTACCCCATCCTTCCCACACTTACAAATGATCCCAGTAATGGCCAAAGGCCAGATGATAGCCGATTTGATTGCCACTATTGGCAGCATAGATTTTGTTATGGCGGACGTAGACCGATGAGTAATGTAATTCCAATTAAACAAGTTGACCTTACTAACCAACCAATGGTTAATTTTAACGAAATAGTTAGTTATCGCGAAGTGCTTTCTACTAAGGAAATAGCTGCCATTGAACATGAGTGTTCTTTATATGAAATAAGACCTGCAGCCGCCATTGATGCCCTCCAAATTGTACAAAATGAACGTCGCTGGATAAGTGATGAGAGCTTATATGCCATAGCGAATATGTTAGGTATGTCAGCTACTGAATTAGAGGGAATTGCCACCTTTTATAATCTGATTTATCGCCACCCAGTGGGCGAACATGTTATCCACTTATGCGACAGCATTAGTTGCTGGCTGCATGATTACCAAACTATTGCCGATCACTTGCGCAAGACACTCAAAATTGAATTTGGTCAAACTACTCAAGATGGAAAAATAACCTTACTTCCAAACGTATGTTTGGGATGTTGTGATAAAGCGCCTGCCTTAATGTTGGATGGAGAGCTTATTGAAAGCCTAAATATTGAGTTGATCGATAGTCTTGTGAAGCGCTTGAACGGAGTTGATAATGGATAAACCATTAAGTCAGTACCTTGATCTAAGCAATCCGCAAAATCTGCGGACTTATCAGAGCACAGGTGGCTATGAAGGTTTTAAAAACGCGTTAAAAATGCAACCTCAAGAGGTTCAACAACGGGTATCTGAAGCAAAACTAAAAGGCCGTGGTGGTGCCGGATTTATGACAGGCATGAAATGGAGCTTTGTGCCAATGGGCGAAGATGCCCCAAAAAACAAATATCTGGTGTGTAATGCAGACGAAATGGAGCCAGGCACCTTCAAAGATCGTTGGTTGATGGAGGGAGCTCCTCATTTATTAATCGAAGGTATGATGATTGCAGCCTATGCAATAGGTGCTGACGTTGCATATATATTTTTGCGCGGTGAATATCGTCTCTGTGGTGAACGCTTACAACAGGCTATTGATGAAGCAGAAGCTTCAGGTCTGTTAGGAGACAACATTAATGACAGTCAGTATTCACTAAAATTACATCTGCATACTAGCGCCGGACGTTATATCTGCGGCGAAGAAACCGCACTCATTAACGCACTTGAAGGTAAACGTGCCAATCCTCGTGCCAAACCACCTTTCCCACAAGTAGTAGGTTTATTTGGGCGACCCACTATTGTTAACAACTGCGAAACCTTATGTAACTTGCCTGGCATCTTGAAAAGCGGCGTTGAATGGTATTCCCAATTATCTGGTGGTGCAGACGCCGGGAGCAAAATTTTTGGTATCAGTGGTAGAGTTAAACACGCTGGTTTATGGGAACTTCCGATGGGTACCACAGCCCGACAAATCTTAGAATTAGCTGGTGGTATGCAGCATGGGTTAACGCTACGTGGTTGGTTACCAGGTGGTGCATCCACTGACTTTTTAATGCCTGAACATCTGGATATCCCTATGGAATATGATGCAATTGCCAAAGCTGGTAGTCGCATGGGCACAGGTGTGATTGTTGCCCTTGATGATCAACATTGTCCAGTAGGCATGATCCTAAATTTATTGAAGTTTTTTGCACAAGAATCATGCGGCTGGTGTACACCTTGCCGAGATGGTTTGCCGTGGGCGGTAGAAATTTTAAGTCGTATTGAGGCTGGTCATGGTGCACAGGACGATCTTGATACATTACAACAATTATGCGGGTTTATGTGGATAGGTAAAACCTTCTGTGCACTCGCACCAGGGGCAGTCGAGCCATTACGCAGTGGTATGAAATACTTTGCCGATGATTTTCAACAGCATATTGATCACAAGGGGTGTCCTCACGGGCATTAAATTATGACCAAAATTTTTATTGATAACCAACAATATACCGTCACAGATGGGCAAAATTTATTACAAGCCAGTCTATCCCTAAAATTGGATATACCTTATTTTTGTTGGCACCCAGCAATGGGTTCTGTTGGCGCGTGTCGACAATGTGCGATGACCCAATATCAAGACGAAAATGATACTCGTGGGCGGATTATTGTAGCCTGTATGACACCGGTATCTGACGGTATGCGTGTCAGCATGCAGCAGCCTGCAGAAAAAGAGTTTCGTCAACAGATTATATCTGCACTAATGACACATCATCCTCATGACTGTCCAGTCTGCACTGAGGGCGGAGAGTGTCACCTGCAAGATATGACAGTCATGTCTGGTCATAATAAACGTCAATACAAAGGTAAAAAAACTACCTTTATCAATCAAGATCTTGGCCCATTAATCAAGCATGAGATGAACCGCTGTATTACCTGTTATCGCTGTGAAAGATTCTACAAAGATTATGCAGGGGGTACAGATTTAGCTGCTCAAGCAATTAGCAATAAAGTGTATTTTGGTCGCCAATGTGACGGCACACTGGAAAACGAATTTGCTGGTAATTTAGTGGAAGTCTGTCCAACCGGTGTGTTTACTGATAAACCATTTGGAGATCATTACAGCCGCAAGTGGGATTTACAAACCGCACCTTCCGTTTGCCAACACTGCTCGGTAGGTTGTAACACCAGTCTGTCGGAACGTTATGGTTCAGTGCGACGTGTCACTAACCGTTTTAATGACCATCTGAATGGATATTTTCTATGTGATCGCGGCCGCTATGGTTTTTCTTATGTAAATAGTGAGGCACGCCGTCAGACAATTACTGTAGATGGACAAGCAAATGAATGGGCTGATACCACTGTCAATGATAGGTTGAAAAGTAAAGATAAATGGATCGGGATTGGTAGTAGTCAAGCTAGCTTAGAAGACAATTTTGCTCTGCAACAACTTGTTGGACGTGAAAATTTTAATCCCGGACTTAGTGCTCAACATGAAAAGTTACTGGCTATACATATGTCAATTTTGAGTCAATGGGAAGCGCCCAGTTTGGCACAAATGGAGCAAGCTGATGCGATACTCATTTTAGCTGAAGACGTCAACAATAGTGCACCACGTATAGCATTATCTATCCGACAAGCGTTGCTAAATAACGCTCGTGAACAAGCCGAAAAATTAAGAGTGCCAGGCTGGCAAGATGCCGCAGTCAGAGCAATACAACCTCATCATCCTGTACCTCTGGCTATTTTGGGTTATGGTGAAAGCGATTTGGCTAAACAAGCTACCATTAGCTTGGTCTGTGATCATAAAAAAGCTGCTGAACAAGGATTTTTGTTAGCCAATTTACTCAATGATAAATCACCCAAACCTAAAGTCAGTAAAGTAGCGTTGCAGACACTAGAGTTGCTTGAGATTTTAAAAACAGCCAAACGACCATTAATAATCACTGGCTGGTCAGCCAACAACGCAGCCTTGTTAGCTGCTGCTACTAATATTCGCAAAGCGTTAAAATCAGTCAATATTAAAAACGAAAATACTCAGGATGATGCCATGTTATGTATCGTCCCACCCGATGCAAATACACTAGGCCTAGGCTTATTAACCCAGGGTAGCTATTTAAGTATAGACAGTTTACAGACAGAAAATAACGGATTAGATTATAGGACTGCCAAAAAATCTAATTTACTGGTGCTAGATCATTGCTCGCCAGCTTTTACTAAAAGGTTAAACGAATGGCGTCAATATTCAGATAATGTTGTTCTTTTAGGTCAACTCAGTGCTGCTGGTGCTGATGAAGTCAATCTTCCAGTATCAAGTTTTAGTGAATGTAGTGGCTCTGAGCTTAATTATCAGGGGTTAATCCAGTCTCATCTGCCAGCAACAAAACCATCAGGTCAATGTTTACCAGGCTGGCAATGGCTAGTGAATATCGCCAAGCTGCAGCAACATAAACTTGGCGAAGTTGATAATTTGGGTCAGCTTCGAGATCGACTGAGCCAAGACTATCCTCAACTTTATGTCCACTTTAATCAGCATCATCAGACTCAACTTGCTTTACAAACTCCAAGAGTAAGTGGCCGTACTGCTATGCTTGCCAACCAAACAATGCACGAACCCAAACCCTTCGGCGAAACAGGTGCCCCTTACAAACAAAGTATGGAAGGCACACAAGTGGGTCAAAAAGACGAATTTCCATTGGCTTATAGCTGGTCACCTGGTTGGAATTCTAATCAATCAAACCATAAATTTCGCGATGAATACCGTGGAGACGGACTTGCTCAGCAAAAAGGAGTACGCTGCATTGGCACCAAGAAGACTGATCAATGGTTTAAATGGCAAGCTGCTTGGTCAATAAATGCCAAAGCCCAATGGCAAATACTGCCGCTACAAAAAGTATTTGGTAGCGATAGTCTAAGTTTACATGCTTTACCTATTGCTCAGTTGAAAGTTCAGGCACAAATTGTTGCAAGACCAGTAGATGCCGCAAAATTAGGATTTATCGCGGGGCAGTTGATTTATTGCGATAATAACCAGATCCCCTTACAGTTGGTCACTAGTGACCAAGTTCCTGCTAATAGTTTATTGATCTATGTTCCCGCGGACCAACTATTCGAATTACACAATTGTGAACAGCTCACTGCTGCTACTACCAAACAAAACACAGAATACAACGTTCAAATATCTCAGCAACAAATACAACAACAACTTGTAAAACAACAGCAACAAAACCGGCTACTGGCGCAAGATCAAACAATCCCAATCCATTTTATTGAGGGAGTGATCTGATGCCGGGATTAGAACTGATGACAATGATTGGACTTATGGTGACCATATTGGTTCCTACTGCCGCGATGTTGGTGTGGTTCGAACGTCGTTTGTTAGGTTTTTTTCAACAACGCTGCGGACCCAATCGGGTTGGCTACTTTGGAATCTTACAATCCCTCGCTGACTTAATTAAAATTCTGTTTAAGCATGATTGGATCCCACCTTTTGCTGACCGGCCGGTATTTGTATTAGCGCCACTCATAGGCGCAATGGCGATATTAATGAGTTTTGCCGTAGTACCAATGGCACCAGGGATGATGATCTCAGACAGTAATATTGGTTTATTGTTTTTTCTAGCAATGACATCGATGGCGGTTTATTCAGTAGTGCTGGCTGGTTGGGCATCCAACAACAAATATGCAGCTTTAGGTGGCATGCGAGCTGCCGCGCAGACTATTAGTTATGAAGTGTTTATGGGTGTATCACTTCTTGGAGTCGTCATTTTAAGCGGAAGCTTCAGATTAAGCGATATCGTGTTGGCACAGCAAGATATCTGGTTTGTGATCCCACAATTTATCGGATTTGTTGTATTTATTATTGCAGGGGTAGCCGAAAGCCACAGATTACCCTTTGACCTGCCCGAAGCAGAAACTGAGTTGACTGCTGGATTTCACACCGAATACTCCGGAATTAAATTTGCTTTATTTTTTCTCGGAGAATATCTCGGCATGATGTTGATATCGATGATGATTACTACTCTGTTTTTAGGTGGCTGGTTAGGCCCTTGGTTACCACCTTTTGTGTGGTTTGTATTGAAGACCATGAGCTTGATTTGTTTCTTTATTCTTTTAAGAGCGGCATTGCCTCGGCCCCGCTTTGATCAACTATTAGAATTTGGTTGGAAATGGATGTTACCACTGGCGCTACTCAATTTAGTGGGCACCGCTGTTGTTAAACTATGGGGGGATTTTTAATTATGCATACTCAAATTAGAACTATGTGGACAGTTTTCAAACATTTGTTTGACACAACAGACACGGTTCAATACCCAGAAGAAAAACCATATTTGGCTCCACGTTACCGAGGCAGAATTGTATTGACACGTGATCCAGATGGAGAGGAACGTTGTGTTGCCTGTAACTTATGCGCCGTGGCATGCCCAGTAGATTGTATTGCCTTGGAAAAAACTGAGGACGAGCATGGTCGTTGGAGAGCTGATTTTTTTCGAATCAACTTTTCGCGCTGTATTATGTGTGGTTTGTGTGAGGAAGCCTGCCCTACTTATGCCATTCAACTTACACCCGATGTGGAAATGGCCGAATACAATAGACAAAATATGGTTTATGAGAAAGAGCATTTACTCATAGACGGCTCAGGCAAATATCCTGATTATAATTTTTACCACAAAGCTGGCATTAGTGTTAAAGGCAAAGATAAAGGACAAGCCGATCAAGAAAAATCTCCAATTGACGTTAGGAGTTTAATGCCATGAGTGGCCTAACATTATTCTATGTGAGTGGCAGTGTAGCTGTGCTCGCTAGTCTATTAGTGGTAACCAATAAAAACGCTGTACACGCGCTGCTGTATTTAGTTGTCAGTTTATTAGCCTTGGCAATGTGTTTTTATCTGCTAGGGGCACCTTTTGCTGCTGCGCTCCAAATTATTGTTTATGCCGGTGCAATTATGGTGCTGTTCGTATTTGCGGTAATGATTTTTAATATCAATCAAACTGATATTGATCGAGAGAGTCAATGGTTAACATGGCAAAGCTGGGTTGGCCCTACCCTACTAGTCATGATATTACTCGCTGAAATAGTCTTCGTAATATTGTCTCATCAAAACTGGTCAACAAATTCGCTATCTATGGCACAAATAGAATTAGTGGATGCCAGAGCGGTGGGTATTTTACTGTTTGGCCCCTACTTGCTAGCAGTTGAAATAGCGTCGTTCTTACTTTTGGCAGGTTTGGTCGGTGGTTATCATCTGGCCAAAGAGCTTCCCAAACAAACTGATAAACAACAAGGAAACCAATAATGGCGGTTCCTATTGAGCATGGTTTGGTGTTGGTTGCCCTACTTTGGGCTATCGGACTAGTGGGTTTGTTAAGTCGCAAAAATACTTTATTTATGCTGATGTCGATGGAAATCATGCTCAATGCCGGCGCTTTAGCATTTATATTAGCCGGAAGTTTATGGCAGCAAGCTGATGGTCAAGTTATTTATATCCTGATCCTAAGCATTGCCGCTGCCGAGGTAGGTCTTGGCTTAGCTTTACTTATTCGTTTACGCCAACATATCAGTGATTTGGATATTGATAAACTTAACGAGATGAAGGGATGAATATGCAAAATTTGCTTTTCCTTGTTCCCTTATTTCCCCTTGCCTCATCCCTAATATTGTTACTACTGGCCGGTCGACTTTCAGCCAAGATAGTAGCCGTATTAGGAGTAGGATCAATGGGTGTCGCTGCCATTTTAACACTATTTATTGGGATTGAATTTATAGACATGGGAAGTCATTCCTTTCAACAAGTGTTATTTAATTGGTTACCTATCGCCGATGCGCCTCTTAACTTCGGTTTACACTTGGACCAGTTATCTCTTGTAATGATGAGCGTGATAACAGGTGTGGGTTGGATGATCCACTGGTATGGTGCGGCTTACATGTTCGCTGATAAAGATATACAGCGCTTTTTTGTGTACATGAACCTATTTGTGTTTGCCATGTTGATGCTGGTTTTAGGCGATAACCTAGTGTTGCTATACTTAGGTTGGGAAGGGGTTGGTTTGTGTAGCTTCTTGCTAATCGGCTTCTGGCAACATAAAGCTGATAATGTGATCGCCGCCAAAAAAGCGTTTGTTGTGACTCGGGTTGGCGATACCGCAATGATGATCGGTTTATTAATTTTATTCAGTGAATTTGGCAGCTTACATATTAATACTATCGTCGACTCAACTGTGCAGGTGTCCCAGTCTAATCTGTGGTTAGCATGCATATTATTAGTAGGAGGCGCGGTGGGTAAGTCGGCACAATTGCCCCTACAAACTTGGTTACCTGACGCCATGGCTGGTCCCACTCCAGTGAGTGCACTGATCCATGCTGCCACCATGGTGACAGCCGGTGTGTATCTCATTGCCAGAATGCACCCTCTATTTCTTCAAGTTGATGGCGTACTAAATTTGGTTGCTTGGATTGGTGCGCTGACTCTGGTATTGGCCGGTATAGCCGCACTTGCCCAATCAGATATCAAACGTATCTTGGCCTACTCCACAATGAGTCAAATTGGCTACATGTTTTTGGGTTTAGGAGCACTGGCCTTTGATGCTGCTATTTTTCATCTCATGACCCATGCATTTTTTAAGGCTCTGTTATTTTTAACCGCCGGTAGTATTATTTTAAAAATGCACCACCAGCAAGATATATATAAAATGGGGGGTTTATTTCGAGCTTTACCTCTGACCTCAACATTTTTATTAATCGGATTGTTAGCGTTGGTGGCCTTCCCTGGCAGCTCAGGATTTTTTAGTAAGGAAGCTATATTAGCTGCCACTTATGAAGCCCACACTGCAGGACCAACTCTGTGGTGGATTGGTGTTCTTGGTGCATTTTTAACTAGCTTATATAGTTTTCGATTATTATTTATTGTCTGTTTTGGTCCAAGCAACCATGATCTAAAGGAAGCGGATTACAAACCATCCAGCCAGTTTGTGGTGCCTTTATTGCCCTTGGTGACATTAGCCGTAATAGGCGGATTTATTAGTTTAGATTTTGTACAGGTATTTGGCCCAGTTCATCATCCTCATTTACCATTATGGATAGAGTGGATGCCAGTAGCAGTGGCATTGGCAGGTTTTATATTAGCTTGGATATTATATTTTCCACGCAGTTCAATACGGTCCAATGATGGGACTTTCAGTCAATTCTGCCGAGATGGGTTAGGTTTTGACTGGCTTTATGAACGACTTTTTACCCGACCCTTGCAACTGTTCGCACGGATCAACAAAAGTGATGTCATTGACCATTTTTACCATTTTGTAGGCTGGTTTAATTTTAGTCTAAATGAAATTTTAGTTATCAGTCAAAACGGTAAGTTGCGCTGGTATCTGTTTGGCACCCTCGCAGGATGTGCCCTGATGTTAGGAGGGGTAGTATGGTGGCATTAAGTTTTTTAATTTGGTTTCCTTTGATGTTGGGTTCATGCGCCTGGCTCAGTGAAAAAAAATTTAGCGGTTCAGGCAACTGGGTCACCCTGTTTGGCTTATTCAGTTTGTTAATATTTGGTGTCTACCTTGCCAGTGATGGCACCAACAGCCTTAGTTGGGAGTGGTTTGCACGCTTTAACATTCATTTTTCTTTGTTGTATGACGGTCTTGCTCTGTTGCTCGTGACCTTGACTATTGCTTTGGCAATGCTAGCTGTGATGGTCTCCTGGAACGATATTGAACAACATCGTGGTTTTTTCCATTTTAATTTAATGTTTAGTGTGGCAGGTATTATCGGAGTATTTTTAGCAGCCGATCTGTTCTTGTTTTTCTTATTTTGGGAAGTGATGTTATTGCCCATGACCGCGTTAATTCTCATTTGGGGTCATGAAGATCGTCGCTACGCAGCGCTCAAATTTTTTATATTCACTCAAGTAAGCAGTTTGTTGATGTTAGTCGCCATTATTGCTTTGGCCCTGCACCATCAAAGCCAAACAGGAGAATTAAGTTTTAGCCTTAATGAATTGCAACAATTAGTGATACCCGACAATATGCAGTTTTGGTTGATGTTGGGCTTTTTTATTGCTTTTGCAGTTAAATTGCCCATGGTGCCATTTCATAGTTGGCTACCTGATGCACATACACAGGCACCCACGGCCGGTAGTGTTTTGTTAGCGGGAGTATTACTTAAAACCGGTGCCTATGGCTTAATTCGAATTGTATTGCCACTATTTCCTAACGCCACCATGGAATTTGCACCAGTAGCGGTCACTTTAGGCGTTGTCAGTATCATTTATGGAGCCTTCATGGCTTATAGCCAAACTGACTTGAAACGTCTAATAGCCTATTCCAGTATTAGCCACATGGGGTTCGTGTTATTGGCATTGTTTAGCTGGAACGAAGTAGCACTGCAAGGTGCCATATTAACCATTGTGGCTCACGGAATAAGCAGCGCAGCCTTGTTTAGTATGGCTGGTATGATCCAGCATCGTATTCATAGTCGTGAAATTGGCCAAATGGGTGGTATATGGGCAAGTGCTCCTAAAATGGCAACGGTAACCCTGATTTTTGTGATGGCAGGCATAGGTATGCCTGGAATGGCTAACTTCAATGGCGAATTACTCACCCTACTTGGCAGCTACCAACCGTTTCCTATACAAACCATTATTGCTTCCTTAGGTATAATCGGCTCAGCCGTTTATGGTCTACACCTATTTCAACGGGCCTTTCAGGGGCCAGCCAACGTTAATATAACTGACTTACACATGCGCGAATTGGTGTTCACTAGTCTCTTGGTGGTCGCCTTAATTTATTTCGGATTACAGCCACACATAGTGTTGGAATTAAGCAGTGAAACCCTCAGTAGTTTGATGCAAACCGCTGGGGAGGTTCGCCCATGAGTATTCAAGAATTATGGTTGTTGTTACCGGTATTGATCATAAGTGTTGGTATTTTAGCAGTGATGATCCAAGCAAGTTGGAAACGAAATCACTTCATTGCACAGGGTATTTGTCTAATCACCTTGTTTTTAGCGTTAGCTGCTTTAATTTACCAATACCCTACAAACTTAAAAACCATCACCATTTTGTTTGAACACGAACCCATTGGTGGTTTCTTCAGTTTAATGCTGTTGATGGTAGGAATTTCTGTGGCCTTGCTTCAAGGTCCATACATGGGTGCAAACAGTAAAGAAGTGGCTGAAGAGTTTTATCTTTTGCTGCTGCTTTCCTGCCTTGGTGCGATGTTGTTAGTGATGTCTCGCCATGTGGGCAGTGTGATCCTCAGTATTGAACTGATGAGTTTGTCGATGTTAGCCATTCTCGCATATAACCGAGAACGTAAACTCGCGCTCGAAGGTGCCATGAAGTACCTATTATTGTCTGGTGCTGCCACAAGCGTTTTACTTATGGGTTTTGCCTTATTGTATGCCAGCAGCGGACAAATGATGTTAGTTGACATGTTGCAATCTCCAATGGGTCTGATGGCAAAAAGTGGCTTTGTTTTGGTATTGGCTGGGCTTGCATTCAAGTTATCTCTGGTCCCATTACATTTCTGGACATCTGATGTTTATCAAGGAGCGCCGGTTAATTCCACATTATTGCTCACTACTTTGTCCAAAGCCGCAGTTTTTGCGTTGTTTATAAAATTAATTTTACAGGTTCCTGCTGATTTTGAGACAGACTTGATACGTATGTTAAGTTTGATGGCAATTGCTAGCATGCTGCTAGGTAACTGGCTGGCCCTGCAACAACAGAGTCTTAAACGTTTGATGGCCTACTCGGCTATCGCCCATATGGGTTATGTGTTAGTGGCAGCGGTTATTGCGATGGGCGTTGATCATAGTTTAGTGCTGGAAGGCGTCAGTTATTATTTATTAGCCTATCTGGTCGCCTCAATCTTAATATTTGCGGTGCTCACGCTATTATCCAGACTTGATGATCAGCAAGACTTGGATGAATTACCACAATTACAAGGGTTGTTTTGGCAACATCCTTGGCTCGCCAGCATTATGACCATCGCTTTTCTGTCACTCGCTGGTATGCCTATTACAATAGGTTTCATTGGTAAATTTTATTTGTTAACCCTCGCTATCAAACTTTCTGCTTGGTGGTTAGTAACTGCCATGTTGGTAGGCAGTGCTGTAGGACTCTATTATTACCTGCGAGTCATTTTCACGTTGTTTGCCCCTGCAAAGAATGACATACACCAAGCACATGGCGCTTACCTGACTAAAATATGGGTAGGACTTATTACTGCAAGTTTACTCATACTTGGGATATTGCCCGGACTGCTGGGAGATCAACTAAGAAATATATTAGCAATAGGCTAACAATTTAAAACTCTCACAATTAGCATTATCCAAATTTGAAGTTATTAACAATAATTAAATGCAACTAAATCGTGTTCTAGAACTAAATTGATTCGGTTTAATTTCAAACAAGTCTTTGTTGTGTTCTAAATTATTTGATAGTGCTCACTTTATACATCTGGGAAAGGCTTTAATAGAATTAGTGGTTAGTAATAATTCTTTTGAAAACGTTATGTTTCGCTGCTTTTTAGCGAACTGATATGCTGTTTTTAAAAACCAACCCGCACAGACTCACTCGACCTGAAATCCTCAATCTCCTCGACTTAGGTTGATCAGGCCAAATGCCGTTTAATAGCTTGCAAGCCATTAAAAATTGAATACAAACGAGCAATAAGAAGATAATGATGTACAAAACCAAGCAAAATAAACTGCACTATTGACCCTTTTTACGAAGATATTTGAAAAAACTACGCTCATTCCTTCGGTCGCAATGACATGAGTGAGCAATACGAAAAAAATGTAAAGTTGGATATTATTTTTAATTAAATAATTAGTTTGGATCAATGTTTGTTCATATTTAAGTATTAAACTATCTTCATACATCAGGTGTTAATTAAGTTGATAGGTATTATGGGTAAAGACAACCGTGTAAAGTTTGACGACTTTGATAAAGAGGAACTTGTTTGTTCATCAAAAAACAAAAATACAGCTAACATTCGTGCTGAGCTTGAAAAAAAACAACGTGAAAAAAGGCATAAAAATAGTGAATCAAAATATCGACATCAACCTGAACCGTCATCTGAAAAGTCAACTAAATAAGTATGAAGTCAATAGGTTTTAAGTTTACTTTTCACATTGTTAGTCAAGAGCGTTCTGACTACCAACTCAAGCGTGATATAGAAGCTAACCCTCAACAGTGTCTATCTAAGGTTTACGCACCATTATACGTACCTTAACAACGCCAGTGAAGGTACGTACATTGCTAAATAAATTCATCAAGCAAATTGCAAAAAAAAAATATTGATTGATATTTCAATGAATTACAGACGATGGCTACACTGACATGCAGCGTTTTTCCTGCGAGTAACTATAATCTTCGTATCCACTTAAAACTTATCATACGTTGCCGTCTAATTGTTGAAGGATATGAGGTTTACATGAATAATCGATTTAATGAGCGTTCAAAAGCAAATGAACGTGTTGAACTATCGTGTGGCGAAGAAAAATATGGCGAATTTGAAACAGAAAATATGTGTTCAGGTGGTATTTTTATTAAAAAGTGCCAAAGTCAAATCATCATCCTTGAGTCTACATCCGTGACGATTAAATTTTGCCACAACCCAAACTTAAGCTATCAGTCAAGTCATGATGCAATAGTGGTGCACAAAACTAACAACGGCGTTGGTTTTAAGTGGATCCATAGATAACATCAACGAATATAGCTGAAATAGCACTTTTACCTGACGACAAAACATGGATGAGTTGAAATAGAGCAATCGGGAACCTAACTCTGTTGAACGGCAATAAAACACCATTAGTTGCTCCGAAAATAACAACCAACTTATGGTGTTTCATTGTATTCGTAGGTTTTAAAAAGTTGATGTAATCGCAGTCGATCTTACGAAATATAGCTCACTCGAGATATTATCGGTTAATGAGCAATTGCGTATTCTTCTGGATCTGTGATTATTTATGTTGAGTTAACGTTATGAGAAATAAACTAATGCAAGAAGGCGAATAAAGACAAAAATTAACTTATGTTTTACTGGGATTGAGTAGGGTTAGCTAAATTTACAAAAGCTCATTGCACAATATATAAATAATCGAACGCTTCTAAATACAATCAGACATAAAGCATATGACAGCAGCAAAGCTTAATAGAGATATTTAATATTACAGATGAAAACATAATGATTGCGTGGACATACATTAATAGAATAAACATAAACGACCCAAAGCTTTATTTTCGATGACTTGAAAAAAAGGGAAGAAATAAAGACCATAAAACATATTGGACAATGAGCAGTGTGGTGCTATTTAACTAAACTTTTGTGCCATTCACTGCTTAAATAAATGGAAATTTTAACGGGAATATGACCCTAAACATTCATTCTTATT